>JAVVPD010000101.1:0-1571 GCA_036655975.1 Desulfovibrionaceae bacterium | reverse complement strand
GGGCTTTTTTACAGTATATCGTCTTTTAATAATCGGGGTGTGTAGTGCAAGCAAAAAAGGAATGGCAACAAATGAGAACTTTCCTCTGTGAGATTTGGGCACGCCGCCCCGCCGTTCACCAGTACTGCATGTTGATTTTATCCTTATTTGTCGTTATGTGTTTAGGATACCTGTTATTATTTTGTGTGTACCAGCTTCCCGTGGAGCCGCTCAAAGAGCACATGCTGTCCGCGTACCAGAAAGGCTATTTTGAAGAAAATCATCCCCGGCGCTCTAAAGATATGGTCACCGGGAAGCGCTATGATATGTGGACAGAATGTACGGGGATTGGTGCGGCTCTTCATGACCCTATAGACATAAAAGATCTATTTGTTATCCGGTATTATGGTGAATGTACGGGATTGAGCCATGCTGCTGGGGAGATGTTTACTGTTCCTCCCTTGTATCAATATATGCGCTATACTCACGGCTATCTTTTAGCTCTACGCCCCCTGTATACTTTTTTTGAAATGCAACAGGTTCGCATTATAACCATGAGCATTGCTTGCATTCTCTTGCTGTTTTTATTCCTCGCACTAAAAAATAAGGTTTCCGCTGCTCATGCAGCCGTGATTACCCTAGCTTTTTTCCTGCCGTGTTCCCCCAGTATGTATATAATGACAACCCACGCAATACAGTTTTGGTTGGTACTTTTTGCCGGAATTACGGCAACGTATTTACGGAGTAGTAAAGGTATTTTTGTGTTTATGGGAATTGTGGGGGCACTCGACGCGTTTATAACGTTTCTCAATATGGGGAGTTTGAGCCTTTCCCTCCCTCTGCTCTGTTATGTTCTGGCTGCTTGGGCTCGGGGTGAAAAAACAGAAAAAATTATTGCAGACTTTTTTTGGAGCAGTGTGGCTTGGAGCATCGGCTTTTTATTGCCATGGCTGTGCAAATGGGGAATGCTCGCGTGTATCTGGCAGATGGAATTTGAAGATATTTTTTCAGGTAAAGCTGCGGAATATTCTCCGCAAAGTCTAGATATGATATGGGTTGCCATAAAGAATAATGTCACGACAACACATTGGGAAGTTTGGTTGCCATTGTTCGTATTGCTTCTCGCGCGCCGTAGTAAATGCAGGCTCCGCATGCCCAGTGGGCTTTGGACAATTCTTTTTCCGGCGCTTGTTCCCTTTGTTTGGATTACGCTTTTACCCGGACAATCCGGTGTAAAACACAGCACTTTTATCAATCTGATTCTTTGGCCTACTCTAGCAGCCTTAGCGTTGTATCTTCTCGCACCCGATAAAAAAGCTACATTGCGGTCTCTTGTAGCTTGGAGGTAGGTCTGCTCAGGTTGGCAGACTAGGGGGGGCAGCTTTTGCCCCAGCTGATTTTTTTAATATAATAGCGGTATTTTTATGCTTACGCGGGCTTTGATTCACGGTGATAATATTTATGCGTGTATCCTGTATGATAAGAGGTGTGAGAGTTAAGGATCATGTGGTTTTTTAAAGAATTACTGTTTGACAGGGCGGCGCGTTTCCCCCCGGTGCCTGTCCTGCATAATGAAGAATACCGAGCCTACC
>JAVVPD010000100.1:0-7463 GCA_036655975.1 Desulfovibrionaceae bacterium | reverse complement strand
CTGTCGTGGGTGTGCGTTTACTCGCCATATCCAAGCCCAAGTTCATTCGCTACATGGTTATTGGGGTTTTGTTTTTCTCGGGCTTAAAAGCTCTGCTCAAAGGCCTTGGAATATAGTTATTATGACACCTTATAGGAGTATGCCATGTATCCTCAAATAGCTGCCTCCCCAGCGCAAGTGCGCTATGCAAATACTTTGTTTTACGGCTCTTTGGCGGGTTTTGTTCTTATGCTGGTTACCTATTTTCTGTATGTAACGGGCATCATGACCCCACAAATTCCTTTGGAAGACTTGGTGCTGTTGCTGCAGGGTTCTGCTGCGGACTACCGCGCCGCAGGGCATATTCCTCAGGGCTGGGGGTGGACGTCTCTGATCAATAAAGGCGACATTGCCAATTTTTTGGGTATCGTTTTTTTGTCGGGGCTGACGATTATTTGTTACCTGCAATTGCTCATGTCTTTTGTCCGCGCTAAAAATTGGCTTATGAGCGGGATCGCATTGCTGGAGGTCTTGGTCTTGACCTTGGCCGCTTCCGGCGTATTGGTGGTGAGCGGGCATTAGACCGTAAAGAACTTTTGCTGAAGGAACACCCCATGGGACATACCAAACCACCGTCATGCGGCCTGCTACAAAGTTTGCTGGAAGTGCCGGACGCCATTGCGCCACAACGCTATACTTCGCTCCGGCGCTTGCTGACCCTGCTCATGGTGGCGGTTTCAGTGACGCCCCTGTTAATTCTTACTGCCATCAACCATGCCCAATACCGCGATACCATGCAGCGTGAGCTGGAAATTCCCTTACGCGGTATTGTGAATAAAACCCGCGCCTCGTTGCAATTATTTTTGGGCGAACGCGCCGCCACAGTGAGCTTGTTGTCAGAGGCGTACAGTTTTGAGGAATTGGCGCAGGAACGTACCTTTACCAAAATTTTCCGTGCGCTCAAAAGTGAATTTAAAGGCTTTGTGGATTTGGAGCTTATTGATGCCAAGGGCAAGCAAGTGAGCTATGCAGGCCCGTATGATTTGAAGGATAAAGATTACGCAGATCAGTCTTGGTTCCAGCAGGCGGAACTTAAGGGGCACTATATTACGGATGTGTTCATGGGGCTGCGTGGAGCGCCGCACATGGTTATTGCGGTGAGCCGTACCGACGATAAAGGGCAGCAATGGTTGCTACGCTGTACCATTGATACCGAACAGCTCAATACCCTTGTCTCTGGCGTGGGGGTTGACCCAGACACGGACACCTTTTTGGTCAATCGGCAGGGTGTGTTGCAAACTGCGTCGCGATATTATGGCGGGGTGCTGGAAATTTTGCCTATACCCATGCCGCGTATGAATTTTGACACGACCGTGCAGACCATTACAGACACTCAAGGCCGTGAAATGCTGCTGGATTATACGTATTTGCCAGACACGGAACTGGTTCTGATGGCGCTTAAGCCACGTAAGGATTTTTTAAAACCGTGGACAACACTAAAAAGCGATATTTTCTTACTGTTGGCCCTAAGCATTGGGGCCATTGTATGGGTGTCATACGGATTGATGGGTTTGCTCATGAGCCGACTGCAAGCCAGCGACGAACGCCGTGTGGCGGCTTTTGCCCAAATGGAGCATAGTCAGAAATTGTCGTCCATCGGTCGTTTGGCTGCGGGGGTTGCCCACGAAGTAAACAATCCGCTGGCGATTATCAATGAAAAAGCGGGATTGGCTCTGGACTTTTTGCATATGGGAGGAGATTTTTCCAAAAAAGATCGTCTTATTTCGTTGGTAGAGGGCATTGTCACTTCTGTGGAACGAGCCAGAGGCATAACCCACCGTCTTTTGGGCTTTTCACGGCGGATGGACGCGCAGCAACAAGAAATTCAACTGAAAGAAATTCTCAACGAAACTTTGGAATTTCTGGAGCGCGAAGCGCAGCATCGGGGGGTCAGCATTACGTCCGAAGTGAGTGAGACGCTGCCCAAAGTTCATTCGGATCGCGGGCAATTACAACAAGTTTTTTTAAATATTCTGGGCAATGCACTGGCCGCTGTCAACAAGGGCGGCAGGGTGAGTGTAAGCTGCCAAAGTTGTCTTTTGAACAATCATCCGGCCGTGCGTATTGCGGTGCGCGATACGGGGAAGGGCATGTCGCAAGACGTGTTACAGCATATTTTTGAACCCTTTTATTCCACCAAAAAACATGAAGGGACGGGCCTTGGCATGTTCATCACCTATGGCATTGTCAAGCGTCTGGGGGGCAGTATTGAGGTGGAGAGCGCCGTGGGGCAGGGGACTACCGTTACCATCACCTTGCCTCTGAATCCTCAGGAATTTCAAGGTACGGAGGCATAGCATTGAGAATATATCAGTACTGCTGATTGATGATGAAGTGGAATTTGTGAATACCTTGGCAGAACGTATGGAATTGCGCGGTTTGCAGGTACGCACCGCGTATGACGGGCAGGAAGGTTTGCTCCGCATTCTCGAACAAGTGCCGGACGTGGTGCTGGTGGATATGTTTATGCCCGGTCTTTCCGGTGCGGATATTTTGCTTGCCGTCAAAAGTCGCTATCCGTACTTGCCCGTAATTCTGCTTACCGGGCATGCCGCGCCCGTAGCCGGCGGAGACGATTCCGGTGACGTGCCCCTGTCTGGGGCCTACAGTTGTCTGACCAAGCCTGTGGCTTTTCAGGTGGTTTGGGATACCCTGCATGCCGCTGTGGCCTTTGCCAAACATGTGGAAAGTTCGTATGCACAAAAGTGAATGTATAGGGCGTTTAATCAATTCGGCAACGCATGACATGCGTAATGTTCTGGCGGTCATTCGTGAATCTGTGGGGCTTGTACAAGATATCTTGCGCCAGCCCGACGCGGCTACCCGTTTGGTGCGGGTGCAGCAAGCCCTGCAATCGGTACAGGAACAGGTGAATCACGGCGCGGAACTTGCCGAAGGCATGGGGCATATCGGGCAATGTGCCGAATATCGGGACGATGTTTCGGAAAAAAGCTGTGATCTAACACGAATAACCGGCGATTTTTGCGTTATGGCCCGCCGCAGAGGCAAAGCCTGCGCGCTGGAGCTTCACTGCCAGCCAACGGCGGAACCCATTCTCAGCCCGGCCGCGCCGCTGGAGGTATTCCGCTGCCTGCTCGGTATTTTTGATGCCTGTGCCGCCGTGGGGGGCGGGGTGAGCCTGTGCTTTCGCCCTATTCTCCATCAAGGTAACGCCGTCATCGAGTGTGAAGTGCAAGAAGGCGGTAAAAATAGCGATATGGTTATTGCCGCCCTGACTGGGCATCCCCTGTTACGTCCCCTGAGCCCTCATTGGGCGGAAAAATTGTTTCCGCTTACTGGGGGGGGCAAAGGGCCGCGTTTTCTTATGCATATAGAAACAACCCCATTTCAACCATAACCATTTGGGAAGACAAGGAGGCGATCATGGCCGAAAAAAATATCAATATTCTGCTGGTGGATGACGAAATACAATTTGTGGACACCTTGGCCGAACGCTTGAGCATGCGCGGACTGCACGCGCAGGTGGCCTACAATGGGCAGGATGCTTTGCGTCTGGTGAGCGAGGGCAAGGCGCCTGACGTGATGGTGTTGGACTTGCGTATGCCCGGTATGGACGGTTTTGAGGTGCTGCGCGGTGTCAAAAAGGTTAATCCACACGTACAGGTCATTATCCTGACCGGGCACGGTGGTGATACCGAAGAAGTAACAGCCTATCGCATGGGAGCGTACAGCTTTTTGAAAAAACCCATGGATATCGAAGAATTATTATCCAGTATCCGCATGGCTTTCCGAGACAAGCTGGAAAACTCCTTGGTTGCCGCTACCATGGCTGAAGGTGCGGACTTCAACACCGCTGAGGAAGTGCTCGGTGAAAAGGATTATCTGAAATAGGCCCATGCCGCGCAACAACTGGAGGCAGCCATGCATATTCTTCTTGTGGATGACGAGCGGGATTTTAGTGCCGCTTTGGCTGAAAGACTGCGTATGCGCGGCATGCGCGTGAGCGTGGCGGACGATGCCGGTCAGGCTCTGGCATTGCTGGCTTCGGACTGTGTGGATATGACTTTTGTGGATGTGTGTATGCCCGGCATGAATGGGGTTGATTTGTTGGCACGCATCCACGACAGCTACCCACAGGTGGATGTGGTGATGCTGAGTGGAGCCAATGACGTGAGCATTGCCGTGCAGGCCATGCGTACGGGAGCGCTCAACTGGTTGCGAAAGCCCGTTACTATTGACGATATGCTGCAAGAATGCCAGCACGGGCTTGAGCGCAAAAAGCAACGTCAACAGGAAGAGCGCCTTGCCGCCACCGCCCACCTGCACTCCTTGGGGCGAGTGGCTGAAGGTGTGGCCCATGAAGTGAATAATCCTGTCAATATCATGGCTCAAGCCGCCGGATGGGTAGAAGATCTGCTGGATGATCTGACAGCGGCCCCCAGTGAAACGGTGCTGCAAGAAATGCGTAATGCCCTGCACAGCATCCGCCACCAGAGCGTTCGTATTCGTGAAATTACGCGCCGATTACTCATGTTTGGCAAGGGGCTGGACGCGGAAGTCCGCCCCCTGTGCGTGGCCGCTATTGTGCGACAAGTTATGGAATCATTGCAATCGCGGGCCGACCAGCTGGGGGTGCAGATTGTTTTGAATATTCCTGACGCATGCGATCCCGATTCTCCGCAGCCCGTGGGGTCAACGCTGGAACTGTATCAGGTGTGTATGCACTGCATTGAAAATGCTTTGGATGCCATGATTCACGGCGGTACCCTGACTATTTTTGCTACGGATCTGGACGTGCACACCTATGAATTACATTTTGTGGATAGCGGGCATGGCATTGCCCCAGATGTTTTACCCCATATTTTTGAGCCCTTTTTTTCCACCCGTCAGGTGGGCAAAGGCACGGGATTGGGGCTTGCCGTATGCCAAAGTCTGCTCCATCGACGTGGGGCTGCTATTTTTGTCAAAAATCACCCAGATTCGTCTGCCAGCGGTACAGATATGGTGGTGCAATTGCCCTTAAAGGCAATTTTGACCTGAAATAGCTAATTTGGAAGCGGGGCTTACTCTGCAAGCATCTCGTATTGCCCCAAAGCGTCTATAATGGAACACAAAGCCATCGCCATTACGCCAGACACAACGCGCATACTGGCGGGACATGCCAGTGGGCTGTCCTGACCTGTGACCTTGCGTAAAAACAATGTGGGGCAGTCTTTTTGGCGTTCTTGTACCAAACATTCCATATAGGGTGTAAACACGCTGTCAATGAAGCTGTGCGCGTTTTGGGTGTCCACATCGGCATATGTTTCCAATAATTCTGTGGTACCGCGCAAGTAGAGAGCAACTACCGCCGCAGGGGCTTTGTGCATAAGCGCGTATACAATGGCAGCGTGAACAAAAGCAAGCCATTCCAGATAGATTGTGCGAGCAGTTTCAGGGTTTTGGGGTAAAGCCGCATGAACGGACATCCCCGCAATTTCATCCTTGCGGGTGTTCAACTCAAAGAGAATTGCCGCAGCCTCAACAGATTGGACACAGGAAAGTGTTTTTTGCACAGGCACAGGCTCCAAAGATTCGAAATCTATAGCGATGACATCTGACAATAGCGTTCATAGCCCGCAGCGCGTAGCTTGCACGCGGGACACTGCCCACAGCCATAGCCCCACGCATGCCGCTGGCTACGTTCTCCCAGATAACAGGTGTGGCTTTGCTCTACAATACAATCCACAAGCTCCGTGCCGCCAAGGCGGTGAGCCAAGTTCCACGTTTCTGCCTTGTTCAGCCACATGAGTGGGGTGTGCACGGTAAAATGCGCGTCCATACCGATATTTAACGCGACTTGCATGGCTTTAACAGCATCGTCACGGCAATCAGGGTAGCCAGAAGAATCCGTTTCACACACTCCCATAACCAGGTTTGAAATCCCAAGACTATACGCATAGGCGGCGGCTAAGGACAAAAATAACAGATTGCGGCCCGGCACAAAGGTGTTGGGTAGGCCTGTCTCTTGTGTCACAATAGCTTGCTCTTGCACCAGCGCGTTGTTGCCCAATGTGTGAAAAAAATCAGTAGTAATAATATGATCCTGCGTATAGGCGGATTTCCACTCTGCTTTCATGCGCGGAATATTCTGCAACAATACCAAGCGGCACGCCATTTCGACCTGATGCCTTTGACCATAATCAAAGCCCAGCGTGGACACTTTGGCAAAATGTTCCAGAGCCCATGCCAGACAGGTGGCGGAATCTTGCCCGCCGGAAAAAATCACAAGTGCGGCGTGGCAGGGTTTTTCCGGCGGTGTGGTAGGGCCGTGTGCACTGGACTCAGAGATTGATTTCATGCTGGTGACTTTGGATAAGCTGCTTCAACGTTATGGAATCTTCCCCCGCGATGCTGGTAAAATGCAAGCCCAAGTGCGTAGAAGCCAAACCTTGCTTGAGGTATACAACCTCTGCCGAAACAAGAAAACTGGAGGAATTGCCCGAGCCAAATTCCACAGTGAGCGTGTCTTTCAACTGGATAGCGCGGGCAAATTTGTAATACGCCGCTTCAACAACAAGGTGGCAGCCATTATTGCTGATATCTTGTGTTACCGCCAGCATGTAGGCATCGTTGATAGAAAGAGAAATAGGGACAAAACATGGAAAACGTTGGGTTATACGCGCTTCAAAGAGTTTAAACGATGTGGGGTAGGTGCAAATAACCAATTTCTTTTTTTCGTATATATGTTCAACAATACTAGAAAAAAAGATAAGTGACTGGCTCATACGCAAATGTGCGGCAAAAGAGGTATTCGGAATAATTTGGTTGCGGATGCCTGTTATATAGGGGAATTGGAGCACAAGAAAGTCTTGCTCAGCAAAACCAACAAGTTGAGCTTCAACTTTGAGCACTTTATTGAATAAGCAAGTAATGGATTGCCCAGTAGCTAGGCTGATATCTTGTACAATTTTCCCAGAATCTTGCATAAAAACAACCCCTACTAGAATAATGACCAATTTTTTATAGGGCAAACAGGGGTAAATCACAAGTTAAAATCCAAAATATTTAGCATATGTTTAGTATGTATTTGGAATTTAATCAATATTTTTTAAAAAATATTTCCCCCAACATAGCTTGACATTATGCCCGTCTTGTGAGAATTTTTCCAGCGGTTGAAGAACACCTAGATGTTCCTCAATTCTCCTGCCGGGGTGGTGGAATGGTAAACGCAGCGGACTCAAAATCCGCCGGTCGCAAGGCCTTGCGAGTTCAAGTCTCGCCCTCGGTACCAAACAAAATCAAGCCCTTATGAGAAGTCATGAGGGCTTTTTTGCTGGAATTTCTGCATCAAATTGCACCAAATCGGCACCACGGTCTAAAGAGGGCATTAATTCAGCGGCGCGGGCTTGGCTACCAGCTGTTACGTGGGGTCACCCAACCTGAGAATGGCAGTAGAGGCCAATCCAGCTTGACGAATGCTT
>JAVVPD010000099.1:0-7531 GCA_036655975.1 Desulfovibrionaceae bacterium | reverse complement strand
GGGGGTATATATTCGTCTTCACGGGCCTGATCATGAATCTGGACAATGAGGCAGAACTGGCGGGGGTGCTGGCCCATGAAATGGCCCACGTGACCCAACGCCATGTGGCCTCGCGCGTCGAGCGCGGCAAAATGCTGACCATAGGCAGCCTGCTGCTCGCGGTGGCGGGCATTGCCGCTGGGGGGGCAGGTGGCGCAGCCTTGGCGGCAGGGGCCATGGGCGCGGGACAAGCTGCCATGCTTAATTACAGCCGTATTGACGAAAACGAAGCCGACCATATGGGCTATCAATATCTGATGGCGGCGGGCTATCCTTTGCAAGGGATGGTCACGGGCTTTCAGAAAATCCGTAAAAAAAGCTGGATGAGCGGTTCCAGCATGCCCGCCTATCTTTCAACCCACCCGGAATTGGGCGATCGCGTCAACGGTATTCAGGCCCGCATTCAGGCTGCCCCCACCGCCATCCGCCAGCGCACGCTGGACAATAAGCATTTTTTACGGGTTAAAACACTCCTCTGGGCGCGCTATGGCGACGAAGAAACCGCCTTGCAAATGTTCAGTGCTGCCAAAACCCATACGTGTTTGGCTTCCATGGGCAAGGGCATCATACTGGCCCGTCAAAACAAAATCAGTGAAGCGGACGCGGCTTTTGACAAAGCGCTGGCCTGCGGCCCCACCGATCCGCTGATTATGCGCGAGGCCGGCATTTTCCATTTCCGCAAGGGTGATATGAGCAAGGCTTCCCCGCTGCTCAGGGCAGCCATCCAAAAAGATTCACGCGACTACATGGCCCGCTTTTTTTATGCCCGTATGCTTGATGAAACAGGCCGCTCGCGCGATGCCCACCCCTATTATGAAGACGTACTGCGTTCTCTCCCCGAAGATCAGGAAGTCCACACCGCCTACGGACGCTCGCTGGGGGAATCGGGCAAGCACTTTGACGCCTTCTTGCATCTGGCCTACAGCGCATTGTACGGCAATGACAAAAAGCGCACTGAAAAGTATTACGGTCAGGCCAAGGGGCTGGCGAAAAGCCCAGAAGACAAGCGTTTATTAGACAGATTCACCACGCGCTATACCGAGCGTAAAGAAATATGGAAAGAAGGAATGTAATTTGGACGCACACGGAACAACAATACTGGCTGTCCGCATTGGCAATATCGTTGCCATGGCCGGAGACGGTCAAGTGACCATGGGACAGAGCATCGTCATGAAGCACACGGCCCGCAAGGTTCGCCGTCTCTATAAAGATCAAGTTTTGGCAGGATTTGCCGGGGCCACAGCCGACGCTTTCACCCTGTTTGAACGCTTTGAAGCCAAGTTAGAAGGCCTACACGGGAACCTTCCCCGCGCTGCGGTGGAAATGGCGAAGGATTGGCGCAAGGATAAATATTTACACAAATTGGAAGCCATGCTGCTGCTGGCGGATAAGGAACACATTCTGCTGCTGTCCGGCGCGGGAGATGTTATTGAGCCGGACGACGGCCTAGCGGCCATTGGCAGTGGCGGGCCCTATGCGCTAGCGGCTGCACGGGCATTGAGCCGTCATTCTGACCTAGACGCTGAAAACATCGTGC
The DNA here is from genome assembly GCA_036655975.1 of Desulfovibrionaceae bacterium. Taxonomy (GTDB): domain Bacteria; phylum Desulfobacterota; class Desulfovibrionia; order Desulfovibrionales; family Desulfovibrionaceae; genus CASQEL01. Next base: position 5,955 of record JAVVPD010000099.1, on the reverse strand, counting down.
GCCGCGCCATGGGTATTGCGGCCGAGATATGCGTCTTCACCAACGACCACCTGACCGTAGAAGTGCTGTGAACGAATCCGCAATACAGCTGCGAGTAGGCTGTAAAATCAACCTCAGCCTCCGCATAACAGGGCGACGCCCCAACGGATATCACGAATTGGATTCGCTATTTTATCCGTTGCCCGACCCCCATGATGTGCTTCACATCACGCAAGCACCTAAAAACACTTCGGGTTTGCAGTGCAATTGCGCCACGCCCGGCATTGACCCACAGCACAACACGCTGACCCGCGCCTACGCAGCCTATGCCACGCGCACAGGCTATGCGCCATCTATACGGATTCGGCTCGAAAAAGGCATTCCGCACGGGGCGGGCCTCGGGGGCGGCAGCGCTGACGCTGGGGCCCTGTTGCTCTATCTGAACGCGCGGGCCCCACAAGCGCTGGATACCCCCGCCTTAACAGATATCGCCGCCACGGTGGGGGCGGACGTGCCCTTTTTTTTGCAAAACGCGCCCTGCCGCGTAAAGGGCATAGGCGAAAAATTAGAACCACTCCCCTACTTCTTGACAGGCTGGCACATTGTGGTACTCTGCCCCCCCGTGCAGGTGTCTACGCCGTGGGCGTATCAGGCATGGGATGTGGCAAATTTGACAAAAATTGATTCTCTTTGCTTGACAAGTTCGCCACTCAAGGCTAAAGAATTTGTCTTCCAGCGGTCATTCATTACCAACACTTTTGAAAGTGTGGTCTTTACCGCGCATCCGGTTTTACGGATGCACAAAGAAGCCTTGCTAAAGGCTGGCGCACACGCGGCAGTACTCAGCGGGAGTGGAGCAAGCCTTGTTGGACTGTTTAGGGATGCCAGCACCGCTCAAAGGGCTGCGTCTCATATGCAGAGGCAAGGTCTTCAGATTTACAGGTTAGCGTTATAATACTGGGGTGTAGCCAAGTAGGTAAGGCAACTGGTTTTGGTCCAGTCATCCGAGGGTTCAAATCCTTCCACCCCAGCCATTACAAAGTATTCCCATACCTCAGAAGCCCTACGCATGCGAAGGGCTATCAAAGTATAGAGGGTCACAGGATAGACCTTCTAAGGGCACATAATGTACAACGACCTGAAGATCGTCACCGGATCAGCCAATCCCGAGCTTGCAAAAGCTATTTGTAACCATCTAGGCTGCCAGCTCACCCCTGCCCTTGCCACTACTTTTAGTGACGGGGAAACTCGGGTCGAAATCAGCGACAATGTGCGCGGGGACGATGTTTTTGTCGTGCAGCCTACCTGTGCCCCTGTCAATGATAACCTTATGCAATTATGCCTCATGCTTGATGCCCTCAAGCGGGCCAGTGCAGGGCGCATAACGGCGGTTATTCCGTATTTTGGCTATGCGCGTCAAGACCGTAAGGTCAGCCCGCGCGCGCCCATCAGCGCCAAAATGGTGTCTGACTTTTTGCGCGTGGCTGGGGCACAGCGCGTGGTCACCGTTGACCTGCATGCGGGACAAATTCAAGGATTTTTTGACTGCCCTGTTGATAATATGTACGCAGCACCGGTCATGTTAGAATATATTCGCCAATTGCCCACCATCAAAAATGCGGTAATTGTTTCGCCCGATGCGGGCGGGGTGGAGCGCGCTAGGGCCTATGCCAAAAGACTGGATGCAGGCCTTGCCATTATTGACAAACGCCGCGATCGTCCCAATCAGGCGCAAGCTATGCACGTTATCGGGGATGTAAAAGACAAATTTGCCATTATGGTGGATGACATGATCGACACCGCCGGCACTTTGTGCGCCGGAGCAGAAGTATTGCGTAACTACGGTGCCGCAGAAATTATTGCCTGCGCCGCACACGGGGTGCTTTCTGGCCCAGCCATTGAACGCCTGAACAATTCAAACATCAATCAGGTGCTCATCACCGATACCATTCCCCTTGGGGACAAAGCCCACGCTTGCCCTAAAATTAAAACTTTGTCTGTGGCGGCACTGCTCGGCAAGACCATTCATAATATTCACACCGGGTCATCCGTCAGCGTACTTTTTGTATAGAATTTTACTCCCGCATCAGCGGAAGTCAGTAAGGAGAAAACACCATGTCCACCATCGAAAAAACTTTGACAGTGAAAAAACGTGACGGCCTCGGCAAGGGCTTTAACCGCCGCTTGCGTACCGAAAAGCTGGTGCCCGGTGTATATTACACCGCCGCTGGTGAAAATATTCCTGTGCAGGCCGAAACATTGCCCCTGCAAAAGATGTACAACGAAATGGGCCGCACTTCCGTGTTCAATCTAGAAATTGACGACAACGGTACCAAGATGGTGCACCCAGTGTTGGTATGGCAAGTACAATACCATCCCTTCAAAAAAGAATTCAAACACATTGATTTCTTTGGCGTGGACTTGCAGAAAAAGGTCAAAATTAGTGTACCCGTAGAATTTATCGGCACCTCCCGTGGCGTGAAGGCCGGCGGCAAGCTGGAAACCTATCGTGAAAGCATGGTGCTTATCAGCAAGCCTTTGGATATGCCCAAGAAAATAACCATTGATGTTAGCAATATGGATATCAACACCACTATCACCGTGACGGATGTTGTGCTGCCCGCTGGCGTTGTGGCTGATTATCATAGCAATTACGCTGTGGTCTCGGTTCTTTCCAAGACCGCTGAAGATACGGCTGCAGAAGCTGCAGACGCTGCAGAATAATTTCTGCGGTTCTCGATATCGTATAACCACCAGTTCCTTACGGGGAACTGGTGGTTATTTGCGCTGGCATGTGTCATGAGGATCACCCGATGCAATGTTCGTACACGTATGACGAATTCCAAATCCACTCTGGCGGTGTCCCCGTGGTGCTGTCCGTGTGGGCCCGCGACTCTGCCGCCACCACGCTTGTATTCTATCCCGGCACCATGTCCTGCCCCTTATATTATCAACGTTTTTTACAAGTGCTGGTGGATCAAGGTTTTAACGTGGTGGGCCTGCACCCCTTAAGCCATGGCAAAAGCCCACGTATCAAGAAAATTTTCACTTTTGAAGATATCTTGGGTAATGGTCGTGATACCCTTACATGGGCCCATGCACATTTCAGCGGGCCGGTGGTGCTTGCCGGTCACAGCCAAGGCGGTATTTTGGCGCTAGCCCATGCCTGTGGGCCACAAAATAGCCCGCTGGCGGCCGTATTTTTATTATGCACGCTCTTGCCTGACCATCCACGGGCCATTGAAGTGACCCTGTTCAAGCCTCTAGCACGCTGGTACAAAGGCTTGTTGCGAGGCATTTGCCGTTTGGCTCGCCTTGTGCCACGCGCGCCCATCTGTATTCCTATGTATCTCAGCCTGTTCCGAATCTGCCACGGCGGCAAAGGTGCCGATCTTTCCGGCGGTACCGTGCGTTTTTCCTATCCACTGGCCTTTATCGCCAGCCTGTTCACCACTAATCTGGAAAAAGCCACGCAGGCAGGGAACATTACCTGCCCTGTTGATGTCATCACCGCACGTAATGACGCCTTATTCACACAAGATTTTATGGAATGCCTCTTTGCACAGCTCGCCGCACGCGACAAAAAAATGTTTATAGTCAGCGGTGGTGGACACATGGCCCCGCTGGTGCCTACTTATGCCGCCGAAATTGCCACGCATATAGGGCGGCGTTGCGCGGAGCTCGGCCTGCCCCTGCATCCACTGTGCTCGGATGCCCCCCCAAACACCTCTGTAGCCACGAGCATTGTATGAATTATGAAGGCGTTTTTATCGGTCTTGGCAACCCCGGCCAACAATATGAAGGAACCCGCCACAATATCGGCTTTACCATTGTGGACAAGCTGCTGGCACTGTGCGAGCGGGACGGACGCGTGGAAAGCCTGACAGGCACTAAGTTCAAATGCCTGTTATGGCGTTGCACACTGCCCAAGGACAGTGGCTGGTGGCTGGTAGCCAAGCCCCAGACTTTCATGAATTTGAGTGGAGAATGCGCCCAGCCACTCATGGCTTGGCACCGCCTTAGCCCCGATCAGGCCGTGGTGATTCATGACGAATTGGACATTAAACCCGGCTTTTTACGCTTTAAAACTGGAGGCGGCAATGCCGGGCATAATGGCTTAAAATCCATCAACCAAATGCTTGGCACTCCCGATTTTCATCGCTTGCGTGTGGGCATCGGTCGACCGCCTGGTGCTGGAGATGTAACCCCATGGGTGTTGGGTCGCCCCGCGCCGGAAGATTCCACCCTGCTTTCTGGTGTATTCCCTAAAGCTCTTGAGGCATTGCAAGTGTATGCCGCCCAAGGCAGCTTGGCCACCAGCCAATTTTCAAGTAAAGTACGGCCGGAATAAGCTTTACCCGCGTGAAGATTTAGGGCATATTTTCACGTTGTACTGGACTCTTGTTCAGCAATACGCTAGTATTCTCAAATAGTACAAAATTATGTTGAGGAGTGCCCTTGTTCACCAATGACGATCTCGTAGTCTACCCCGCCCAAGGTGTGGGTAAAATTGAATCCATCGACAAACAGACCGTTGGAGGTGTTTCGTATGAATTTTACATAGTACGCATTCTAACCAACAACATCACCCTAATGGTACCTGTCGCCAATGCAAGCAATGTTGGTTTACGCTGTCTTATTACCACAGAGCAAGCCCAAACAATTTTAGACACCCTGTCCGCCGATCCGAGCAGCGGGCAAATTTACACCGGGCAAAACTGGAACAGACGCTACAGAGAATATTCTGAAAAACTGAAAAGTAATGATCTCAGCGATGTGGCCCTCGTGTTACGTGAACTTATGCTGATTGGTCGCACAAAAGAATTGTCCTTTGGTGAGCGCCGCCTGCTCGAACAAGCCATGGTACTTGTTGTGGGCGAAATTGCTGAAGTTCTTCAAATACCGGAACTACAGATACGCGAACATATTCAGAGCTTCCTCGTAGTCCCTGCTGAAACGCTTCCTGTAGCCGAAGAAATTAAAAAATAATTTTTCTTGCCTTTTTTGTCCATGAACGTTATAAGAGACTCTGCAAACTGTCTTTACTTACATTTTGTCTTGTACAACGGTATATGTTGTAGGCAGGTGTGAATGTTTTTTGTGAATTTGCCTTGGTGCATATTCACGTTCAGGTACACATTAGTCTCCCAATCATCCCTACTTGAGTGTATGCACGCCGTGCGTATGCCCCCCTTTCGTGTCATCCATACCACACAAGCACTATTGGATTCTTATGCGGAAAAAAAAAGCTCCCTCGATTATTTCGGAAAACGGTATGAGTCTAACCGACCTTAAAACCAAGAGTATGCAAGAACTCATGGAATTGGCAGAACAGTTTGACGTTGAAAATGCCAGTTCCATGCGTAAACAAGAATTAATTTTTGCCCTCTTGCAAAACTGCGCCTCCCAAAATGGTTCCATTTTTGGTGACGGGGTACTGGAAATTCTTCCTGACGGTTTTGGTTTTTTGCGTTCTCCCTTGTGCAGTTACATGCCCGGCCCAGACGACATCTACGTTTCACCCTCCCAAATCCGGCGTTTCGCCCTCCGCAAAGGCGATGTGGTTTCAGGCCAAATTCGCCCCCCCAAAGAAGGGGAACGCTATTTCGCGCTACTCAAAGTAACCGAAATCGGCTTCGAACCCCCTGAAAATGCCAAAAATCTTGTTCTTTTTGACAACCTTACGCCCATTTATCCTGACAGCCAAATGGTTATGGAGCACGGGGACAAAAACCTTTCCAACCGCGTGATCGACATCATGTCGCCCATCGGGCGGGGACAACGCGGTTTGATTGTGGCTCCACCGCGCACCGGCAAAACCATGCTCTTACAGTCCATGGCCAATGCCATTAATGCCAATCACCCCGATGTATACCTCATTGTGCTGTTGATTGACGAGCGTCCTGAAGAAGTAACCGATATGGAACGCACGGTTAAAAAAGCGGAAGTGGTCAGCTCCACCTTTGACGAGCCTCC
>JAVVPD010000098.1:0-7568 GCA_036655975.1 Desulfovibrionaceae bacterium | reverse complement strand
CCTTGCGCGCTAGCACCAAAGCGGCCCAGATAAAACCAAAGGCCACCACACATGTTATTACAGTTATTTTCATGGCCTCGTCCAAACCACCCCCGCGCGCTGCGAACACCGCCGGATGGATGGAACGCCACAAACGCGCCGAAATAAACACCAACGGCACGTCAATAAAAGCCACAATCCCCACCACGGCGCAAATTTTACCACGGCGCGCTTCCGATATATCTAAAGTACGCAACACCAAATAGGCCGTGTACACAAACCACAAGATTAATGTGGTGGTCAACCGTGGATCCCACGTCCACCACACGCCCCATGAATGCCGCGCCCACAGGGAGCCGGTCATCAGGGCTAAGGTACTGCACAGCACCCCCACTTCCGCCGCTGCCCCCGCCAGACGATCCCAACGGGCCGCGCGGGTACGCAAAAACGCAATGGAAGCCACAAAAACCACAAAAAAGCTGGCAAAAGCCCACCATGCCAAAGGCAAGTGGATATAAAAAATTTTCTGCACAATACCCATGACCGCTTCCACGGGGGCATATATATAAATCAGGCCTTGGCACAAAGCCAGCAGCACCGCGCCAGTGGTCGCTAATAGGACAATACCTTGCGGCATTTATTCTTCTCCTGCGTACACAAATTCAAAGAGTATCAGCCCCGCGCCCAAGAACAATGCGTCAAAGGCGGCAGCCACGCCCAACCACGAATGAAAACCCTCGGGAAGGGCCTCGGCAAAAGCTCCCGCACCCACCCGTATGCCCGCGAGCAACAAAGGAATAAGCAAGGGGAAAAGCACAATGCTCAACAGGGATTCCCGCGCGGCTTGCCCCTGTGACAATGCCCCGAGCAAAGAACCCACCGCCACCATGCCCACATCCACCAGCACAAGGGCCAACAAGGCCCACGGCCAAAGCACGGAAATATTCTGTCCCAAAAATACAATGGTGGCGGGCAAAAACACCAATTGTGCCAAGAGCAAGAGCGCCAACGCTCCCAAAGCCTTACCCAACCACACGGACTGCACGGGGCGGGGCATCAACAACAAACCAAGGCGCGCGCCATTGGCTTCTTCCAAAGCATAGAGGGTATTAAAAATCAGAACTTGGCAAAAGGCCGAAGCCAGCCAGAAAATTGTGGCCGCCCCTTGCGGGCTCATGGTTTCGCCCACCTGCTGCGACAAGCTGAACACAAAAAGCATGATCAGCCCCAATAACAAAGCCTGCACCAGCCCGCTACCCCGCATAAGCACCATGTGCAAGTCTTTGGTAGCAATGTGCCACGCGCCTGTCATCATGGCCTGCCCCCATCGGCTACAGCCTTTTCTAAAGCATCGGTGTAGGCTGTGGGTTCGCCGTCATAGGCCAGCCGCCTGTCCCGCAGTGCCAACAGCCGGTCGGCCAAAGGCGCGTCGGTCAGAACATCGTGGGTAATCCATACGATGCCCGCCCCGCGTTCACGGGCCCGCACTATTTCGCGGCGCAACAAGTGGCTGGAGGCGGTGTCCAAGCCCGTAGCCGGTTCGTCCAAAAGCAACAAGCGCGGTTCCAACAACAGCACCCGCGCCACATTCAATCTTTGGGCCATACCACGGGAAAACACTGCAGCTCTCTCGTGGGCGTGGGCTTGCAATTCCACCCTTTCCAGCACCGTGTCCAGTGCCATGTCAGAAACGTCCACACCGTACATCGCGCCCCAAAAACGCAAATTTTCACGGGCCGTCAAGGCGGGATAAATAAAGGTCGCATGCCCAAGATACGCCATTTCAGCAGGCTGTACATGGTGCAGCACCTCGCCCGCACTGGGGCGCGCAAGGCCCGCCATAATGTGCATAAGGGTGGACTTTCCCGCACCGTTAGCGCCTACCAACACCGTAAGCGAGCCCGCAGGCACAGAAAAAGACACATCCTTAAAGACGCACCGAGATCCGTACATGCGGGCGATATGTTGCAATTCCAGCAGCATGTTGTGCCTAGGCATCCACTTCCTGTTTGGACTTACGGCGCCGTAAGCCGAACAAGGGGAAAAGGCACATCAGCGTACCGCCAATCCACATCCAGTTTACCAGCGGATGCACGCTAAATTTCACCGTTAACCGATGCTGCGTGTCCAGCCCCAACAAGGAGGCGTAGAGTTCTGCCCCAAGGCTTGCCACGGTGTCCACTTCGGAAAATTGCTGATTGCCGAATTTGTCGTAAATACGGCGCTGCGGAGCCAAAACCCCCACCAGCACATTGTCTTTACGAATTTCCAGACGACCTTCAATATAATCAAAGCCGGGTTTCACGCCATCGACAATATCAACCAGCGTAATTTCATACCCACCCACGCGCCCCTTGTCGCCCTTTGCCAGCAACAAGTCGCCCTCCTGCTTGTACGGCCCAGAAAAAGCCACGCCCAGTACCAACAAAGCCACGCCCAAATGTACCCCGTAGGCCGCGACGGCGTTGGGGACAGCGCGCACCTTGGCATCGAGCATGAGCATCACAAAACTGGCGATAGCCGCTACGGCTGCCGCCGACGCAATGAAGGCCGTGGGATGGCGATAGCCCATAAACCAAAATAACGCTCCCGCACCGACAAAAACGCCCACCACTACCGCAGCGCCTTTTTTGTCGCGCACACCACCGCCCCAGCCGAGCCAAGGACAAATAGCCAGAATAACCGTCAGCATTGCCGCCAAAGGCAAGCACACGCGGTTATAGAAGCCCGCATCCAGCCCTTGTGCCTGTACCGTCCATATTTTACTGATTAAAGGCCACAAGGTAGCCACCCAAATAATCAGCGACAGCATCAATAATACCCACGCTACCAGCACCAAAAAGCCTTCGCGGCTGTCTATGCCCGCCAGGGGCTTGCCCCGGCTTTTTCCCATAAGCGCAATCCAAAATGACAATAAGGTGCTTGCCAAAATGAATATTAACAGGGGCATGCCTACGCTGCCGCTGCCAAAGGCGTGTACGGAGTCAATAACCCCGCTCCGTACCAGATAGGTAGCAAAAAAGGCCGATACCGTGGTTAGAGCCATCAAAAATACGTTGACCCTTCCCAACTTGCCACGGCGGTCTTCCACTATCATGGTGTGTATGGCGGCAGTGCCCACAAGCCACGGAATAAGCGAAGCGTTTTCCACCGGATCCCAAGCCCAATAGCCCCCCCAACCCAATTCCATATAGGCCCACCACGCGCCAAGCACGATGCCCGCCGTCAAAAACAGCCACGCCAGCAAGGTGAAAGGACGCGCAACCTGAATCCAGCTCCCCTCCACGTCACGATTACCCGACAAAGACTGTGCTAAGGCCAGACAACCCGGAATAACAAAGCCGCCATAGCCCAAAAACAACAGGGGCGGATGAAAAATCATCCCCGGGTTCTGTAGCAGGGGGTTAAGCCCGTTCCCGTCAGCAGGCACGGGGGTCTGCAGCAGAAAAGGATTGCTCCAACAAGCCAAAATCAGACTAAAAAAGGCCATAATGCTGGAAAAGAATATCCAATACCACAATTTTGTGGCATCTGAAAGCTTACGATAGGCTGGGGTGAGCATAAAAAAGACGCCGCACAGCGCTACCGAAAAAGCCCAGAACAGCATAGACCCCGCCTGTCCGGCCCAGAAGGCTGTAAGACGGTAAAATACCGGCAAAATTCTGTCGGTGTAACTGGCAACATATACCAACGAAAAATCGTTCCAAAACAAGGCGTGTAGCAATAATGCAGAAGCCACCGTGAGGGCTGCCGTCAACATATATTGGGATTTTTCAATAATTTTAAGCGCGTCAGAGCGGCCTTGCCAGACTTGCACCACTGCCAGCCCCGCCCCGCTCAAAGCACACAATAGTGCTAATAATTGCAAAGAATACGCAAAGATATACATCAAGGCTCCTTAGGTGTTTTGTCTCTGGCGGGGGGAGGTATGGCCTCCGCCGCTAGGCCTACGTTCTATTTTGTTTTTCATATTTAGACGGGCACTTAGTCATGAGGGTTTTGGCAGCAAAGGCACCATCAGCCCCCATGCCTCCTTCCACAATAACTTCCACGCCCGCTTTAAAGGTGTCGGGCACCGCACCACGGTAGTGCACCAACAGTGTTTGCTGGGGATTGTCCTTATCTTCCATACGGAAACTCACCCCCGGGCCTGCGGCAGGGGGCCTTATGCCTTGCTCTGCCACCGTGCCAAACAGGCGCGCAGCCTTGAGTTTTTCCTGTGGAGCCGCCAAGGCTTCGGACACATTCAAAAAATACACGCTATTTTCGGACAAACCGGAATAGACCAGATAGCCCACTCCCCCCAAAAAAAGAAGCAGTGCGGCAATGTATATACTGGCGGGTTTTTTATTCTTCATCGGGTACCTCGGTAAAACAGACAGGAATAACGCTGATTCGTTACGGCGTTTATACTGTATTTTGATTTTTCTGACAAGATGAGAATTGCTCCTAACTAACAGCCGAAGCCTTCGTGAGCGCCGTCCGCCGCTGCCGCGCCAACTCACGCAGATCAGCCACATTGTCACTTTCGTCTACAATTTCACGACCTAATATTTCTTCCACCACATCCTCTAAAGACACCACGCCCGCCAGACCGCCATATTCATCCAACACGGCAAAAAGATGGGTTCGTGAATTTAAAAATTCTTGCAACAAATTGTCGAGGGTGTGGCTCTCGAGCACAAATTGCAGGGGCATCATAATATCACCGAGCAGAGGCGCGGTTTCCCCAGCTGCCGAATGCTGCCCCAAGGCACGCCGCGAGATAATGCCCACAAGGTCTTCGTTATCTTCACCGTACACAGGAATTCGACTAAAATGCCACAATTCCGGCAATTGGTAGGCCTCCCCAACGCTCATATCAGCGGGCAGGGAAAATACCACCGTGCGCGGGGTCATAATATCACGCACCCGCTTTTGATCAAGGGAAAGAATATTGCGGATGGTGCGCTCTTCAAAAGGTTGGATACGCCCCGCCTGTCGTGAAAGGCTGGTCACGGCGCGGATATCGTCTTCCGAAACTTGCGGCCCCGTATTGGCAGGGGTGACCAGGCGCGTAAGCATGCTGGTGAGCCAAAGTACCGGCGTGAGCACTTTGACTATCAACGCAAGAGGTCGCACCAAAACTGTTGATAAAGGATTTGCATAGGCAACACCCAATGTTTTGGGGACGATTTCGCCAAAAGCCAAAATGAGAATCGTAAAAAAAATGGCAAAAGCCCACATGTGCTCCGAGCCGAATACGGTGGTAAAGGCCGCCCCCGCAATGGCGGAACCTGCAGTATTTGCTACGGTGTTCAAAGTCAGCACGGCGGCAATAGGTTTGTCGATGCGGGCACGCATCTCAAACAAGGTATTCCCCGCACTACCGCCCTGTTTACGCAATTTCTCAATGTGCGCCCATGTTACTGAATATAATACTGTTTCTGTCAAAGAGCACGATGCTGAAATGATAAGCGCAAGGCTAACAGCAAGGGCAAGAGTCAACATGATTTAGTCCGTTTGATATGGTGGATAAAGATACTTGTTTTTACTATACTCATAGCCATGCGGCTTGGCAATCCACTTTGCTAAGCGTATAGCGCCTTGCAGCAAGCCTTTACTGGGCAAAGCGCTACTCAACCTTTAACCGTGCAGGTCTTCATGCTAAAACGTATTCATGAGCAAACATTGGCACTTACACCACTTATTACGGCTTTGCGCCGCGATATCCACAAACACCCTGAAAAAGCGTGGTGCGAATACAGAACAACAGCCATGATTGCGCGCCACCTTAAAGAACTGGGATATTCTGTGGTTATGGGGCCAGATGCCCATGTAGACAGCCTACGTTACGCGCTGCCCGATGCCGAAACAAGCCGTCAGGCCCAAGAACGTGCCGTGAGCCAAGGAGCAGACGCACAATTGGTGCAGCGCATGGGAAAAGGCTTCACCGGACTGTGGGCGGATCTCGACTGCCCCGCTGCCACGGCAAAAGGGCAAACAGGGCCCTGTATCGCGATTCGTTTTGATATGGACGCGCTGGAATTAACCGAATGCGCCAGTCCCGAACACCGCCCCGTCCGCGAAGGTTTTTCCTCCGTATATGACGGTACCATGCATGCGTGCGGGCATGACGGACACGCGGCCCTTGGCATGGGCGTTGCTGCAATCATCAAATCTTTGCAGCCAGAATTACGGGGCAAGGTACGCCTTATTTTTCAACCCGCCGAAGAAGGCGCACACGGGGCCATGCCCATGGCCGCCGCCGGAGCCGTGGACGGCGTGGACGTGCTCCTCGGTCTGCATTTCGGTGTGCAGGCACAGGACACCGGCGAAATCATTTGCGGTACGGCAGACTTTTTAGCCACCAGTACCATCGATGTACGCTTTGACGGCAATGCGGCCCATGCAGGGATTGCGCCGCAACAAGGGAAAAATGCCCTACTGGCAGCCTGTAGCGCGGTGCTGAACATGCACGCCATATCCCGCCACGGACAAGGCGACACCCGCGTCAACGTAGGACAAATAGGCGGCGGTGATGCCACAAATATTATTCCGGCCCATGCTTGGATACAAGCGGAAACACGGGGCACCACCACGGAAATAAATACATATATGATGGATGAGGCTAAACGTATTGTGCAGGCCGCCGCCCATATGTGGAACTGCCAGTGCACCATAAACCCACTGGGCGAATGCCCCAGCGGCAATTCCAGCCCGGAACTCTGTAATATAGTGGAACAAATAGCCAAAAGCATGGGCACGTTCACCACCATCCATGGCATGAAAAACTTTATGGCCTCCGAAGATTTCACAATATTTCTGAATAAAGTTCAAAAAAACGGTGGAATAGGTACCTATATCCAAATAGGCGCCACACGCCCTTCAGGGCACCATACACATACTTTCGACTTTGACGAGGCGGCCATAGCCCCCGCCATGGAAATTCTTGTCCGTTTGGTAGCCCACTATGCAAAATAATACTATTTATAAATCAATAAGATATATGTAGTAGAAAAATTATATGCCCAATAAGTACATTTCTGCTTGACAGTTTCACAGCATCTGACTATCTTCCTTTCTTGCGGTGCTGCACAGCACAACAAAACATGTCGCGGGGTGGAGCAGTTCGGTAGCTCGTCGGGCTCATAACCCGAAGGTCGTAGGTTCAAATCCTGCCCCCGCAACCAAGAAATTCAAGGGTTTACTCGAAAGGGTAAGCCCTTTTTTCGCATTTATCGGGCTATTTTGGGGAAATTTGGGCTCTACACCAAAGACGGGGGCAAAGCGGCTCTACACCAAAGACGGGGGCAAAGCCCATTTTCTTGAGTTTTCCGACACGTTCTCGATTCGATTTTTCAGCCATTAACAACACAGCACTCTGACCCGCAAACGGTAGTTCTCAAAATTTCGAAATCCATAGGCCCGACGCTGAATGAGCTTCATTTTCCGGTGAAAACCTTCGGTGATGCCGTTATTCCGTGTGTAACGGAACATTCGGGCCACCTCTTCTTGCCAGTTAGCCAACGTTTTCCCCAGTTTGCGTAAGGGAGCAAAGGCAGTTTCTCGAAGTTGAGCAATTTTTTCAAGTAATTTCGCAACACAGG
>JAVVPD010000097.1:0-7736 GCA_036655975.1 Desulfovibrionaceae bacterium | reverse complement strand
AATAAAATACTTATTCTCCCCAATGCTGTGGATACCAGCAAATTTGTTCCCCAACCAGCAGATAGAGAACTCAAAGCAGCATTGGGGCTTTCTGACCGATCTGTCGTGGGCTTTGTGGGGAGTGTGACAAATTATGAGGGATTAGAGTATCTTATAGATGCTACTTTGGAACTGAATACACGAGGAGCAAAAGTCTCGCTGCTGATTGTGGGTGATGGCAACGCTGCGGAAAAACTCAAAGACTATCATAAGCTACGGGGCAATCATCCTGCCGTGGTGTTTGCAGGCAGAGTGCCCTTTGATGATGTCCCCCGATACTATTCCATCATAGATATCATGGCCTTTCCTCGTATCAATGCCAAGGTCTGCCACTGTGTGCCCCCGCTGAAACCGCTTGAAGCCATGGCTATGGGTAAGCCGGTCATTATTTCCGATGTGGCGGCATTGTGCGAAATAGTGCAGCACGAAAAAACCGGCTTAATCTGCCGTGCAAACGACACCGCAAGTTTAGCGGAACAACTGGGGCGGCTGGTCGAAGATACTGTTTTATATAGTAAAATAAGTGCAACCGCATTGCAATGGGTCAAAGCGGAACGGGACTGGAGCACGGTCAGCACACGTATTTTACAGGTTTATGAAGGCTTACTGGTATAAGTCCACAGGTATGAACGATAACTATTTTTTAAAAAATTATAGGAGAATAGAGCATGCCCAATAGTAAACTCTGGCGAATACTCGCCCGGCGTACTATTACAACCTACTACCTCAACAACCAGTTATGCCAACCTTCCTCAAATGAACTGGAAAACGCAGTTGCCCGCACAATGGATGCGTTCGTCAGTGAGCGGTATTTTTCACGTTTTGACGCATTGCTAGCCCTTCTTTACACGGAAACAGGAGCTAGCACACTGCAAGGGAAAACTATCATGCTGCTGGGGAGTTCCTGGGGGTTTTGCGCGCTCCACCTTATGGAGACTTTTCGTCCCCAAACCATCATTGCAGTTGATGCAATTGGCGCATATTGGCAAGCGGGAGCTGCTATTGTAGAAGAGATGCCAGAATATTTTCAGGGTGTGCAGATTGTGAATCCTCACAAAACAGATCTTAAAAAATATAAAGAGACAGCAGACTACCTCATTATTGCTTCACCATTTTACACGGTTAATAACGAGCATGAACGCACGTATCTTGCCACTATAGCACTGCAAACGACTAAAATGAGCGGGGGCGCTGCCATTTTTGTTAACAAGAAATTGGGCATGATCCCAGCACAAACAATGAAATCCGTGGTCAGTGCCGCGGGGTTCAGCAATGTGTACTGCCTCGACAGCAAATTTGCTCAGAGTAATCAAAGCCCTTCTGCTGACGACAAAGCACACTATATCATTGGAATATCAAAGCAAGAGATCTCTACCGAGAAAATCCGCGAACACTTTGTTACACTGGAACTTGATGCCCATACGGCTATTGCCCGTGCAAATATATCTGAAATTAAAGACGAAACAAATGGTACCCGCTTACAGCAGGTTATAAATGACATTAAAGCCCGCAACGTGATCATGACAGCCTTGCCTACGGACATTACTATAGTGCAGAGTAATGCATGTAATTTACGTTGCGTATTTTGCAATGTGCCTGATACCCTCTACCCAAGACAACTTTCAGAAACGCTACTACATGACATCACTCTCAATTTTAAAGGTTTTACCTCTGTGTGTATAAGTGGAGGTGAGCCATTACTGCATGAAAAAAATTTTGAAATTCTAAAACTTGCGGAAAAACATCCTGATGTTTACTGCATGATGATTTCAAATATGAATGTTCGAAAAGCAGGCTTGATGCAATTGGTAAGTCAATCCCTTAATGTAGTTAGCTGTTCTATGGATGCTGCCAATGCTAAGACGTATGAAACTTTACGGTATGGGGGAAAATTTGACCTGGTGATCAAAAACTTGGCAGAACTTGTGCAATTACGCGCTGATAACATGTTTCCTATTATACAAATTAGCTTTATCGTTACAAGTTTTAATTACAAAGAAATACCAGACATTGTAGCTCTTTGCAATGACATGAATTATGACGAAGTATACTTGCGACAACTTGTGTGGGTACACAATGAGCGGAGTATAGGCAATCTTGTTATTGATTTTTCAGATGATAGCATAGCAACGGACGTCATTGAATGTATTATACGCGCCAATGACTATGCAGAAAAAAATAATATTGGTTTTAATTGTAAAACAGTTCTTGGTTGTATTATTGCTGAACGCCCAGATTTAGCCCTTAGATACGACCTCTACTCGTACCTGAATAGCACTATATTAACAAAAAAGAACAAAAGAACAATCAATAATAAACATAGCACCTGTTCCGATGAAGCAAAATATGTACAAAACACAAACACCCATAACCTCCCATGTATAGCACCATTTACGTCTTTTTCTTCGTATGCTTCAAATGATGCCTTATTTTGCTGTAACTGTCAGCGTAAGTATATGAGTATCCCAATTGATGTATCAAAAGGTTTGCAAGAATGTTTTAACGCGCCTCTTTTTATGGAAGCACGCCAGCATTTTTATGATGGGAATTTTCATGAAGTATGTCTCCCCTCATGCCCATTCTATACTGCGTATAAAAATAAAAACACACACGCTTGAGAGGATAACATGCTCAATACTCTCTTTATAGCCTATGCGACAAACAGGGATATCTCCAAAGATAGTTTGGCAAGACGCGTAACTGTTATACGTAATTTTTGGAATTTGGATGATCCTGAAAAATACGTCACCCATCACCTGCACGATGCCCACGCAGGCTTGGTGTATATTTTGCCTAAAAAAATGTCCATTGACATACCTGTTCTCTATTGTTCGCCCCAAAGAATGACGTTAACAGCGTATTTTCCTTTCGGGGTGACCCCCTATGTTTCCAGCCACGCATTACACTCCGGTGAATACCTTCCCAGCACCGTTGAAAGACTGTGCAAAAATCCCCGCGCCATACGGGAACTGGCTCCTCCTCAAGTTTGGTGTGACATGAATGCTGCAACACACACTATGAATATTTTTAATGATTTTAGAGGCTTTGGAAGAATATACGAACATCAAAGCGACTTTGGCACAATTTGGACAAACAAAACAGCAGCAGCTCCACTGTTTTCTGCAACGCAAACAGCTGTCAATCCTGTTGCCTGGGCACAAATGGCAACATTAGGTATGTTTTCTGCGAACTATATCGGACACGCCAACATGCGCCTGCTTCCACCGGAAACACATATTTGTGTTGTCACTGACACCGGCATAACAACAACACAAAGCCAAAGTGCTGGCCTCTTTTCCCCTTTTTCTCAACTTCCGGCTCACGCCGTGGAGGAAACAAGCCATGCAATGTATCAATGGCACAAAGAACTTGAAATATTTTCGTCACTCCCTAAAGTCTTATCCCTCTCTGGCGGGCGCGATTCTCGGGTACTTGCAGCTTTTTCGATTGCTACACGTATGAATAACCTTTCTTTTATGACATCATATCCCCCACAAAAAGATTATGATATTGCAAAACAACTTGTAGCATCAGCTCCTATTCAAATCGAGCACGTAGGACAAAATCGTAGGGGAGAAATACAAAAAACATTTGATTCCAACATTTCCCTGCTCGATTACTCTTCTACAGTCTTACATACTGCAAATGAAGATATTTCAGTAGCAAGTGCCCTTTCTTGTGGTATTGTAAAGCAAAGCGATTCTCCTTCCACAATAGATCTTGGCGGTTTTCAAGGTGAAGTCGCACATGCATGTTATTATACTCAAACAATGTATGATCAGGAAAAAAAATGGAAAGATGAGTGTAAAGGAAACAAAAGTCCCAGTGAAAAGCGTATAACTACTTTTTTTGAGCAACTTTCCACAAAGCAAGTTGGAGTTTCAAGTTTCGCAGCTAATATTATGCATCAATGCCTACAAGCAATCAGAACTGAAGCAGATTTACTTGATATCAACGGATTTTATTTTTTAGATTATCTGTATCTTGTTTTTTGGTTAAATCGGCAGTGGGCTGGGGCAGAAAGCATTAACAGCAGCAAAACGCCCCTAACGCTCTATCCATACGTCCACTACGGTTTACGGCAACCCATAGAGTCGAAACTGCACTCACAATTTATCCGCGATGTCATTCAAACAGCCATGCCGCAATGGAAAAATATTCCCTTTTTCCATGAATTACCCGCTGAAGAAACGAATGATTTCAGTAGTTCCTATCCAACATATTGGGATGCTGGCAGGGGCGATGAAGTCGCAAGTATGGTTCTCGGCAATACCTATCTTTGGGAATATTTCGATAAAGCCTCTGTACTTGAAGCCTTTTTGCAATTTCGTGATCCGGCACTTTGGCCCGATACCCCGAAAAAAGTTGAATGGAACCGGGCGGCACAAAAAATACTATGGACAATTGCTTTTTATAACCAAGTAGAAACACTCAATACCCTGGTAAAAGAGCTGTCGGAGTAAGCATGGACAGAAGTTTTGAAGTATATGAAGGGTCAGCCATGTCCATGTGGGTGCAGCGTATGACCCGACAACGCATTGACTGGATCTGCACACAGGCGCGCGGATGTGTGCTGGATGTCGGGTGCAGTCAGGGGGTGGTGCCTTTTCTGCTGGCACAACGCGGCCTGCACGTGGTCGGCATTGATGCCGATGCGGAAGCGCTGGCATGGGCACACAAAAAAATTGCCACCTGTCCGGCTGAAATACAAAATAACATTACGCTGCATCATACACTCTTTGAAGATTTTTCATCAGAAACATGCTTTGACACCATCATTGCGGGAGAATATCTGGAGCATCTTACGGATACGCAATTGGACATTCATTTGGAAAAAATGAGCCACCTCATGAAACCAGAGGCAGTGTTTATCTGCACAACACCTTTGGGACTGCACCCGCACCCGGATCATCATCAAACATTTTTTCCGCGTACACTGGTAGAGCATCTTATTCCACATTTTTCCATTGTACACATGAGCATGGAAGACGGGTATATCCGTTGTCTCTGTAACACAAACCTCCCGCATAAAAAACCATCTGCGCAAAAAATGCTCATCCTGTGCGAAAAAGGTCTACGCCAAATTCAGGAACGCACGTTCGCAGGCAAACAAAGTGCACCACAGGCAGCCCCTCGGCCTCTATCCAACGAAAAAAAAGCTGATACAGATTGCATTGCAGAGTATTTGCACGAACAAAAGACAGAAACAGTAAATCCTCTGAGCACCTATCTAGCCAACCAAGGTATTCGGCCTCCCTACAGCTATGATCTGCGCTTATTCAGTGCATTGAATGCTTTTTATGAAGCGACACCATTAGTACCCGCGCCCCGCAAAATTGCAGCTACCAGCCTTTTTGCGCAAGCCGACACAAGGGTGGATTTTCTCCTCAAGCTCCTCCCCTCTTTTGCAGGGTTGAAATGTCTGGAGGTTGGCTGTGGAAGGGGAGAAACCGCAGTGCGACTGGTGGAACGAGGTGCCTGCACCGTCACCGGGGTAGACATTACCCTTTATGCGGAATGGTCTGAACGGTGGAATGCAAACACAAAATTTCTCCCGCTGGATCTCACCAAAGAACGGCCCTTTGCCTTAGAATTCTTTGACTTTGTGTATTCATTTGTGGTGCTGGAACATGTGGCTGAACCGTTAACCATGCTGAACACCATCCACCAACTCCTCAAGCCCGGTGGTACATGCTACTTTACAGCAAATCTCTACCGTGGCCCCATGGCTTCGCACCGGTATCGCGAAGTCTTTTTCCCGTGGCCGCATCTGCTGTTTGATGATGCCGTCTTCACTGCCTATTATCAGCAACAGGGCTATGGATTTGCGGGTAAGCCCGCATGGGTCAACAAACTCACACATCTTCACTATCTTGAACAGGTAAAAAAACTCGGTTTTCACACACAACACTGTAACTATGTTCAAAAACCGTTGGATGTTGATTTTTATACCTGCTTTCAAGACAAACTGGGAAAATATCCACACGAAGATCTGGAAATTGATTTTATTAAAATGCAGCTTGTGAAATAAGGCGGATTCAAGTGGCAAGTGCAACACCCTCAAGGTTGAATGAAAAGGCAAGGTGGGATAGTCCGTTAGCCTCTCCATCCAACCAAAGATTGAGGGGCGTATGGGCTATGCACACCTTGCCAAGGAAGAACGGTATTACATTTGCCCAGAAACATGTGTTGAGCAGCATGTAAAAGTGACCCACCTTAGCCCAAAAAAAGCGTGCAAAAGTGACCCACTTTGGCAAACCCTCCTGAGCGAAGAAACGCAAGGACTTCCAACAGCACTACGAGAAAATAGTTACTGAGTACAACAAAGAGAAAGATCGCGTTACCATTGAAAAAACATTTGAAGAACTGCTTGTTTTTGTGCGCAATCTTGACGATGAGGAAAGCAGGGCTCTTCGCGAGGGCCTTAGTGAAGAAAGCCTCGCCATTTTTGACTTGCTCAAAAAAGACAACTTGAACAAACAGGACATCAAGCGGGTCAAGGCTGTGTCTCAAGAGCTGTTGGCAACGCTCAAAGCTGAAAAGCTCACTAACGATCATTGGACTGAGAAAGAAGGGACTCGTGATGCCGTGCGTCTTGCTATCAAAGATTTTCTATGGAGCGATGCAAGCGGCCTTCCTATTGCTGCCTACGACGAAGAGGAAGTCAGCCAAAAGGCCGATGCCGTCTTCGGGCATGTTCTCTATACCTATCCAACCCTGCCATCCCCCTGGTACGGGGCGATGGTGGGATAATTACCCTACCTCTAGAAAAAATAATTTGTCAGTATTGGTACCCACGCTTATCCTGAACAGCCCACACCTTGTCGATTTCGTCCCATGTGCTTTGCCATTGCTCTGCACAAAAGGCTCGGAAGTGTTCCAGTATTGCATTTTCTGGCAATAACGCAGCGTCCGCCGTCATAAGTGGCTCGGCCTGTTGCTCATAGGCCCCCAGCAGCCCGATATAATCTCGCCGTGCCTCTTTTGCTATAAGCAAAGGGGGAAGGCCACTTGCGAGCAAAGGCATATTCCCAAGCAAGCGGGCCATGCGTCCGTTGCCATCGGCAAAGGGGTGGATGCGCACAAAGGAGGTATGCACTGCGGTGAAGGCTTGCGAGGCATTCGCACGAGTACAGGGGGTAGCCATGACTTCAGCAAAGCCCGCAGTCCATCGTTTCATGAGCGAAGGGACTAAAACGGGAGCAGGATATTCTAGGAAAAAACTCTTGCCATCGCCACCAATGGCATAGGTTCCGTTGGGTTCCATTTTCCATGCCCCCACAGGCGTATATACATCCGTGACGGTCTGCGTCTGTACCAGCGTATGCAGGGCAAAGAGGCTTTCTTCGTTGAGGGAATTGGGGGATTGCACCAGATCGTACACCAGCTCAATGGCCTTGGCATGACCGTAAATTTCTTCATGTTCACGCAGGGACTTGCCCCCAATTGTCAGGCCTTCTTGGAGAAAAAAAGCCGTATCCCCTAGGGTGAAGGTATTACCTTCCAAGGCAGTTGAGGTATGCGTCCACAGGGTGCGCAATGCCTCCAACAGGGCCGCGCGCAAGTCGGCATCAAGGCCCTCTAAAAACGCAAAATTTCGTTGGGGGGTGGCAAGGCTTTGTACACGTTGCGGCATTAAGTCTATCTCCTGTTCTTTACACCGAAAACATGGCAGATAGGGACAAAATGTCAAGGGG
>JAVVPD010000096.1:2034-7809 GCA_036655975.1 Desulfovibrionaceae bacterium | reverse complement strand
AAGGGGGAAGACCATGCGGAGAATTCTTGTGGGGGTGAGCGGAGCCAGTGGGATGCCTTTGGCACAACATTTGTTGCGGGCCTTGTATTGTACTGCGAATATTGAAGTGCATTTGATTATTTCAGCAGGGGCGCAGGCTGTGCTTGCTGCAGAAACTTTGCCTTTGGGGCCGATTGACACTGCAGGAGCTTCGGTTGATTCTGCTTCTGAAACGTCGACATTGCTGGCATTGACACAATTTGCACATGTGGTGCATGATTCTACAGATATTGGTGCTGGGCCTGCCAGCGGGTCATGGCAGCACGGGGGCATGGTACTCTGCCCGTGTTCCATGGCAAGTCTTGCGTGCATCGCCACCGGCGCAGGCTACAATCTCGTGCACCGTGCGGCAGATGTATGTTTGAAAGAGCGTCGGCCTCTGGTAGTGGTGGCGCGTGAAACGCCTTTATCGTCCATTCATTTACGTAATATGCTCACCCTCAGCCGTGCGGGGGCGTGCATCATGCCGCCCTGTCCTGCATTTTATGGGCGGCCCCAAAGCATTGCGGATATTTTAGAACATTTCACCGGGCGTATTTTAGACCAGTTTGGCATCGCGCATGCTTTGGGGCATCGGTGGCAGGAAGCTGAGTGAGTGTACGGCAAAAATAGCACGTCTGCAGTGAGGATATAGATATGGCGAATATTACTTGGTATGGGCATTCTGCCTTTAAAATTAGCAGCAGTGGTATTTCTATTATTGTTGATCCTTTTTTGGACGGATGTCCCACGTGCCCCATCTCATGGAAAGATGTGGGGCCTGTGGATCTTGTGCTGGTAACGCACGATCATGGCGACCATACAGGGAAGGCGGTGGATATTTGCAAGGCTAGCGGAGCCATGTTGGGCTGTGTGGTGGGTACGGCGGAAAACATGGTACATGTGGGTGTTCCGGCCGCGCAAATATGTAACGGTATCGGTTTCGGCATGGGCGGCACCGTGACGGTGCGCGGCGCGCGCGTAACCATGGTTCCGGCCTTTCATACCTCGGACTCAGGCCTGCCCGTGGGCTATATTGTCACTATGCCCGACGGCTTTACGTGGTACCATGCGGGGGATACCTGTGTGTATGGTGATATGGCCCTGTGGGGCAATATGTATTCTTTGGATGTCGCCCTGTTGCCCATCGGGGGAACATTCACCATGGACGCTGCACAAGCCGCCGTGGCTTGCACATTGTTGCGACCGCACTACGTTATTCCTATGCACTGGGGCACCTTTCCCGTGCTGGCGGATAGTACGGAGCCTTTTAAGGAAGCGTTGCATAAAAATGGCTGTCGCGCCGCGTGTGTGGATATGGTACCGGGCGATACCGTTCAGCTAGAAAAAATAAAATAATTACGCACATTAAACTACAAAAGCCGCTGGTAGGATATTCTGCAGCGGCTTTTATTGCGCTCGGCATAGAGTTTTCAAGAAGGTGCCAATCCTTTCTTGGTCGTTGTGTGCAGAATTTCTATAATTTTTTTTAGACGCGTCTGTCTTGTGGAACAGACATAAGCGTCTTGCGACTTTGCGCCTGACAGGCTATGTTAACTTTTTTTGAAGATGAATATTATAACACAAGTATAGTCATGTCATTAACTACCCGCCTTAATTTTACAGAAGCCCCCCTCTATCTTATGGATGGTTCAGCTTTTGTGTATCGTGGTTTTTACGCGAACACCAATATGCAGCGTTCAGACGGTTTTCCGACAAATGCGCTGTTTGTGGTCACACGCTTATTGTTGAAGCTGTTGCGCGAAGAAAAGCCGAGCTATTTTTTGTTTTTACTCGACGGCAAGGGTAAACATTTTCGGCACGAAAAATTTCCTTTATATAAAGCTAATCGTGATGCCACACCGGAAGCGCTGATCCAGCAATTGGAACCCATTGAACGCGTGGTGCGGCATCTTGGGTTGGGGCTGGAAGTGTCGCAAAATTGTGAAGCCGATGATTGTATTGCTTCGTTAGCCGCACGTTTTTCCAAGGAACGTCCGGTAGTTATAGTTGGTGCGGATAAAGATTTGCGCCAATGCCTTGGGCCTAATGTCTATATGTGGGATCCCGCCAGCAAGGACGAAAAATTGTTGAGTGCGGAAACCTTTACTGAGCAAACCGGGCTGCAACCCCGCCAATGGCCCGATGTGCAAGCCCTGATTGGTGATACTAGCGATAATATTCCCGGTGTACCGGGCATTGGCCCCAAGACTGCGGAAAAAATTTTTGCCCAGATGGCCTCATTGGAAGATATCCGCGACAATATGCGTTTGCTGCCCGTGAAATTGCAGCAAAAATTGGTTCCCCACGTGGAGGCCATGTTTTTGTATCGGGAATTGACCACGCTTTCCACGAATTTTTGCACCCATCTAGCTTTGGACGATTTGGTGGTGCGCCCTGTAGATATGCACAGTATGGCCCCTTTTTTGGCGGAATTTGAATTACACGCACTTCGCCGTGAAATGGAAAGTATGCTCCGCGACGGGAGTTTGCCCCCGCGCGTCAACGGCGCAAGCCGTGTAGCCGGCCCTTTGCCGTCCCGTGGGGTGAACGGCAGTCCGCGCCATGCCGCCAAGGTGCAGCAATGGAATTTGTTTGATGCCGCGCGCCCTGCGGTTCCGCCTGCCAGTGGTGACATGATGGAGGCAAGCCCTTCCTCAGATCCCGCACTGGTGCACAATGTTGCGGATCTGCCCGCGTGTGCGGATCTGCCCTTGGCCCTGATTCCCCTGCCCGATAGGGATCACCCCGAGTTGCATATACTCTTGCTAACAGTGGGCACAATATCTTTGCGTTATGACGGCCCATTGGAGGCGCTGGCCCGCTATGCGGCTGCGGCGGCACAGGTGGTCACGCCGGATGTAAAAGCCTTGTTGAATATGGAACATGCTTTTGCGGGGGTGGATTTACCCGCATGGTTTGATCTTGGCATTGCCGCCTATGTACTGGATCCGGAAGAACGGGATTACGGCTGGCCCAAGCTGGCGGCTCAGTGGGGCGACAAATTGCAATTACCCGCCAACGAGCCTGGCCCTCTGGCGCTGGCTATGGCGGCGGGCTTGGCAGGGCAATTGGCGGAATATCAGCTCGACACGCTGTTTTACGAATTGGAAATGCCCCTAGTCTCGGTGCTGGCCCATATGGAACAGCGGGGTATAGCCGTAGACAGCGCGGCCCTCAGCGTTTTTTTGCAGGAGGTGCAGCAGCAGCTCGACAGCCTTACCGCCGAAGTTTATGCCCAAGCGGGCGGGGAATTCAACATCCGCTCGGCGCAGCAATTGGGCGAAGTGCTGTTTAAAAATTTACAATTGCCCACGGCGGGAAAAACTCGTGGGGGGCAATTATCCACCGCGCAGCTTTCGCTGGAAAAGCTGGCCGAGCAACATCCTGTGGTGGAAAAAATTTTGGAATTCCGTAAACTGGAAAAATTGCGTTCTACCTACCTTGAACCTTTGCCCAAGCTGATGGACGCGCAGGGTCGCTTGCACAGTACCTTTAACCAGTGCGCCACGGCCACCGGTCGCCTGTCGTCGAGCAACCCTAATTTACAGAATATTCCTGTGCGTGGCCCTTTGGGTAAACGTATGCGCGATTGTTTTATCGCTCGTGAGGGGAGGGTGCTGGTTTCGGCAGACTATTCACAAGTGGAATTGCGGGTTTTGGCGCATATGTCTCAGGAACCGACCTTGCTGGACGCCTTTGCCAAGGGGGAAGATATTCACACCCGCACGGCAGCCCTCATTTTTGACTGCGCGGCTGAAAGCGTAACGCCTGAACAGCGGCGGAATGCCAAAACCATCAACTTTGGATTGATTTATGGCATGGGCGCACAAAAATTAGCGCAGGAACTAAAAATCAGCACGGTGCAGGCCAAGGAATTTATCGGACAGTATTTTGAACACATGGCACAATTGAAACTATTTTATGAGCAGGTGGAAGCCAGTGCCCGCGAACTGGGCTTGGTAACCACCCTTGCCGGTCGCCGTCGGCTGTTGCCGGACATGCAGTCGCAAAAGCCGCAAGCCTTTGCCCTCGCACGGCGGCAAGCCATTAATACGGTCATTCAAGGCTCGGCGGCGGATATTATTAAAATTGCCATGCTGGCGGTGCAGCACGATTCCAGCTTGCAAACGCTGCAGGCCAATCTGGTGCTGCAAGTGCATGACGAATTGTTGCTGGAAGTGCCCGCCGCACACGGAACAGCGGCCGGTCAGCGGGTAAGCACGTTGATGGCGGGGGTGCTCCCTGCGGGAACAGCCTTGAGCGTACCTTTGGTGGTGGATTGGGGCTTAGGTGTCAACTGGGGCTCGGCGCACTAATATGGGCAAGCTCCTCCTTTATCGCCCTGTGCATGCCGCGCTTTTGTCGTGCCTTGTTGTGTGGTGTTGCTTGCTGCAAGGCTGTCTTGTGCCGGACAAATACTATGCAACGCTTTCCTTGAGTAATCATGCCTATTCCTACGATTATGTGGGAGATATTCACATGGCGGCGGCCTATTCAGACACCTATCTGCGGCAAGTGGACAACGATCCCCAAAAATTGGCAGACCGCGTTTTAAAGGAATTTGTCCGCGTTATCCGTGAACGGCAGCAAAGCAGTGTCAAAGTTGCCCTGCTGTCACCCACCACGTTTAAAACACAATTTTTGTACGTATCTTCCTACGCCATGCCGGAGGCAACAGGCATGTTTACCTTTAGCATTGCGGGGGATACGCTTACCGTGGTTTCGCGACCTTTGTCCACCAGCGATAGGGAATTTTTGCGTCTGAATGATATCAGTTCTCAAGGAACCTTGTGCATCAAGGCCTTTGGCACGGTGATCGAAAGCAATGCCCACAAGGCTGCAACCATGCTGAATCGCTGCAATGAATGGAATTTGACAGATTTGGAAAGCCCCATCAGAATGGTGATAAAATATCCGCAACCGATTGAACAACCGGCCCCCAAGGAATAGCGTTTTATGCAACAGCTCTGCCTCAAACGCGGTGAAGACCGCCGCCTGCACAGGCAAATTTTGTATCAGGGCACGCAGGGGCGGATCATCCTATCCATACCGCCATGCCCGAAAGTGCCTATCTAAAATGTGTTATCGGCCGCTTTTGGAAATAAGTGTGCGGCCCTATTATTATACACAGTTTATGTGAGGAATACATTATGTTACAGAAACATCGTCTTTTGACCCCTGGCCCTACTCCCATCCCTGACAGAGTGCGTCTTGTTATGGCCCAAGCCATGATTCACCACCGCAAGCCCGAATTTAAAGCCGTTATGCAACGCATCCAAAAGCCCTTGCAAGAGCTTTTTGGCGCACACAGTCCGGTGTTGACTTTGGCCTGCTCCGGGACTGGCGTTATGACGGCGGCGGTGCACTGCCTTTTTCAGCCCAAGGAAAAAGTGCTTATTGTGGAAGCGGGCAAATTTGCCGAGCGTTGGCGCGAAATAGCCAACGTACGCGGGTTGGAAACGACATCGCTGATGGTGCCTTTTGGGCAGGCGGTTAACCCCGCTGATGTTCGCGCCGCCCTAGATGCAGACCCAACGCTCTGCGGTGTGCTTATTCAGCTTTCGGAAACCTCCACAGGGGTGCAGCATCCTGTAGAAGAGGTTGCCCGCATTACCCGCCAGCGTGACGTATTGCTGGTGGTAGACGGTATTTCTGCTGTAGGTATTTCGCCTTGTTCGCTGGACGAATGGGGCATGGACTGTTTGCTCACGGGCTCGCAAAAAGGCCTTATGGTGCCTGCGGGTCTGGGGCTTA
>JAVVPD010000096.1:0-2024 GCA_036655975.1 Desulfovibrionaceae bacterium | reverse complement strand
CGCTGTCTGATCGGGCATGGCGCAAAGCCGAGCAGGTGGCTCCCAGTTGTTTCTATTTTAATGTGCTTAAAGAACGCGCAAATATTGAAAAAAATCAGACGCTCTTTTCTTCGCCTGTAAGTCATATTTTGGGGCTGGCGGAAAGTCTGGATATGCTTATGACCGCTGGCCTTGATACCGTGTATCGCAAACAATGGGCGCTTACGTTAATGGCCCGCCAGGGTCTGCAAGCCCTTGGGCTAGAATTGTTTGTGCCACAACACTTTACGTGGGGTTTGACGGCGGTGTCTATGCCTGCGGGGGTGGATGCTGGAAAAGTTTTGCAAATTTGTGCAGATAGTTACGGTGTCATCATGGCTGGTGGGCAAGACGCCATGAAGGGAAAAATTATTCGCATGGGGCATATGGGCTGGCTTGACTGGGCCGACATTGCCGCTGGCTTGCATGCTTTGGCCCGTAGTTTGTCCGAAGTGGGGGGCTATAGCGCTTCCCGTGATTATCTGGAACAAGCGCTCGCAGCGTACCACGCCGCCCTTGACGTTACGCCGGGCAGCCCTATTCCCTTAGTAAGGAGTTAATGTATGACAACTACGCATAATACCGGTGGCTGTGATTGTAAAACCGCCTCCGCAAGTCCTCTTGAAGAAAATATACATATGCCTCAGGTGACGTTTTCCACTTTTATTCTGTCGCTGGCATCTTCAGCACTGGCTCAAATGGGTGAAGTGCCCAATCCCGAAACCGGTGAAATGGAAGAAAATCTCGAGTTGGCTCGGCATACTATTGATATCCTGACCATGCTGCGCGATAAAACGGCAGCCTGCCTTGATAGCGAAGAAAGCCGCTTGCTTGAAGGTTTGTTGTATGAAGTTCGCATGAAATACATCATTAAAACTGGCGCGTAGTGGTATTGGGGGAGAAAAACCTCCCCTGAGCACAAGGGGGTTGCTATGATCAAGGCGGGGCTTATCGGTGTAACGGGCTATACGGGTATGGAAGTGACTCGTATTCTGGCTGGTCATCCGCACATGCAATTGGTGTATGCGTCTTCGCGCACGGAAGCTGGCAAGCGGGTGGGAACCGTCTATCCCTTCATGAATAACTTGCCGGGGGCGTCGGTATGTATTACCCCGCCGGATACGAAGGAAGCCGCCGCCCTGTGTGATGTGGTTTTTCTGGCAGTTCCTCATGGCACGGCCATGAATTTGGTCGGAGAATTGCACGCCCAAGGGGTGCGGGTGGTGGACTTGTCTGCGGATTTCCGCTTGCGGGACGCAGCCGTGTACGAAGATTGGTATAAGGTGCCGCACACACGCAAGGAAATTTTGGACCAAGCTGTCTACGGTTTGCCGGAATTGTACGCCAAGGAAATTTCTGCCGCTACCTTGGTAGCCAATCCTGGGTGTTATCCTTCCTGTGCGGTGCTGGGGCTGTACGCAGCGCTGCACCATACGTTGATTCGCTCCGAACATATTGTCATTGATGCCAAATCGGGGGCAACGGGTTCTGGGCGCAAGGCTACGGTGTCTTCCTTATTTTGCGAAGTGCACGATAATTTCCGCGCCTATGGCTTGGGCACACATCGTCATACCCCCGAAATTGAGCAAGAGCTGTCCCTTCTCGCCCAAAAATCGGTGACAGTATCATTTAATACGCATTTATTACCCGTTGGCAGGGGTATTCTTGCCACAATATACACCGAATTATGTGATTCCGCCACCACACTTCAGCAGGTGCACGACATATATTCCCACACGTGGGCAGAAAGCCCGTGGGTTCGGGTTTTGCGTAAGGGAGTGTTGCCCGAAACGCGGAATGTGCGCGGGACGATGTTTTGTGATATCGGTCTTGTGGTTGATCCGCGTACCAAAAGGCTGATTATTGTTGCCGCCATTGATAATTTGTGCCGTGGGGCTGCGGGGCAGGCCATCGCCAACGCGAACCTGATGTTTACTTTGCCGCTGACCTCGGGGCTTATGATTGCGCCGATGATGCCCTAGGTTCGGGATGCATTACGACGTACT
>JAVVPD010000095.1:0-7829 GCA_036655975.1 Desulfovibrionaceae bacterium | reverse complement strand
GCCAGCGCATTGCCCACGCCGCCCGCCAGCAGCAGGCCGGTAAGCACCAAGGTGCGCGCGGTGCGGGTGACCGAATAGCGCCTTTCTTCCCTGCGGAGTTTTTTCTTATTTCTCGTCATTTTTCTTCATCCTTCCTTAATATATGTATAATTCTTGGCAAGCACCTTCGCACGGCGCACGAGCCTTGCGAGGTTTTCTAGCAGCCAGCAGGCACACAACAAAGGGAGCAGCAGGCTTATCCAGAAAAGTGGGTAATTTTTGGGCATGGCTATATCCCCCCCCGGGTTTTTAAAGCGCCGCAGCGTGTTTAACGCCGCTTGGGGGCGGCTTTGGCTTCCTCCTTGGGAGGAGGGTTCACCTTTACCGTGGGCAGGGCGGGAAATTCGGGCTTTTGCTGGTTCATTTCTTGCATTACGGCGCTGGTCACGTCGACAGAAGCGTCAGCGTCCAGCAACACTTGCTGGCTGACCACCACAAGAATTTTTTTGTTGTCCGCGCGCCACTCCTTCACCGCTTTGTCCAAAGCCTTGCCCAGCACCTGCAACACGGCCTGTTTTTCTGCCGCCATTTGTTGCTCAAGCGCCGCATAGCCTTCCCGAATAGCCTGCTGGGCTTGTGGGGTTTTTTCCTTGCCCTTGTACATTTTTTGCAAGTCGTCCAAGCCCTTTTGCAACACGCCTTGCACTTTTTTGAGATGGGCCTCCCCAGCTTTAGCGGGTTGGGATTCTGTCAAAATACGGTTGGTGTTCACCACGCCAATGCTCTCGGCGGTGGCGGTGTCTGTGCAGGCGGGCATGAGGCCCAGTGCCAAAAGTAGGGCGCACAATAGGGGGAATTTACGCATTATTTTTTCTCCGTAAGGGGGCTGGGCTGTTCAGGGGGCAGGGCTTTTAGCTGCGTGGGCACAATGCCCATGGCCTGTAAATAGGGCAGGCGTTCGGCGGCAAAGCTTTCGGCAAGGGTGGTCATCTCGTTCAGCGCGTCTGCGGGTTCTAAGGCTTTGCCCTCACGCAACAGCTGTTCGCCCCGACTGGAAAGCACATTTAGGGCGTCCTCAGCCCATAGGCTGGGCTTTTCGCCGCCCTCGGCTATGGACAGCAAGAAAAGCTGCTCAATACGCGTGGAGCGCAGCCCCCCCGCCAACACCGGAGAAGCCAGCACGGGCAAGTCTTCCCCCATGCGGGCGCGCTCGCACAAAATACGGTTGAGTTGCGCGCATTTTTTGTGCTGGGCGGCAGCGGCTTTGCAGGCCGGATGCACATAGCCCGCGCCGGCAAGCACCGTGAGCCCTTCCAGCAATACCGCGCTGGACATGGCCTCCAGCAGGGGGTGATCTTCTAATTGTTCAAGCGTTTTGGGGGTGTAGGCCTTGTCGGCCAGGGCCGCCAAGAGAGGGCGGTAGACCTCTTCCTTCAGGGTCATTTCCCCGCGCGGGCTCATAATGCTGAGGTTGATCACTTCCAATTGGCAGGCCAGCGCCACGCGGAAAGCGCCCATGCGGGTCATGTGTTCACGCTGGCTGAGGCGGCTGCTGCCCTTAATAAAAATATCTGCCCGAAAAGCTTGGTTAAGGCTGTAATCGCGCAGGGTTTCACGCAATACGGGGGAGGCAGCGTTGTGCAACAAGGGCAGGCAGTCTGCGGGCAGGCACACGTCAAGCTGGGAAATAAAACGCGTGGAGCTGACAAAAGTGCATTTTGCTCTGCCAAGCGCCGCCGCAACATCGGCAAAATAGAAGGGGCGGGAGTGGCTGTTCATGTATTCGTGGGTGAGATAGCTTAAGGACTTGCCTTCAAGCTGTTCCAGCTTGGCGGTGGCCTGCGGGTTAGCCATAAAATAGCCGGCTTTGGCAGCGGCTAATTGGCGGGCAAAGGCGTAGGCCTGCTGAATGCGGGCGCTGGAATCTTGCGCGGCATTGCCCAGCGTATCGGCATGCATGGCCAGAAGATCGCGCACGGGCATAAAGGGCGCCCACCCGGGAAGGGTATTATAACTAATGTAGACCACCCCACCCATTTTGAGATTGCGGTGGATGATGTTGAGGATATGCTGGCGATTTTCATCGCTTATCCACGACCACACCCCGTGCAGGGCGATAATGTCAAACAGGGGCAGGTCTCCGTGGCTACTGCGGGCGTCCAGCTCGGCAAAGCTGATGTTGAGCAATTGGGGGTCAAGGCCCGCCGCTTGCGCCATTTCAGAGGCGCGTAGGGTATGGTCGGGATTGAAATCTGTGCCCCAAAATTCGCCGTCCACGGCGGCACTGTGCACGTTCAGGGACAAACCCTGCCCATAGCCCAATTCCAGATAGCGCAAAGGCTCATTCTTTTTGCGACGGGGCATATCTTCGCCATGCAGCAACAAGGCCATCCGCAAAAAACTGGGGGTCAGGTCAGTAAAAAACTTGGCTTCGTAGGCGGTGTCTGTAACGTAACCTTCACTCCAAACACTCATGTATATGCTCCTGTTTAAGGATGATTGTTTGTTAGGGGAACAGGCCTATAGCTGTTTTACAGAAGGGGCTTTTTGTAGTAGTTGGCAGAAGATTAGATGTCTAAAAATTAGCCGCAACAAAAGACCCCATTGACGAGCAAGAGTTATATAGCTATTTTTACTAATAATAAGAGCTGAAAAGCCTGTTTTACTTACTTATTAATTTCAATAGCACTTCCTATGGGTTGTTGGTGCCGCTTGGCGGTTTTTCCACACATCTGTACTCCAGGTACTGACGGGCAACATTAAAAGAGGATAGTTAATTCCTGTACTAAGCAGGAAAAAATATATCCGTGGTTAGAATTTAGCTGCTATCTGGACGTTTTGCAAGGTGAAAAATGACTAATGTGAAAACTATTCCTGTGAGTGTGCCTGGCGGACTTGTGGGCCAGACAGTTCTTGCCCCGTCGGAGGCGCGTGGAACTGTGGAAAATTATCCGACGGAATTGTACGAGAGAGTGCGGTTATATATTGAAAAGAAAGGACTTTCTCAAGGGGACTTGGCGCAAGTGCTCGATTTGCCGGTGCGGAAATTCAATTATTATCTGACGGAAAAGAGCCAAGTTAATTTGTGGCCCTTACTGGTAAAGTTGTTGGAGCATGACAAGAAGCTTTCAAGAACCTGGTTATATTTTGGGGAGGGCGACATGTGGACAGGTCAGGTGCAAGGGCAAACCCCCCCGCCCCCTGCCGCACCACAGCTGCCGGCCCTTGACTCTGGCACTTTGCTTTTGTCCGGCATGCCCTTTACGCCCACGGGCAACCCCTTACGCTTGACCGCATTGGCTGATTGCGGCAAACAGGGCTGGTGCAACCGAACCTATAAATCGGTGAGTGTTTCGCCGCCCCACTGCGGTGCGGACTGGATAGCCGTATTGACAATAGGCGATTCTATGCTTCCCTACGGTATTCGTGAGGGCTATACCCTGTTTTGCGACCCTGCCCAAAGCCCCGCCGAGGGCGAAGCGGTGTATGCCTTACGCAGAGACGGCAGTGCGACTATTAAAATTTATAAAGGTCGGGATGCGGCGGGCTGTATTGTGCTGCAACACTGGACGCCTGCCGTGGGGGGGGTGCAAAAGCCCTATCTTGATGCCTGCCCTTGGGCCGATATTGCTTTGCTGGCCCCGGTTATCTATATGAAGTGCCGATTGTAATTGCCACTTGACAATTTATTGCCAAGTGCGGTATTACTCGCTCCCTTTGGCAGCCATTGCCATATTATCGTTTATGGAGGAAATCATGCCTACGATTAATCAGCTTATCCGTCGCGAACGGAAGCCCGTGCTCAAGCGCAAAAAAACCCCCGCCTTGCAGGCTTGCCCGCAACGCCGTGGTGTTTGCACGCGCGTGTACACAACTACCCCTAAAAAGCCGAACTCCGCCTTGCGTAAGGTTGCCCGTGTGCGCCTGACCAACGGTATTGAAGTGACGGCCTACATTCCCGGTGAAGGTCACAACCTTCAGGAACACTCCGTGGTGATGATACGCGGCGGCCGTGTAAAAGACTTACCCGGTGTGCGTTATCACATCGTGCGTGGGACTCTGGATACATCGGGCGTGGCTGATCGCCGCAAGAGTCGTTCCAAATACGGCACCAAGCGTCCCAAGTAGGCCGCAGTTTGGTGTTTTACTGGTTGCACGGTGTTTGCCATGCGCTTTGAGGGATGTTTCACTTGGGGTGAACTTTCTACATCTGCGCGGGGCTGGTGACACCGCCTCTCTTTTTTACGCATTTTACTAGTTAAGGAGCACATTATGCCCCGTAAAGGTCCCATCCCGAGAAGGGAAATTTTGCCTGATCCCCTGTACAACAGCCGTCTGGTGACAAAATTTGTTAACCGCCTCATGTACGACGGGAAAAAAGGCGCCGCTGAAAAGATTTTTTATAGCTCACTGGAAACCCTGGCTGAAAAGTCCGGCGAAGACGCCATGCGCGCTTTTGAAAAGGCTTTGGAAAACGTTAAGCCGCATCTGGAAGTGAAAGCTCGTCGCGTGGGCGGCGCTACCTATCAAGTGCCCATGGAAGTTCGCCCTGACCGTCAAGTTTCGTTGTCCATCCGTTGGCTCATCAACTACGCCCGTTCGCGTGGTGAAAAGGGCATGACAGCCAAACTTTCTGCGGAATTGCTTGATGCTTTCAATGGTCGTGGGGGCGCAGTGAAAAAGCGCGAAGATACTCACCGTATGGCTGAAGCCAATAAGGCTTTTGCACACTACCGTTGGTAAAACGCTGCTGCGGAATGGTATACTCTGACGCCGTGCCAACTGTATTTTTGTGCAGTAACACGGCGTCAGTACTTGTGTCGGGGCTGAACCGCCCCAAATTGGGGATTGCGCGCGGACACACAAGGTCAGGCAGCCTCCCCCACCCCCTACTTACTGGAGAATGATCGTGTCACGCACTGTCCCCGTAGAGAAACAGCGAAATATAGGCATTATGGCCCACATTGATGCGGGCAAAACCACTACTACTGAGCGTATCCTTTTTTATACCGGCGTTTCCCATAAAATTGGCGAAACCCACGACGGCGAATCCACCATGGATTGGATGGAGCAGGAGCAGGAACGTGGCATCACGATCACGTCCGCTGCCACCACCTGTTTTTGGCGCGATTACCGCATTAATATTATTGACACCCCCGGTCACGTGGACTTCACCATTGAAGTGGAACGCTCCCTGCGCGTACTCGACGGTGCCGTCTGCGTGTTTGACGCTGTGGCAGGCGTGGAACCCCAGTCGGAAACCGTGTGGCGCCAAGCGGACCGCTACAATGTGCCCCGTATTTGTTTTGTCAACAAAATGGACAGAATCGGGTCAAATTTTTTCCGCTGTGTGGATATGATCCATACGCGCCTTGGCGCAAAAGCCGTGCCCCTGCAATTGCCTATCGGGCAGGAAGACAAATTTGAAGGGGTTATCGACCTTGTGCGCGGGCATGCCATTACTTTTGATAAAGCCTCCAAAGGGCAGGAATTTATCGAAGGCCCTGTGCCCGCTGCTTTGCAGGAAATGTACGAAACCAAGCGCTTTGAAATGATCGAAGCCGTGGCTGAAGAAGATGAAAGCTTGCTGGAAAAATATCTTGGCGGGGAAGAACTGAGCGTTGACGAAATTTTGTCCTGCATCCGCAAGGCCACTATTCGCCGCAGCATTGTTCCGGTCATGTGCGGTTCTGCTTTCCGCAACATGGGGGTGCAGCCCCTGCTGGACGCGGTGGTGGATTATCTTCCCTCCCCCGTGGACATTGCGCCCATGCAGGGCCATGATCCCGACAATGCGGAAAAAATTATTGTCTGCCCCTGTGACGACAAAAAACCCCTTGCGGGCCTCGTGTTCAAGCTTTTTTCTGACCCCTTCATCGGGCATTTGTCCTTTTTCCGCATCTATTCCGGCTTTCTCGAATCCGGCATGACTGTGGTCAACGCCACCACCGGCAAGAAAGAGCGTTTGGGCCGCATTTTGAAAATGCATGCCAATAAGCGTGAAGACGTGAAGTGGGCGGGCGCTGGCGACATCGTGGCCTTGGTAGGCCTTAAGCAAGCCTCCACCGGGGATACTTTGTGCTTGGAAAAGAACGAAGTTGTGCTTGAATCTTTGGATATTCCAGAACCCGTTATCGAAGTTGCCATCGAACCCAAAACCAAGGCTGACCGCGATGCTTTGTCTGCCGCTTTGGGTAAGCTCGCCAAGGAAGACCCCTCCTTCCGCGTCAAGGGCGACGAAGAAACCAACCAAACCCTTATCGCCGGTATGGGCGAATTGCATTTGGAAATTATTGTTGACCGCTTGACCCGCGAATTTGGCGTCAACGCCAATGTGGGCAAGCCTCAGGTGGCCTACCGCGAAACCATCAGCAAGCCTTCCAAGTCTGACATGAAGCATGCCAAACAATCCGGCGGGCGTGGTCAATACGGGCACTGCGTTATCGAAATTGAACCCAATCCCGCCAAGGGCTATGAATTCATCAACGCCATTACCGGCGGTGTTATTCCCAAAGAATATATCCCCGGTATCGATAAAGGTATTCGGGACGCGCTGAAATCCGGCATCATGGCGGGCTTCCCCACCGTGGACATTAAAGTCACGCTGGTTTTTGGTTCTTATCACGAAGTGGACTCTTCCGAACAGGCCTTCTATGTGGCCGGCTCCATGGCGATTAAAGACGCCATCAGTAAGGCCGCGCCTGTGCTGCTTGAACCCATTATGGACGTGGAAGTCGTGACCCCTGAAGACTACCTTGGTGACGTTATGGGCGATATGAACGGTCGCCGTGGTCGCGTTCAGAGCATGGAAGCCCGCGCTGGCGGTGCCCAGAGCATTCGCGCCCAAGTGCCCCTGTCGGCCATGTTTGGCTACGCTACGGATCTGCGCTCGCGCACCCAGGGCCGTGCCACTTTCTCTATGCAGTTTGACCATTATGAACGTGTTCCTGCGGCTATTGCTGAAGAAATTCAGAAAAAGAAATAGTTGAATTTTTTGGGGTGAGAAAGGCTTGGTCACAAAGTTTTTCTCACCCCAAAACTCGGTCTTTTTCAAAAATAGTTGCCTTGGGCTGTTTCCTCCGCGTGGGGATTTTTTTATGTGTATGGGGAATGGGATGAATACAATTCCTAAGGGTTTTCGTATTGGCACGGCAGCGGCGGGCTTTCGTCGTCCGGATCGGGACGACTTGGCGCTGATACTTTCTGACGTGCCCGCAACGGCGGCGGGGGTGTTCACCACCAACGTGTTTAAGGCCGCTCCGGTCTTAGTGGCGCAGTCCGTGCTGCACGGGGATACCCCCGTGCGGGGGATTGTGGTCAATTCCGGACAGGCCAATGCCTGCACCGGGGACGAGGGCATTGAAAATTGCTGCGTGAGTTTGGCCATGGTCGGGCAGGCAGTGGATTGCCCCGCCACCAGCCTTATTCCGCTGTCTACGGGTATTATCGGCGCGCCGTTAAAAATGGATTTGTGGGCGCAGGCGGTTCCGCAATTGGTCGATTCGCTCGGCACAAAATCGGGCGAAGATTTCACCCGCGCCATGATGACCACCGACGCTTTTCCCAAGTTTATGCCCCTAAGCCTGAATTTAGCGGGAGGCTCTGTGCGTCTGCTCGGCATGGCCAAGGGCGCGGGCATGATTTGCCCGAATATGGCAACCATGTTGTCGGTGGTGTTGTGCGACGCGCGCATTGACGCAGACCTGTGGCGTGAAATGTTTCCGCACGCGGTGGCAAATACCTTCAACCGTGTCAGTGTGGACGGTGATACTTCCACCAATGATACGGTTATCGGCCTTGCCAACGGCGCTTCGGGCGTTGTGGACAGTCCGCAGGAATATCCCGTGCTC
>JAVVPD010000094.1:0-7991 GCA_036655975.1 Desulfovibrionaceae bacterium | reverse complement strand
GCATGGCGCACATTTCGGTACTAACTGCCCTCTTTTACGGAGCGCTCAGCGGCTCCGGCCCAGCAACTGTGGCTGCTGTGGGGGGCATAATGATTCCTTCTATGGAAAAGGAGGGCTATCCCCGCAGTTTTGCTACGGCTGTCAACACTTCAGCCGGCTGTCTGGGGGTTATTATTCCCCCGAGCGTTCCGCTTATTATTTACGGAACCACGGCGGGTCTTTCGGTGGGGGATTTGTTTATCGCTGGGGTGGTTCCCGGCATTGTGGTGGGTCTCTTTCTTATGCTTATCAGCTATATTATAGCTAAAAAAAATGGTTACCAGAGCACCAGTCCCCGGGCGAGCTGTGCGGAGATAGTGCGAGCGCTGTATAATGCCAAATTTGCCCTGATGGTTCCGGTAATTGTGCTTGGGGGCATTTACGGCGGTTTCACCACCCCCACTGAAGCGGGGGTCATTGCCGTAGTGTACGCCCTGCTGGCGGAAGGTTTACTCTTACGCACCCTTACTTGGCAGGATTTTAAAGATATATTACGCGGTACGGCCCTGACTAACGCCGCCATCTTTATTGTGGTTGCCACCGCCACGGCCTTGGGGCAAATAATGATGTATTACAATATGCCGGACATGATGGTGACATTTCTCACGGGTATTTCCGAAAATGTTTATGTAATGCTGGCCATAATCATCATCTTTTTGCTCATTATGGGCACTTTTATGGATGCTCTGGCGAATATTCTTATTCTTACGCCTTTGTTATTACCCGTGGTAACCCAATTGGGCGTCAACCCCATCCATTTTGGCATTATTATGATTATCACCGTTTCGCTGGGTTTTTTAACACCACCTGTGGGGGTTAACCTCTTTGTCGGTTGCGGAATCGCACACATCAGCATCGAAAAACTCAGTATAGCCGTACTTCCCTTTTTGGCAGCCATGATTGTGGCACTTTTGTGCATAACCTACATCCCCGCTTTGTCGTTATGGCTGCCCGGGCTTATGTAAATCCTTTCAGAGAAGATAGTATGACAACAAACACTATGACACTGACGCCCCTGAACAAAGATTGTGCCCCCGCTCATGTGGGTATTCTGGGGCATGTGGGAATAGGCCATGTGCATAGCCATTCAGGCTTTGTACACGACGATTCTGTAGGCTTTGCCGTTACCGTTTCCCTTATGCGCGACACTTTGCCCGTGAATGTGTGTATCACGCACGTCAGCGCCAATCCCCTTACGGGGTGGATTGAAATACGTACTGCAGACGGGGGCGTGGGTTGTGCCTGTCCCCGCCGTGGGATCACTCCCGCGCAGGCCGATATTATGCAAAGGGCTGTGGGAATGGACGCCATGTTTTGTCAGAGCCTCACCTTGCATACCTTGGGCCGCATGTATGGGCAGGGTGTGAGCGAAGAAGCGGCAAGTTTTGAAGCCGCCGCCGCCTATGCGGTGGTAGATACTTTTGCCCGCCGCTGGCCCCAATATGTGGATGTGGCGGAAGACCACTTTGAAGGTAACAGGGATATAAGTCTGGGGCTACGGGTACAGTGCGGTGAGGTGCGCCTTGCTTTGGTCGCAGTGGTGAATCACAGTTCTGGAGGCCTCGGGCCCAACGAAAATAATGAAGGTTCCATGCTGTATGCTCAGGCTAAGGCCGCCCTTATGCACAAATTGGGGCTGTGCGAAGCTCCTTCCTTCATAGTGGAGAGTAAAGCCTATGTTCCGGCGCATAGCGACGATGTGCGACAGCGAACATTGTTTGTCCGAGCCAATCGGCAGGTAGATAATCTTGTCATGGCGGAACTTCTGCGCGATTCCGGCACGGGTACGGGCCTACCCATGTTGCACGATTTTGACGCCTATCCCCGCGCTAACGATATGTTGGGAGTCCAAACACGCAGACTTAGCGCGGAAATAACGTCTCTAGCGGCTGCCCTTGCCAAGACCGTGGACGGGGCTGAAAAAGTACGCATTATGGGAGAATTGGCCCGTTTGGTCAGTGAGGAAGCGGGCGGTGTGACTTTTATGAGCGATGGCGTACACGATATAGCAGGATCGGGGGGCATGATGCCGGGCAGTGGGGCTATGCTTTCCATGCTTACCCCCAAGGACGAGGTTGTTTATTGGAAGGTGCCTATGCTGATGCCCGAAGATCTTGCAGCTTACCGCGCCGTGTTGTTTGCGGCCTTGGCTTTGCTTCCGGCACGTCTGACAGAAGCGCGGCACGAGTTTGCTCTTAAACGGCAGGCACGGCGCACATAATCCCGTGTAACACGTGGCGGGTTAACATGGTGTTGCCCGCCATATTCCCCCTTTGACAGTAGAGGAGAATATCATGAAAAGACTTTTTACCGGAATGTATTTGGCAATTTTTGGTCTCATGGGCCTATCCTTACCTGTGCCGACCACGGCGGCGCCCATTATGGTAAAGCTTGCTCACCCCAACGTGCCCCAACATCCCATGGGACAGGCTTTCATCACCTTCAAACAACTCATTGAACAGCGCTCCAACGGAAAATTCCGGGTGGATGTGCTGGACAGTTCTAAGTTTGGCAATGCCAGCAGCGTTATCCAAGGCCTACAAATGGGCATGCTGCAAATGGGGTCGGAGAGCACCTCCAATCTTTCCATCGCCAATGATAAACTTTTGCTCTTCGACATGCCTTTCCTGTTTTCCGACTATGCCTCCACCGACATCATTACCGACGGCCCCATTGGTCAAGAATTGGCAAAATCTCTGGAACGTACGGGAATTATAGGGCTTGGCTATATCGACATTGGTTTTCGTAATCTGTATAACGGGAAAAAAGCTATTACGGTACTCAACGATGCCAAGGGCATGAAAATTCGCGCTACCAATTCTAAAGCCCATCTGAGTATTCTCAAATTACTGGGAATGAATCCCACCCCCATGGGCTGGAGTGAAGTCTATACCGCCTTGCAGCAAGGTACCGTGGACGGCGTGGACATTGACCTAAATCTCGCGTGGTATAACAATTTTCACGAAGTAAACAAAAATGTTACCATTATCAATAGTTTCTACAGCCCTCACATGGTCATGATGTCTAAAAAATTCATGAACACCCTCTCGCCTACAGATAAGAAGATGTTCCTTGACACTTTCCATGAAGTTCAGTTGTTGGAACGCAACATGATTCGTGAAAATGAAAAAATGATTGTAGAAAAAATGCAACAAATGGGCATAAAGGTAGTGGTAATAAGTCCTGAAGAACGCGCCCAATGGCAGCAGGCCACGCAGGGCATCTACACACAATTCGCTAAACAAGTTCCACCCGCCTTGGTGCAACAGGTGCGCGAGGCCATCAAAAAATAAATGTATACCCGAAAATTGCAGGGACGGGCTGGGTAAGCAGGCCGTCCCTACCTCCGGGTACCCCTTTCCCCGCCCTTCCCCCACCTTCACATTGCCTAAAGCTTCTGCTAAAATACAGAGGCTTTCAGTAAGCCTACACATTAACAACCTGCTTTGCGGGAGAACACTATGAAGGTCATTATTATGTGCGGCGGTAAGGGTACGCGCCTGCGTGAAGAAACCGCGTTCAAACCCAAGCCTATGGTCGAAATCGGCCCGCGCCCCGTGCTTTGGCACATCATGTCCATCTATGCGCGTTTCGGCTTTAAAGATTTTGTGCTTCCCCTCGGGTATAAGGGTGAAGTCATTAAACAATATTTTCACGACTACAAATTGCGTAATACCGATTTCACGGTGGATCTCAGCACCGGCAAAATTTTGCCCCACGAGCTGAATTCCTGCGTAGATTGGCGCGTCACCCTCTGTGACACCGGCGAGGAAACCCTGAAGGGCGCGCGTATCAAAAGGGTTGCCAAGCACATTGACACCGATCGTTTTATGGTCACCTACGGTGACGGGGTGTCCGACATCAACGTGGACAAGCTTATCGACTTTCACAAAAAATCTGGCAAGATAGGTACCTTCACGGGGGTGCGTATGCCCTCCCGCTTTGGTGCCGTCACAACAGATGATCAGGGCAATATTCTGTCTTGGGAAGAAAAACCCGTGTTGAACGAATATATCAACTGCGGCTTTTTCGTGTTTAAACGCGAATTTTTGGATTATTTGTCCGAAGATGAACACTGCGATCTCGAAAAAGAACCCCTGCAACGGCTCGCCGCCGAAGGCCAATTGTCCATGTACGCGCACGACGGGCAGTGGGAATGTATGGATACGCTGCGCGACTCGCAAAAACTTAACGCACTGTGGGATAAAGGGCAGGCCTTTTGGGCCGGACAACGCTAACCACACGAGAATACCAAGGAAATAGTATGTTCAATGATCTGTATAAAGGCCGCAGGGTGTTGATTACCGGGCACACCGGCTTCAAAGGCTCGTGGATGGCGGCGTGGTTGCTGTCTCTCGGGGCGGATGTGGCGGGCTATTCCGATGGCATCCCTACCCAGCCTGCACATTTTGAGGTGATGGGTCTTGCCAGCCGCATCACCGATATACGCGGCGATGTGCGCGACCGCGCTACACTCACTAAAGCCGTGCAGGATTTTGCCCCAGAGATTGTTTTTCATCTTGCGGCGCAAGCGTTGGTGCGTAAGTCTTACGATGATCCCGCAGGAACTTTTGAAGCCAACATGATGGGCACACTCAATATTCTTGAAGCCGTGCGCGTGACACCTTCGGTTAAGGCTGTGGTCTGTATTACCAGTGACAAGTGCTACCGCAACGACGAATGGGTGTATGGCTATCGTGAGCAAGACCATCTTGGTGGTGAAGATCCTTACAGCGCGTCCAAAAGTTGTGCAGAAATTATCGCCCATTCCTACTTTAAATCTTTCTTCAAAAACGGCCCGGCCTGCGCCACCACTCGCGCCGGCAATGTTATTGGCGGCGGCGATTGGGCCACCGACCGTATTGTGCCTGACTGCGCCCGCGCTTGGGCCAAGGGAGAAGCCGTAGAAATTCGTAGCCCTTGGGCTACGCGCCCGTGGCAGCATGTGCTGGAACCCTTATCCGGATATTTGTGGTTGGGGGCCAAGCTGTTTAGCGGTGAAAACACGCCTTTCAATCTGAATCGCGAAGCCTACAATTTTGGCCCCGCCGCCGATGTAAATAATACCGTAGCCGAAGTGGTTGACGCCCTCGCCACCCACTGGCCCCGCTTTCGTCGTCAGATGAACCGTGAAGGGCAGGCCAACATGAAAGAATGCACCCTGCTCAAACTGTGTTGTGACAAGGCTCTTGCCCACCTGCACTGGAAGGCTACCCTGAATTTTGAGGAAACTGTCCGCTATACTGCGGAATGGTATCACGCCTTCTATGCTCAGAACAGCGGCAAGGCTGCACCCAATATGTTATCCTTTACCCTTGGGCAGATTTCGGCCTATGCCACGGTGGCGGAACATCGCGGTCTCGCATGGGTGAAATAGAACAAAAATATCGTTCATAGCCATAAAAACGCTCAAGATCTGTTGTCAGAAATTGAGCGTTTTTATGAACGATATCACAGATTAACGCACAAAAATTTCCACACGACGATTGCGCGGTTCCGCCTTGCCTTCTCGGGGCGGGAACAGCGGGTCGCGGGCGCCGAAGCCCCGCATGCGGATATGGGCTT
Source organism: Desulfovibrionaceae bacterium (assembly GCA_036655975.1). Taxonomy (GTDB): domain Bacteria; phylum Desulfobacterota; class Desulfovibrionia; order Desulfovibrionales; family Desulfovibrionaceae; genus CASQEL01. The sequence goes on along the minus strand of JAVVPD010000094.1, from coordinate 2,387 downwards.
CGGGTACGCCTTCCTTAATAAGCAGGCGACGCACTTCGCTGGCACGGTCGTCCGACAACTTTTGGTTGTAGGCACCATCGCCCAAATGATCCGTATGCCCAAACAATTCCACGGAAGGCGCGGTGCGTGCTTTCAGCTGTTCCACAACCAGCGGCAATTGCCGCAAGGATTCTGGCGTAGGCTGTGCGGATTCGCTCTTGAAATATACCAAGGTGCTTTCCGCTTTTTCCGGTAAAGCTTTGAGGGTGACGCTGAAGGTTTTTTCCACCGTGGCTCGCGACAAAATAGTGACTTTGGAAAGGCCGCTCGGATTAGCGTCCACGTGCTGGTCTTCCAGAGAAAGTGTGGCCTTGTCCCCAGCGGCCTGCACAACAATTTCGCCGACCTTGCCACTCTCGTCGGGCAGAAGCACTACCGTGGTTTTGGCACAGGCACCAAGCAACAAACAACAGGCCATGAGAAGCGTGTATAGGCGTACCATATTAATTTACCTTTAGGGCGAAGCTTGTTCCACGGATGCCAATAGTGACATGAGGCGTGGCGATTTTTACCGAGTCTGGGGACAATTTTCCCAGACGGCCCGAAATGTAGGCGGCAGTGCCTTTGAGCAATTCCAGAGAAAAGGCGAACGTGTTTTCTTGGGGCGCAAATACATAGTCACGCAGGGCCACATCACTGGAAGGGCCAAGGCTCAGGCGGGTTCCGTCCACAAAACTGATGCCAATGCTGCCATCCGCGCCGGTGCGTACACGGTCTTGCACCTGCAAAGTGTCACCAAGGGCAGGACGTAACTGTGTGTCTCCACGCTGCACATAGGCCGTGCCGGAAAGTGTTTTGACGTTTCCGATCTGCTCGGAGGCCTCCGCACTACCCCCCAGAGCCAACAGCATAGTCAATAAAGCCAGAATCATACCTTTCATGAACATTCCTCCTGCGTTGGGTGTGGTGAAATGATCCCTGCTAGAGGGTTTACAAAAAATTCTCTACGAAATTTTCAAGAAAAGCAAGCTCGAGTTCTGTATTCTGCACAAGCCAGGCCGGCCTGCGTGCGGAAAAGCTCCTTGCACTTGTTTTCGTGTCAGTGCATACTCCCCGTAGTTTTGCAGAAATTCCTGCGTGTTTCGCGCAGAATAGGGCGCCCCTTGCGCGCCGTTCATGACATAAACGGAAGGAAATATGACTGATTTTAAAAACTTACGGGATAATTCTCCCAAGGAGAAATCCTTGTTGCGTGAATATGCTGAAGCCTTGGTGGTGGCGCTGCTTTTGGCGATGGTTATCCGTACCTTTGTGGTGCAGGCCTTTAAAATCCCCTCGGAATCCATGCTGGAAACCTTACTTGTGGGTGACCACCTACTGGTGAACAAATTTTCCTACGGCGTCAAGTGGCCTTTCAGCAATACCTATGCGGTGGATGGGCCAGACCCCGTGCGGGGGGATATTATCGTGTTTGAATATCCCAATAATCCATCGTTGGACTATATTAAACGTATTGTTGGTATCCCCGGTGACGTGATGGAAGTGCGCGACAAGCAATTGTACCGCAACGGACAGGCGGTGCAGGAAGCCTATATTCGCCACACCGAGCCCAAGCGTATTGAACGCATCCGCGACAATTTTGGCCCCGTGACCGTCCCCCAAGGCAAATATTTTGTTATGGGCGACAATCGTGATAATTCACAAGATTCGCGCTTTTGGGGTTTTGTCGAAAAGTCTGCCATCCGTGGCAAGGCCTGGCGCATTTATTGGTCTTCTGAAGGTTTGGGGAATGTGCGTTGGGAACGTTTTGGTAAGGCCGTAGAATAACGTGTTTGTTCGGCTGTTCTGTGGGGGGCTGCACGGGGTGGACGCCTTTCGGGTGGACCTTGAGGTAGACCTGAACCGGCAGGGCATGCCGGCCTTTACCATGGTGGGGCTGGCTGAAGGGGCCGTGCGCGAGGCCAAAGACAGAGTGTTTGCTGCCTTGCGTTCCAGCGGGTTTAAAATTCCCCCCGCGCGCATTACGGTGAATTTAGCCCCCGCCGATTGCCGCAAAAGTGGCGCCGCCTATGATTTGCCTTTAGCCGTGGGCCTGCTGGTGGCGGCGGAAGTTTTATCCCCCGAAGCGGTTCAGGGCTATTTTTTTGCCGGAGAATTGTCGCTGACCGGCAGTATTAAGCCTGCACCGGGAGCCTTGCCACTGGCCATATTAGCGCGCAGTGAGCAAGGGCGCGGCTTGTTTGTCAGCCCAGGCAATGCCTATGAAGCCGCCGTGGTGCGGGGATTGCCCGTGTTCGCCCCCGAAAATTTGTGCCAGTGCGTGGCCTTTTTGCAAGGTGCGGCGCCATTATCCCCAGTGCCGGTCAGTGCTTTGCCCGACACCTCTTTGCAGGACTATCCCCAAGATT
>JAVVPD010000093.1:0-8033 GCA_036655975.1 Desulfovibrionaceae bacterium | reverse complement strand
GCAATGCTGTGTACATTGACCACGGTTTAGGGCTGATCACTTCATACATGCACATGTCTGAAGTGAACGTGCAGCCGGGCCAGAAAGTGCGTCGGGGCGAAGCTATTGGCAAGGTAGGCAGCACAGGCCAGAGCACGGGGCCGCATTTGCATTTGGGCTTAGTCGTGCAGGGGACGGCTGTTGATCCTGTTCCCTTTCTGCAAGCTACCGCTATTTCGAAGAATTAGGAAGTATAGTATGGCCCGTGAAAAAAAAAATACTGTCTCAGAAAGCTTTGAAACGCGGCTGGCACGTTTGCAAGAAATTGTGACCCATCTTGAAACAGGAAGCTTGCCTCTTGAACAGGGCCTAACTCTGTATAAAGAAGGCATGGAACTTTCTAAATTATGTCGGGGACAATTGGAACAAGCCCGCAATGAAATTCGTCTGCTGACAGCGCAGGGGCTGGAACCTTTTACGCCCGAAGAGGACGAAAACGCATGAATGTTCTCACCATGTCTACAGGGGATTTTAAGACCCGTTTGCACGCCGAAGGCGCACGCGTGGACAAGTATCTCGCCACCTGTCTGGATCAGCGGGCCCTGCCGGAACGCCTGCAATCGGCCATGTACTATAGTCTTATGGCGGGTGGCAAGCGGGTACGCCCCGTGTTGTGCTTGAGTACCGCCGCCATGTGTGGTTTGCCCGTAGACGCGGTGTTGCCCTTTGCATGCGCCATTGAGATGATTCACACCTATTCGCTGATTCACGACGATCTTCCCGCCATGGATGATGATGACCTGCGACGCGGTAAACCTTCAAATCATAAGGCTTTTGATGAAGCAACGGCGATTCTTGCGGGAGATGCCCTGTTGACCGATGCTTTTTGTTTCATGACCTCTGTGGAATTGCCCGCAGCACGGGTGCTGGCGGCCTTGGGCACGGTGGCGCAGGCGGCGGGAGGCTCGGGCATGGTGGCTGGTCAGATGCTGGACATGCTGTACACGGGCGTGGGGCGGGTGGAACTGGAAAAATTACAGCACATGCATGCGCTCAAAACGGGGGCTTTGCTCCGTGCTTCATGCATAAGCGGCGCGCAATTGGCCGGAGCCGGAAGTGGACAGCTCGAAGCTATCAGCCAGTATGGGGCTTCCTTGGGCGTGGCCTTCCAGATTGCCGACGATATTTTGGACATCACCGCAGACACTGTTACCTTGGGTAAGCCTGCGGGCAGTGATCAGGAGCAGGGCAAGAATACCTATCCTGCTCTTGTGGGGCTTGACCAGAGCCGCGCTTTAGCGAACACTCACATGTTGCACGCTGTGGAGTGTCTGAACAATTTTTCTGGATCGGAAGCGGCATTTTTACGTGCTCTGGCGCGCTACGTTGTGGAACGCAGCTGTTGATGATGTTTTGTTTTATCCATATTTTGAGTGTACTTACGTAAGGGTCAATCATGCCACATACTTCTTCCTCTTTTCTTTCGGGTCTTAAAGGCCCTGCAGATATTGCGGCTTTAACGAATGTTGAGCGGGTGCAACTGGCGCAAGAAGTACGTGAATTGATTATTAGCACCGTGGCTAAAAACGGTGGGCATTTGGCCCCTTCCCTAGGGGTGGTGGAATTAACTTTAGCTTTGTTGACCGTATTTAATGCCGATAAAGACAAAGTGGTTTGGGACGTGGGGCACCAAAGTTATGCGTGGAAAATTTTGACCGACCGCGCGGCGGAATTTCATACTCTACGCCAATTGGGGGGGATTTCCGGTTTTCCTAAACCCACAGAAAGCCCCTATGACCATTTCGGCGTGGGGCATTCGTCCACGTCTATTTCCGCCGCTTTGGGGCTTGCCATGGCGCGGGATTTGGCGGGCGAGCACCACCATGTGGTTGCGGTTATTGGCGACGGTTCGTTGACGGCGGGGCAGGCTTTTGAAGGCCTGAATCTGGCCGGACATATGGCAAAACGTCTTATTGTGGTGCTCAACGATAACGAGATGTCCATTTCGCCTAATGTGGGGGCCTTGTCGCGTTTTTTAAGTCGCACCTTGTCGCGTCGCTGGGTTCGCCAGACCAAAAAAGATGTGCTCACCCTGTTGCGCTCCATTCCTCGGATAGGCAATGATCTTGCCACCTATGCCATGCGCGGCGAGTGGAGTTTTAAATCTTTTTTTACGCCGGGCATGTTATTTGAGGCTTTTCGTTTTAATTATATCGGTCCTGTAGACGGGCACGATTTGGGGGCCTTGCGTCGCCATCTTGAAATGGCCGCCGCCGTGGACGATCGCCCTGTCTTGCTGCATGTGCTGACGCGCAAGGGGAAGGGCTATGGCCCTGCGGAAAAAGATCCTACGCATTTTCACGGAGTGGGGGGCTTTGAGCCGGAAACAGGTTTGGCGCGAAGTAAGGCGGGCAGTGCCGGATTGCCCAGCTTTACTGCCACATTTGGCAAAACACTGTTGGAATTAGGACGGCAAGACGAAAGGGTTGTGGCCATTACCGCCGCTATGCCCGAAGGCACAGGCACTCAGGCCTTTCAGGAGACCTTCCCCCAGCGTTTTGTGGATGTGGGTATTTGTGAGCAGCATGCCGTAACCTTTGCCGCCGGTCTTGCCAGCAAGGGTTTTCGTCCCATTGTGGCAATTTATTCTACATTTCTGCAGCGTTCCTACGATCAAATTGTGCATGATGTCTGCTTGCAAAATTTGCCAGTGACCTTCTGCATTGATCGCGCGGGCCTTGTAGGTGAAGACGGCCCTACTCACCACGGTGCTTTTGATATTGCCTATTTACGCCATATTCCTCATATGCACTTGCTGGCTCCCCGTGATGAAAATATGTTGCGCCATGCCCTGTATACCGCCACGTGTGGGAGTGGGCCCTGCGGTATTCGCTACCCGCGTGGGGTCGGTTTTGGCGTGGCGATGGATGAGCGCCTGCGGCTGCTCGATTTCGCGCGTGGTGAGGTGCTGCAGGAAGGTGCCAAGGTAGCCGTGATAGCAGCCGGTAACAGGGTACACCCCGCGTTGGAAGCCGCGCATAGAGTACAGGAAATTACGGGGCAGCAAGCCATGGTGTTTGATCCCATATGGCTTAAACCACTGCCAGAAGAACAGCTTTTGGATATTGCCCGCCGTTTTGACCACATTATTTGTATAGAAGAAGGCACGGTATGCGGCGGTTTTTCCTCCGCAGTGCTCGAATTATGGTCAGACAGAGGCGTTCTGCGGGGGCAAAACATTCAGCGCCTTGGCTTACCCGATGCTTTTATAGAGCACGGGGCTACCCGTCAATTGCGCTTACATCTGGGCCTGTGCGTTGAAGGTATCACTGAAACGTTGTTGAAGACAATGCGCGAAGTTTTGGCCTAGCCCCGCGTGTTCAGGCCTTGGCCCGAAAAATCACATTTCCCCGCAAAACTTCCACGCTGATGTTGCCGTGGAGTTGAAAATGGGTGTTGCCACGCCCTTCTTGCCATGCGTCGTCCACTTGAAACAGCGTTGTCGCGCGGGCTTGACCTTGGGCAAGGCTGTGTACGGCTTGGATATACATGCGTAAGCGCGTGGCCCGATCCATAGAACACAGCAAGGCTTTGGGCAGAGTGATGACTGGGGGTGTCAAGGTTATGTGATAGTGGGCGAGGGCGGCGTTAAGAATATTTTCCCAATGCCGTGTGTCTTCCTGCGCCAGTGTCCACAAATTTTCCATGCCTTGATGGAGAGAAGGGTTTTCAGCCTTGAGCAGTGGCATGATAGTATGGCGTACCCGATTACGGCTGTAGGTTATATCCGCATTGCTGGGGTCTTGCTGCCATGTGAGGCCATAGTCTTGCACCAGAACGCGCAAAGATTCTGGCGCGCACAGCAGGAGGGGGCGTAACAATTTTCTCCGCCTGTCCACAGCCGCCATACCGCCAAGAGCGGGCCAGCCTGTGCCACGAATAAGGCGCAGCAGCATATCTTCCGCCAGATCCTCCCGATGGTGCCCCGTAACAATCCACGCTGCTCGGGTGTTTTGGCGTTCAGTTTCTAAAATTTGATAGCGCAAAGCACGTCCCGCTTCTTCAAGCCCGATTTTATGTTCTGCAGCATACTTTGTCACAGGGGCGCTGTGTAGGGTGCAGGGGAGGTGCCAAGCCGCGCACAAGGCCGCCACGGACTGCGCTTCAAGCGGACTTTCGGGGCGCAAGCCGTGATCTATATGTACAATGCTGAGGCTATGGCCCGTGTATGGGCGTAAGGCGGTAAAGATGCTGAGTAAAGCGGTGGAATCCGCTCCGCCGGACACGGCCAGCAGCAGGACGCTACCGTGGATGTCCACATGGCAACTGTGGGTGAGAAAGCGGGCTACCTGCAAGCATAATTGGGCGTGAGGGCGGGAAAATGCGGCAAGATCTGGCGCGGGAGGTAATAATGGTGGGAGGGAAGACTGCATATCAGGAATGATCAGGGCTGATCCCCGCGCAGGCCAGTAGGGCTTCAAGACTGGCTTGCATATGCGCTGCTACCTGTGGGGAAGCGGGGTGGATGCAGTCACAGCACAAAGTGTTGCGGGCGCGGACAAGAAATTCCATGCTCAGGCGGTCTTTTTCCACTTCTACAGCCAGTGCATAGGGGCCGCAGGTTGCCAGATGTTCGCGCTGGAGCGGGGAGAGGTCTTCGGGAGGCACGGGAAGCCAATACAGACCGTCCATCCCCGCGTCATAGCCAAGAGTATGGAGCAAGGCGCACAAAGCCTGACGTTGTTTGGGAAGTATTTTTGTGCGGGTGTAATCAATCATGGTTCAGCCTTTACGCCGACTGATGTGATTGCCGTCTAAATCAAAAATGCGCCGCGCCATGCTGATGCGTGGGGTTGCGCCTTCTTCAGACATGCACCCGCGTTGAATAAAGGCGATGGGGTGATGGTTCATCTTACGCACCAGTGAAGCCGCCATGCGCTCAAGAGACTGGCGGGTATTTTCGTCCACAGGGCCTAAATGTTTTAGGGTGCGGGCCACTTCCTCGGCGGCGATGCGCTCACCGCGCCGGATAATATCCAAAATAGTGGGCTGGGCGTCAAGGCTTTTGATCCAGTGGGCAAAGGTTTGTACTTCTTCTTCAACAATATTCGTGGCTTTAACGGCTTCTTCCCGGCGGTTAGCGAGATTTTCTTCCACCACTTCTCTAAGGTCGTCAATATCGTATAAATACACATTGTCTACGCCGTTGACATCAGGATCAATATCGCGGGGCACGGCAATATCAATAAAAAACATAGGGCGTTGTTTTCGGCGGCGCAATACTTCACGGATATCTTTAGCGCGAATGATGGCTTCGGGCGAGCCGGTAGAGGTAATAACAATGTCCACGTCGGTCAGGCTGTCAAACAATTGCTCAAAAGCGATGGCTTCGCCGCCCATCTGCTGCGCTAATTCCTGCCCCCGTGCTAGCGTACGGTTGGCAACCAGAATACGCTTGATACCCGCTTGTAACAGGTGGGTGGCGGCGAGTTCCGCCATTTCTCCCGCTCCTACCAGCAAGGCACTGTGATTGTGCATTTCGCCAAAAATGCGCTTTGCCAATTCTACAGCGGCGTAGCTGATGGACACCGCACTGGAGGCCACGGCGGTTTCGGTGCGTACACGCTTGGCAACGGAAAAAGCTTTATGTACAAGCCTGTTAAGAATAACTCCAGTAGTGTTACTTTTAACAGCTTTGCGGTAGGCTTCTTTGAGTTGCCCCAGAATTTGGGGTTCGCCCAGCACCATGGAATCAAGGCTAGAAGCCACAGTAAATAAATGGCGAATTGCCTCAAGTCCTTGGTGTTTATACACATAAGGGACAAGATCTTCAGCCGCACGCCCCCGGGCACTGGCCCAACGGTGGAGTACCTGTTCAGGCGTGTCAAGGTTGCCACAGGCCAATATTTCTACCCGATTGCAGGTAGATAAAATGACATTTTCGCATATGCCGTCACGACAGGGCACAGCCCAGTGCTCAGGACTGCAAAAATCTGTCAGGGCAAAACGCTCGCGGATGTCCACCCCCGCTGTGCGGTGGTTAAGGCCAATCAAAAATATTTCTTTATCCATGTCACTGTCGTTTGGTAAATGCGTGGTGCGTATCTGCAAAAGAATTGACCACAAGGATAGAAAATACGCTCAGGCCAAACAGCCAAACCGCTAAAAGCGCCGGTTTGCGCCCGCGCCAGCCCTGCGAAAGCCGCATATGAAACAACCATGCGTAAAGCAGCCAAGCCACAATGGAAATAATTTCCTTGGGGTCACCAGAAATGGTTGTTCCGAAAACGGGGCGCGCCCATGCAAATCCTGAAATAAGACCAATGGTATACAGCGGAAAACCCGTAAGGGTGGTGATGGAATTAATTTTGTCCAAAATGGACAGGGCAGGAAAATCTTTTTGAAAGCCCTTCAGACGGGCCTTGGTTTTTATTTTGCGCTCGAGTTGTAAAAAAATTAATCCTGCCACAAAGGCCAGGGCCATCAAACCCAAACTCAGAAATAGCGTGCCGATATGCAGGGCGTAAAAATAGGCGGTGAGCGATTCTGGCAGTTTTACCTGCAGCAGCAAAAAGCGGTGGGAAAATAAAAAAATGATGAGGGCTAAGGGCGCGGCAAACAGGGTGGCAGATTCGTCGCGCACACGCCACCAGCCTATCAGACTGCACAAGACGACAAACCACGCGATAAGTTGGAGGTAGGCTCCCCAGCTGAGCCCGCCGGGCAAGGCCATATGGCTTCCCAAGGCGAGGGAGACGGTCTGGATTAAAAATCCGCTCAAGGTTAGAGCGGCAGCCACTTTTTTGAGCGGTCCGTTGCGGGTGAGCATGCCAGCCAAGCCACAACATGTAGCCCCCGCATAGCAGATAAGGATAGTATTGGTTACAGTCTCAAAAGAGATCATCTAAAAACTCCACGATGTGCGGATGGATAGCTTCCGGTAAAAGTGCCCGCAAAAGGGTCTCGCACTGGTGCGCGTTGCTGTTTGCCAAGGCTGTCTGCAATTCAGAGGCGATTAATCCACGGAAGATACGAGTATTTTCTGCAGTATTCAAGCCCAATGATAGGATATATGGTCGCACTTTGCCCATCAGCGCGGCCAGACTGGATCGGGGCTTGAGCCATTCTTCCAATTCTTGACGTAATTTACGGGCAAGGGCGGGGCTGCTTCCTCCCGTACTCAAGGTGGCGGTTAGGCTGCCGTGCTTAGCCGTGGCGGGCACAATAAAAGACCCCTCGGTGGGGGCATCTACACAATTGCACCAGAGGCCCTGCCCCTGACAGGCGGCGGCGATGGCGGCGTTTACGGCTCTGTTCGCCGTGGCGGCAAATACCAGACTGTGCCCTTGTAGACAGGCGGGGCTAAAAGATGCTTGCGTAAAACATACCCTTGGATCAGCCAGTAGCGCCGCACAAGAAGGGCTGGGGGGGGCGGTATCCATGAGCACTACGAGCCGTGGCCCAGCCTCCAGCAGTGTGCCGAGTTTGCGGAGTCCCACGTCTCCAGCGCCCACAATCAAGCAGCTCGCTTGGCTGATATCAAGAAAAATTGGATAATAGGGCATGTCTACGTCTCTGAGCACAAAAGGGTTATAAAATTTCGCGTAGCGTTAGTCTACAGGAAAAGACTTGTGCTTGGAAGCCTCGATAAGGGGCAAGCAGGGCCACCGCACTTTATGCGGGCCGATTTTTAAAACAACGGTTTTACCTTGTCGCAGTGTAAAATGATTTTTGAAGTGGCATGTTGCCTTAACCATTGATGAGTTGCCTTGAGTGTATGTTTACTTTTCATTACAGTATGATATATTCTTTTCATATCTATTTTGAGGAGAGTATATGGATACGCTTATTTCCCTTGGCAACGCATTTATGACTATCCAAAACCCCCGGATTGATAGAACAAAAAAGCACAATCTTTCCGATATTATTATGATTACTCTTTGCGCTACTGCCTGTGGCATGGAAGGCTGGGAAGATATAGAAATTTTTGGAACTTCCCAATGAAGCTTAACTGGGACTTTGCGTTAACACACTTCTTTACCAAAGATTAAGAT
>JAVVPD010000092.1:0-8110 GCA_036655975.1 Desulfovibrionaceae bacterium | reverse complement strand
TGACTGGGTTCACATTAGAGCATTTTGCTATTGAAAATAGCTAAATGCTCTCTGGTCTTTGGCCTTTATCTAGATAATTTTTGAAAGTCGGGCATTGTTTGCTCGCTGACAGCCCACGACAGCGAACAGTTCCGGGTAGGCGCGGGGTAATATGTTCCATAGTGAAATTATTGAATAAAAGTTTCATCATCCCGCGAGGTGTGTAGCACGCGTAGAATACTCACACCATTTTTTTTCTCGCGATATATGACGATATAAGGCATTCCCTTGATCATAAGTTCGCGCGTGCCTGCAACCCTGCCTTTGCGGGCCATTCCCGGCCACTCGCCAACTTTTTCTGCGGCTGCAAAGACTCGTTGGATGATCGTAAGTGCCACGTTTAATTCCCCACGAGCAATATAATACGCTGTGATTTCGTCCAATTCTTCAAGAGCTGGAAAAGTCCAAAGTACACGACCAGCTTGGGGTTTACTCAATATCTAGCCCTCTTGTCCTAAGACGGTCCTTAACCTCGGCAGTGGTCACAACCTGGCCGGCATCATCAGCGTCAATGCCCTTTTGTACTTCCGCCCGAAACCATGCATCGTAATCAAGAAATTGGTTCACAGCTTTGTTTATAACGGCTGTTCTTGTCATATTCAAACTCTCAGCGGCGATATCCAACCGTTCTAAGGTATCCTGTCTGAGCCTGATAGTTGTCGTTGTGGCTTCCATGTCCTTCTCCTTTTGTATGTCAAAACATAATACGCCCCAAAGAGAAAAACAAGCACTTGTCGGAAAAATAAAAATCTGGCGCTTTCGTCATGGCTTAGGGATACCTCTCGCGCCTATTGGGATATCAGATTTGGTCGATTACACAAAATTTCTTACATCCCAGAATTTTGAACCAAGAGGTTCGTAAAAGAGTGGAAATTGTTGTTATGCAACAGTTTCCACTCTTTTTTTCTGACAGGTGCCCCCGTCTTTGGGGGAGGGCCGCCAAGGGCTACCTTCCCATTTTTTCTATTTTTGCTCTCTGTCTTTCAACATTTTCACCGCGCAGAATTTGCCGCACATGGCGCACACATCTTCATGCTTGTGTTCTTCGCGGCGTTTCATGAGCATGGCGGGGTCAAGAGCGGCTTCAGTCATCATATCCCAATTCAAAGCAGCGCGACCGGCGTTCATTTTATGTTCACGGGCAAGGGCGTGGGGACGGCCCAAAGCCACTTCCCCGGCGTGGGCGGCCACGCGGGAAGCCATAACCCCAGCCCGCACATCTTCTACGTCGGGCAGGGTGAGATGTTCAGCGGGGGTAAGGTAGCACAAAAAGTCCACTCCCGCTTTCACGGCAATGGCCCCGCCGATAGCTCCGGCAATATGGTCATAGCCCGGAGCACTGTCCACGGTCAGCGGGCCAAGAACATACAAAGGGGCATTGTGGGTGAGTTTTTTTATACCCTGAATCTGGTTTTCCACTTCGTGCAGGGGCACATGACCGGGCCCTTCAATCATGCACTGAACCCCCTTGGACAGGGCATATTCCGCAAGGCGTCCAAGGGTGATGACTTCTTCCCACTGGGCGGCGTCTCCAGCGTCAACTCCCGCACCGGGGCGCAGGCCATCGCCAAGCGACAGGGTCATATTGTGCTTGAGGGCGATATCCAACAAGTGGTCAAAACCGTCCAGCAGTGGGTTTTCCTGCTGGTGATCGAGCATCCAGCGGGCCAAAATGGAACCACCACGGGACACAATACCCATAATACGGCCGTTCTGGGTGGCACCGGCTTTTTGCGTGGCCCATTCCGCACCACGGCGGGTCAAGCCACAATGGACGGTAATAAAATCTACCCCCTGTGTGCCCTGATGCGCGATTTCAGTAAAAAGATCATCGGCTTTCATGGTGCTGACGGCAAGATCCGCGTCCAAAATTTTTTGGGCTACGGCGTACATGGGCACAGTGCCGATAGGCAAACGGCACGTGGCCAGCATTCCCGCGCGAATGGCGTTCAAATCGCCCGCAATGGAAAGATCCATCACGGTGTCCGCGCCCGCGTCAAGGGCCATTTGCAATTTACGCTGTTCGGTTTCAGGACAATGACACAGGGGCGAAGTGCCAATATTCGCGTTAATCTTCACGCGCGAAGGTTGCCCCACCAACAGGGGCAACAAGGAAGGGTGTGCGGGATTGCCCAGCAGCACCATGGTGCCGGCTTCAATGGCGGCTTCAATACTTTCAGCGGGCAAGTTTTCCGCAGCACAAAGGGATTTTTTATGCTGTTTCCAGATGGCGGCAAGGGCAGCGTTTTTTTGAAAAATACTCATGGTGGCAACTCCGGTGTACTGATGACAAACGCAGTCCCACCAAAAAACCCGCCTCAGGGGCGGGCTGCAAAAAACATGACCGCTTCCCTACGACAGTATGAGCTGCGTCAGGTTCAAAGGGTCAGGGACAATCCCTATCTCAGCTTCATCGAAGAAGCCCCCCTAGCTCGTGCAACAGTAAGGATTTTAACACCTCGTGTAAAGCTCATCGATAACACGGGCAAACAGTTATTTTCGCGTTTGGTGTAAAATGTTTGCCAATATCAGTAAGGCATTGGACAAGTCTACGCGGCTTTTAAGCCCGCCAAGAGCCAAGCGTACCCCAGCTTCCGTGCCCGCGTGCCCAATGGCAAAGTGATCGCCTTCAGCCACCAGCACCCCTTGTTTGCAGGCCGCATCGGTAAAAGTGGCGCTGGTCCACGGGCTGGGCAGCTTGAGCCACGCAAAAAATCCCGTTGTGCGGGTTTCTAGCGCAAAACCGTCCAGCAGCGTCCGAGCCAGCACATTGCGAGCGGCGGCCTCCTGTTTTTTGGCAGCAAGAATACGGTCTGCCGTGCCATCCTGAATCCACAAGGCTGCCAATTCTGCCATGAGCGGTGGAGCCATGGAAATAGTGTAGGATATAGTGCGCTCCAATTCTGCCGCATGCGCTTCTGGCGGACACAAATAGGCAATACGCAAACCACCGCTGAGGGCCTCACTGGTAGCGGCAATAAAACACGTACGCTCCGGCGCAAGACGAACGAAGGGGGGCGAAGATTTTTCCGTGGTACTTTCTAGAGCCAATGCGTACACATCGTCTTCAATAATCGTCACATCATAGCGACGGCAGAGTGCCACCAATGCGTGCCGCCGAAAATCGGGGATATGCGCCAAAGTGGGGTTTTGACACGAAGGCATGAGATAGAGCCCCTTGATCCCGCCCGCGCGGCATGCGGCTTCAAAAGATTCTGGAACAATACCGCTGCCGTCCATACGCAAGGGTACAAGATGCAAACACAAACGCTTGGCAAGCTGCTTCAGCAGAGGATAGGTCAAATGCTCTGCAGCAATACGGTCACCGGGATTAAACAATGATGTCAGCACCGTCAGCAAAGCATGTTGGGCACCCGCGCAAATGAGTAAATTATCCGCATCCACATGCACCCCGTAGCGCTGCGCCCATAAAGCCCCTGCCTGTCGATGACGCAGCAGGCCCCGTGGTTCCTGATAGTTAGTCAGATATTCCAAACTTTCCTGCCGTGAAAGCCGCGCCAAACTTTCGTTAAGGCTGGGGTTCAAAAATTCGAAAGGTGAAATATAGCCCAGATTATAGGCCGTTGTCCCGCTGGCCCGCAGCACATCCACATCATCACGCCGTGCTGCCACAAAGGTTCCCCGCCCTGTCACCCCCACAATCAGTCCGCGCTGCACCGCTTCGGCATAGCCCCGGCTCACCGTACCCACGGTTACCTGTAGGGCCTCCGCCAGTTCACGCTGCGTGGGCAAAGCCTCACCCGCCGTCAAAATACCCTGCTCTATGCCCTGCTCAATAGCGTGCATAATGCCCATATATTTAGTATCCGCACTGGATTCATCATATAATTTCTGTAATTTCATGATATTACTCCCAAAACAAACATACACAGATTGTCATGGTGACAATCTAGATTGCCCCAACCACAAAGAGCTTTGTCACCATTATAGGCCGATGACAAGCTAATTATCAAATTCACGGCTATAATTCATGCATCTGAATATAAGGAGTATCTATCATGCAACACGGTACATTGAATCTGAAAACAGGGCTCGCCGAAATGCTTAAAGGCGGCGTTATTATGGACGTGACTACCCCTGAACAAGCAAAAATCGCCCAAGAAGCGGGGGCCTGCGCGGTTATGGCACTGGAGCGCGTTCCCGCTGACATTCGCGCCGCCGGTGGAGTAGCGCGCATGGCCGACCCCACAATCATTAAAAGCATCATGGCTGTGGTCAGCATTCCGGTCATGGCAAAAGCGCGCATCGGGCACATTGTGGAAGCCCGTATTTTGGAAGAGCTGGGCGCGGACTATATTGACGAAAGCGAAGTGCTCACCCCCGCTGACGATAGCTATCATATCGACAAGCGCAATTTCAAAGTTCCCTTTGTCTGCGGTGCCCGTAACCTTGGCGAAGCGTTGCGCCGCATTGGCGAAGGCGCGGCCATGATTCGTACCAAGGGCGAACCCGGCACCGGCAACGTGGTAGAAGCCGTGCGCCATTGCCGCATGATTCAAGCCGAAATTCGCACCCTGTGTGCCCTGCCTGACGAGGAAGTGCCCCATTTTGCCAAAAATTGCGGTGCACCACTGGAATTAGTGCTTGAAGTACGCAAAGCCGGACGCATGCCGGTGGTCAACTTCGCTGCCGGGGGCATCGCCACCCCCGCTGACGCTGCACTCATGATGCACCTTGGCTGTGACGGTATTTTTGTCGGTTCCGGCATTTTCAAATCTGCCGATCCCGCCGCCCGTGCCAAAGCCATTGTCGCCGCCACTACCCATTATGCGGACTTCAAAATTCTTGCTGCTGTCTCTTCGCACCTTGGCGAGGCTATGCCCGGCCTAGAAATCTCCCAAATTGCCCCTGCTGACCGCATGCAGGAAAGGGGCTGGTAACATGGCCCGGCATTGTGTTGGCGTACTGGCCCTGCAAGGGGCCTTCAGAGAACATTGCATCGCCCTTGAAGCCTGCGGGGCACAAGCCCTGCCCGTACGCAAACCGCAGGATTTTATGCAGGTACACGCCCTCATCATCCCCGGTGGTGAAAGCACCACCATGGGGAAACTGCTGCACGAATGGGATCTCTTTGAGCCCATCCGCCAGCAAGGACACGCGGGCATGCCTATCTATGGCTCCTGCGCCGGACTTATCCTCCTGTGCAACACTATTGACGGTTACCCCGAACAAAAGTGCTTCGGGCTACTCAACGCCAGCGTTCAGCGCAATGCCTTTGGCCGACAAAAAGACAGTTTCGAAACTCCGCTCCACATACCTGTACTCGGCGCGCGCCCCGTGCACGCCGTATTTATCCGTGCGCCTATCATCACCCGCACTGGCCCTGAAGTCGACATACTGGCTCGAATCAACAACAATATTGTTGCCGTCCAGCATAACAATATCCTTGCCACGTCTTTTCATCCAGAATTGACGAAAGACCGGAGAATACACGAATATTTTCTAAAGATGTTGTAATGATAGGCACGTAAACAGCAGGCACGTAAACAAAAGGCAAGGGGCCTTGGGCCGCTTGCAGAAAAAGCATGAGGGAGGCAAATACCTCCCTCATGCTTTTTCTAGCGTGTCAATTTTCTAAACTTGATTTTGTGGGGCGTGTCGGCATCTTTGCCAAGACGTTTTTTGCGGTCTTCTTCGTATTCGGTATAATTGCCGTCAAAGAACACCACGGAAGAATCGCCTTCAAAGGCCAGCATGTGTGTAGCAATACGATCAAGGAACCAACGGTCATGGCTGATAACAAGCACACAGCCCGCAAAGTTATCAAGAGCGTCTTCAAGGGCGCGCATCGTGTTCACATCAATATCGTTGGTGGGTTCGTCAAGCAAAATAACATTAGCCCCAGCCTTAAGCATACGGGCCAGATGTAAGCGATTACGCTCCCCACCGGACAACACTTCGACCTTTTTTTGCTGATCCGCACCCAGAAAGTTAAAGCGCGAACAATACGCGCGCGCGTTAATTTCGCGGCTGCCAAGTTTGACGGTTTCATACCCGTCGCTGATAAGTTCGTAAACACTCTTGTCGGGTTCAAGGGAAGCGCGGGCCTGATCGACATAGGCAAAGTCGACGGTTTCCCCCACTTTCAGGATACCAGAATCGGGCTTCTCGGCGCCGACGAGCATATTGAAAAGTGTTGTTTTGCCCGCACCGTTAGGGCCAATAATACCAACAATAGCCCCCGCAGGAATGATACAATTGAGATTGTCGATGAGCAGACGATCCCCCATACTTTTGGAAACATTCTGGGCTTCAAAAACAATTTTACCGAGGCGCTGGCCTGGGGGAATGTAGATTTCCAGATCAGGCGCACGTTTTTCACTTTCGTGAGAGAGCATAGCCTCATACGCATTGATACGGGCCTTGCCTTTTGCATGACGGCCTTTGGGGGACATTTTGATCCACTCAAGCTCGCGGGACAGCGTTTTTTGGCGTTCGGCTTCAACGCGGTCTTCCCCAGCAAGGCGTTTTTGTTTTTGCTCGAGCCATGAGGAATAATTACCTTTCCATGGGATGCCACGGCCGCGATCAAGTTCAAGAATCCAGCCCGCGACATTATCAAGAAAATACCGATCATGGGTGACGGCAATAACGGTGCCGGGAAAAGTGCTGAGAAAACGCTCCAGCCACGCCACGGATTCCGCATCCAAGTGGTTGGTGGGTTCGTCAAGCAAGAGTATGTCAGGGCTTTGTAAGAGCAGACGGCACAGGGCCACACGGCGCTTTTCACCACCGGAGATAACGGAGACGGGCGTATCCGCAGGAGGACAACGCAAAGCATCCATAGCCATTTCAAGCCGAGCGTCCAAGTCCCATGCGCCTTGAGCGTCCATACGTTCTTGCACCTTGCCCTGTTTTTCGATCAGGGCGTCCATTTCGTCGGGCTCCATGGGGTCAGCAAACTTCGCATTAATAGCTTCAAATTCGTGGATGAGGTCCACCACATCCTGCACACCTTCCTCCACAACCTGACGTACTGTACGGGCTTCATCCATGAGCGGTTCCTGCTCTAGATAACCCACACTGTGCCCAGGGGCGAGAACGGTTCTCCCCTCAAAAGCGCGGTCCACACCCGCAAGAATGCGTAGCAGGCTGGACTTGCCCGTGCCGTTTAAGCCCAAAACGCCAATTTTGGCCCCGTAGAAATAGGATAGAGAAATGTCCTTCAACACTTCTTTTTGTCCGTAACGCTTGGTGACGCGTTCCATGGTGTAAATAATCTTGTTTGGCTCGTTACTCATGCTGACCTCTGGTAAAAATGTGCCATAGTCGTGAGGGCTAGGCCCCAAAATAGTTTGATGATTAATAAAAAAGTATATCTGGGGAAATGCTCAGGGTCAAGGATTGAACACCGGAACTCAGGGCTACCGCATCTTCTAAGCACCGAAAATCGAATTTCTGACCTAAGTCTTAGACTGCTGTAGTGGCTTTTTTTAAAATGCTTGTTGTGAGCAGTTGATCTTAGCTAACTATTGTTGGTTCATTTTTTCCTTTATTTCTCTATGTTTTGTGCTATACTGCAACAAAATATGGAGATGCTATGAAACACAATTCACCTGTATGTCTTATTAGTGTATTACAAAATGTAGATGAACACCGTATTGAAAGGACTCGTAAGCATGACCTTGTAGATATACTTTTTGTTTCTTTCTGTGCTGCCATGTGCGGCATGAAATGTTGGGAAGATATTGAAACTTTTGCTGAAGATCGGTTAACATGGTTTAGAAAATTTGTTCCACTAAAAAACGGCGTTCCAAGTCATGATACATTACGGCGTGTATTTGAACGTATTGACACAAAACAACTTCAAGCTGCACTAACAGAGTGGACACAGTCATTTTTGGAAAACACTGAAGGTAAAGTAATTGCAATTGACGGGAAAACATTGCGGCGTTCTTTCGACAAATCCAGCGGAAAAAAAGCATTACATATGGTTTCAGCGTGGGTTACTGATAACAACTTGTCTCTTGCCCAAACAATTGTTGATAGCAAACATAATGAAATTACTGCAATACCAAAACTGCTGGAACTACTGAGTATCAAAGGAAGT
>JAVVPD010000091.1:5913-8121 GCA_036655975.1 Desulfovibrionaceae bacterium | reverse complement strand
CCTGCCGGTCAACGCCCCACAGGCCCTCGGCCCGGTGGCAACGCTGCCCCTCGTCCCAGCGGCCCCTCCTTTGGTGCGGGAGCACCTGCCGGTGGCGCGCCGGGAACCCCCGGTGGGCCAGACGCGCGTGACGCCCAGAGCAAGAAAAAACGTACCAAGGGCCGCCGCACTGTCGATTTCCAGCAGGGTGCCGGAGATTTTGGTCGCCGCACCAATGACGACGAACATCCGCGCTTGAGCCGAGGCAAAGGCCGCCGCAAAAATGGCAAGGACTTACGCCCCCAGCCCAATACCACGCAGCCTTTGAAGGCCGCCAAGCGTAAATTGCGCGTCACTGAAGCCATTCGTGTGGCAGATATGGCCCACCAAATGGGCTTAAAGTCCAATGAAATTATTAAAGTTTTATTCGGTCTCGGCATCATGGCGACCATCAACCAGTCGCTCGATATTGATACGGCAACCCTTGTGGCCGCCGAATTTGAATACGAAGTGGAAAAGGCCGGCTTCTCGGAAGACGATTACCTGATCCCCACCGAGGCCGATACTCCCGCGCAAATGATCCAGCGCCCGCCGGTTGTTACCATTATGGGCCATGTTGACCACGGGAAAACGTCCTTGCTGGACGCTATCCGCAAATCTAACGTGACCAGCGGCGAAGCTGGGGGCATTACCCAGCATATCGGCGCGTATCATGTCAAAACCAAGCGCGGCGAAATCGTGTTTCTTGACACCCCCGGTCACGAAGCCTTTACGGCTATGCGTGCCCGTGGCGCGCAAGTGACAGACCTTGTGGTGCTGGTTGTTGCGGCTGACGACGGGGTGATGGAACAAACCCGTGAAGCTATCAACCACTCCAAAGCGGCGGGTGTACCCATCATGGTGGCCGTCAACAAAATGGACAAACCCGGGGCCGACCCTGACCGCGTGTTGCGCGAATTGGCCGAACTGGGCTTGCAGGCAGAATCATGGGGCGGTGATACCGTTACAGCCCATGTGTCCGCCAAAACCCGCCAAGGTTTGGACGAATTGCTGGAGCTTATCGCCCTGCAAGCGGAAATTCTGGAACTGAAGGCCAATCCCCATAAAGCCGCACGCGGTCACATTGTGGAAGCCAAATTGGACAAAGGGCGCGGCCCCGTCGCAACCGTGCTTATTCAGGAAGGTACCCTGCATCAGGGCGATACCTTTGTATGCGGTGTGTTCTCTGGGCGTGTCCGTTCCCTGTTCAATGACCAGGGCAAAAAAATCAAAGAAGCTGGCCCCGCCATCCCCGTAGAAGTACAGGGTTTTGACGGTGTGCCTGAAGCTGGCGAAGAATTCATTTGCGTCAACGATGAAAAGTTGGCCCGCCGGATTGCGGAAACCCGCTCCATCAAGCAACGTGAACGCGAACTCGCCAAAGAATCCAAGGTCACGCTTGAAACCTTCTTAGCCCGCAGCCCCACAGATCAGGAAGCCTTGACGCTCAATCTGGTTCTTAAGGCTGACGTGCAAGGCTCGCTGGAAGCCATCACCGAAAACTTGCTCAAACAGAGCACCGAAAAAGTGCGTATCAACGTGGTGCACGGCGGGGCTGGAGCGATTTCCGAGTCGGATATTCTGCTGGCCTCCGCATCGCAAGCCATCATTATTGGCTTCAACGTGCGGCCTACGGCGAAAATTAAAGAAGTTGCCGAACGTGAAAACGTGGACATTCGTTTTTATGATATTATCTATAAACTGGCTGATGAAATTAAAAGCGCTATGGCAGGGATGCTCGCGCCGGTGCAACGTGAAGTGTATCTCGGTCAAGCCGATGTGCGCGAAACCTTCAGCGTGCCCAAGGTGGGCATTATTGCCGGTTGTCACGTTTCCGATGGTAAGTTTAGCCGGAGTGCCGGCGTCCGCTTGCTCCGTGACGGGATAGTTATCTACACCGGTAAAATTATCTCCCTCAAACGCTTCAAAGATGACGTGCGCGAAGTGCTCAAAGGCTATGAATGCGGCATCGGCCTTGATAACTACAATGATGTTAAGGTGAATGACGTAATAGAAGCATTTGAAATGATAGAAGAAGCTGCAACATTATAAAGCTATGGTGCATCTTGGTGCGCCAATAGATTGCTTTGATACGCAAGGAGGGGCATAGTCTAAGGATTGTTTCCTACTATGTTCCTCTTTTTGTACATCATGGTGAAAAGTTTTGGGAATCCCATGTACACACCGTCA
>JAVVPD010000091.1:0-5903 GCA_036655975.1 Desulfovibrionaceae bacterium | reverse complement strand
CACCATATTGTACATTTGCTCGCCCAACACGACCGCTTTCTTATAGCCGCCCACGCAAACCCTGACGGCGATGCCTTGGGCGCGTGCTCGGCCATGGGCTATATTCTCCAGAGCATGGGTAAAAAATTTACTATCTATAATGAATCCGCGCTGCCCGCCAGTTTTGACTGGTTGCCCCTGCCCTGCCCCCTGTGCCATGATGTGAATCAGCTGCCTTTCACCCCCGAGCTTGCCATCATTTTAGATTGTGGCGACATGCACCGCGTGGGCTCGGCACTGAGTGCCCAACTCCCCGCCCTTGCCAGCATCAATATTGACCACCACATGGCAACGCCCGCTTATGGAAACCTGTATAATTGGATTGATCCCAGCATGGCGGCCACGGGACAAATGGTTGCCCATATCGCCACAGCCGCAGGTATTCCTTTAACGGGGCCGCTGGCAGAAAATATTTTTGTCGCCATTGTTACGGATACGGGCTCTTTTTCCCACAGCAACACCTCTGCAGCGGTGTTTCGCCTTGCGGCTGAAATGCTCGAAAACGGGCTGGACATAGCCACCCTGCGCGAAAACATGGAAAACCGCCTCAACCTTTCGGGTTTGCGCCTGCAAGGGGAATTACTGTTACGCTTTAGCCTGTATAACGAAGGACGCGCGGCCCTTGTGTGCGTCACGCAGGAAGATTTGCACAAACACCATGCCAGCAAAGAAGATATCGAAGGTATTATCAATCGGCTACGGCAAGTACGCGGCGTGCTCATCGCCGCCGTCCTGCGTGAAGACGGCCCCGCCCAGTGCAAATTAAGTTTGCGCTCTTCCGGCTCCATTAATGTTCGGAGTATTGCCGCCACCATGGGCGGCGGGGGACACAGAAACGCCTCGGGGGCCTCCATTGCCCACCCCTTGGAAGATGCCTGCGCGCTTACACTGGCAGCCCTCAACACCTATTTTGCCACCGCACAGCCCGAGCGCTAGGGCCTATATCAAGACTGGACGAAAAACAAAAATATGGCTATTATTACTCCCTTTCCCGCAGGTGTTCTGCCCCAATTGCCACAGGCACACGGTGTATTGGTGCTGAACAAGCCGCAAGGCCCCACTTCGGCCCGCTGTTTGACCACCATTAAACGCATGGGGCAGCGCAAAATAGGCCACGCAGGTACCCTAGATCCCATGGCTTCCGGCGTGTTGCTGGTGCTCTTGGGGCATGCCACCAAAATCTCCGGTCACCTGATGGCCGATGGCGGCAAGGGCTATGCGGGAGAATTGCTGCTCGGTCAGGCAACAGATACGTGGGATGCCGAGGGCACGGTGCAAACAACCGCCCCGTGGGAGCATCTCAACGAAGCCGCAGTGCGCCACGCGGTGGAAGCATGGCAAGGCGAATATCTACAAGATGTTCCCCCTTATTCTGCCGCCAAGCACGAGGGCAAAGCTTTATATACGCTGGCCCGGCAAGGGAAAGACGCGCCCGAAAAAACGAAAAGCGTCCAAATTTCGCACGCGGAAGTGCTCAGTGTGAACCTTCCGTATGTGCGATTTCGGGTACAATGCAGTTCTGGCACCTATATACGGTCCCTCGCCCACAGCTTGGGGGCGCGCCTTGGGTGCGGAGCCACGCTCACAGAACTGACCCGAGAATATAGCCACCCTTTTGACCTACAAGAATCCCATACTTTGGAATCTCTTGTGGCTGCGCCAGAAATGCTAGCGCGCTATGTTTTGCCCATTACCCGAGCCCTTCCTCACTGGCCTGTATATTCCTTACTGCCAGCCGAAGAAGCCACCTTGCGTAATGGTGTGGCCCAAGTATGTGACGCTTCGCGCTGCATCCGCCCTGCCGATGGTGACCGTGAATGCGGTATCACTGTCGGGGATAAAGCCATCCTACAAAACACGCACGGTATCCCCATGGCACTTGCAGAAGCACAAGGGCATAAGGCCCGTTTGTGCTGGTCAGTTCTCAGGGGGCTTTGGTAGCACCTCTTCTCAAACAAGGTGCTGTAACCTCTTCCGAAAGGAGTATCGCTGTGGTCATGGATCCGCAAAAGAAAAAGGTTGTCATTGACGCTCACGCCAAACACGAGGGCGACACTGGCTCCCCTGAAGTGCAAATTGCCCTTCTGACTGCCCGTATTGAAGATTTGATGGGGCACTTCAAAGAACACAAGAAGGACTTTCACTCCCGCACGGGTCTCTTGAAAATGGTTGGGCAGCGTCGCAAACTGCTTAAATACCTTAAAACAAAAGACATCCAAAGCTATCGCGCACTCATCGAAAAACTCGGCCTGCGTAAGTAAGGTCGGGAATTTGTGATGTTTCTTGGGGAGGCTCTGCCTCCCCAAACCCCATCTATACCACTATGGGGTTTCGGGGAAGGTACTTTCCCCGCTGGAGCTAGGGGCAAGGCCCCGCCTCCACGACAATATAACTTGCAGATAACTCTGCACAGCCGTAGGAAGGGGGGTCCGAGCAGTCGGTCGAGTGCCCAATTCGACAGCCTTCTCGGAATCCCCTTCACAGAGCAAAGGATTTCATTATGGACAGTATTTTTAATCCCACCCGCGTCACCGCCACAGTGGGGGGTAAAGAAATTATTTTTGAATGCGGTCGCATGGCTAATCAGGCCCACGGCGCCGTGTGGGTGCAATGCGGCGGCACGGTGGCTTTAGTCACGGTGTGCTCGCAGCCCCTCGATTTTGACAAGGGTTTTTTCCCTTTAACCGTGGAATATTCTGAAAAAATGTACGCGGCAGGCCGCATTCCCGGCAGCTTTTTCCGCCGCGAAATCGGTCGCCCTTCCGAACGCGAAACCTTGGTTTCCCGTTTGATAGACCGCCCCATCCGTCCGCTCTTCCCCAAGGGCTTATTGGAAGACGTACAGGTGCTGGCGAATATTATTTCCGCCGACCAGGAAAATGAATCCGACGTGCTGGCCCTGACAGGCGCTTCGGCAGCCCTGATGGTTTCTCCCCTGCCCTTTGCAGGCCCGGTCGCTGGTGGTCGCATCGGTCGCGTACACGGCAATTTTGTGCTTAACCCCACCTTCAAAGAAAGCGAAAACAGCGACTTAAATATTGTCTTCGCGGCAAGCCGCGACGCCATCACCATGGTGGAAGGTGAAGCCAAATTCTTGTCCGAAGATATTATCATTGAAGCGCTGGACTGGGCACACAAGGCCATTCAACCCCTGATCGACGCCCAGATAAAATTGCGTGAACTCGTGGGCAAGCCCAAGATGGACTTTGTGAAACCCGAAGAAGATCCCGCGCTGGTGGCTAAGGTGGAAGCATTGGCCCAAAGCGCCGGCATTGACGCTGCCATGCGCGTGGCCGAAAAAATGGCCCGTAAAGACGCCCGTAAAGCCGTGAAAGTGGCTGTTATGGAAGCCCTGAAGGCCGATGCCACCTGGGCAGACAACGAAGACGCGCTGAAAAATGTGGGCGATATCTTGGCTGACATTGAAAAAAAATTAGTGCGCCAACGCATTGTCACCGAAGGTACCCGCATTGACGGGCGCGACACCAAGACCGTGCGCCCCATTTTGATTGAAACCGGTGTGTTACCCCGCGCCCACGGTTCAGCCCTGTTCGCGCGCGGTGAAACCAAGTCACTGGTTATTGCCACCTTGGGTTCCTCGTCCGACGAACAACGCATGGATTCACTCAACGGCGACATCAAAAAACGCTTTATGCTGCACTATAACTTCCCCCCCTTCTCGGTGGGTGAAGTGAAGCCTGTGCGGGTATCCCGCCGCGAAATCGGTCATGGTGCCTTGGCCGAAAAAGCCATTCGCCCAATTTTGCCCGCTGACGACAGCTTTCCGTTCACCGTTCGCGTGGTATCAGAAACCATGGAATCCAACGGTTCCTCATCTATGGCGGCAGTCTGCGGCGCGTCTTTATCCTTAATGGACGCGGGCGTTCCGGTAAGCGCGCCTGTGGCAGGCGTGGCTATGGGCCTGATCCGTGAAGGCGACGCCTTCATCGTGCTCACCGACATTTTGGGTGACGAAGACGCCCTTGGTGATATGGACTTCAAGATTGCCGGAACCGCTGATGGGGTTTCCGCCGTCCAAATGGATATCAAAATTACGGGTTTGACCACAGAAATCATGGCTCAGGCCATGGCTCAGGCCAAAGAAGCCCGCTTGCACATTCTGGGCGAAATGGCGAAGGTGCTGCCTGCCTTCCGCACCCAATTGTCCAAATACGCCCCCCAACATGCCGAAGTATTTGTCAACCCAGACATTATCCGTCTGATCATCGGCCCCGGCGGCAAGAATATTAAAGCCATCACCGCCGCCACGGGCGCAGCGGTGGATATTGACGACAGCGGTCGCATTTCCATTTTTGCGCCCACCCGTGACGCAATGGAACAGGCCAAAGAAATGGTACAATACTATGACCAGCGCCCCGACCTTGGCAAGAACTACACGGCTAAAGTACGGAAAATACTTGAAATCGGCGTTATTGTAGAATTGATGCCCAATGTGGAAGCCTTAGTCCACGTTTCACAGATGGATGTGAACCGCGTGGAACAGCCCGGCGATATCGCGCGTCTGGGTGAAGACATGGAAGTCAAAGTTATTGAAATCAACGGTGACCGTATCCGCGCCAGCCGCAAGGCCGTGTTGCTGGAAGAACAGGGCCACGAATGGAATCCCGAAGAAACCGCGCGCCCTGCCCGCGAACCCCGTGGAGACCGTGATCGCGGTGACCGTGGAGATCGGGGCGGTCGTGGTGGCGATCGCGGTGGAGACCGGGGCGGCCGTGGTGGTGACCGTGGCGGACGCCGCTAAACACATTACCCAAGGGCGGAGATGCCGCAGCATCTTCGCCCGCCTATAGTTTTACGCTGATACAGGAGCGCACTTCATGGCTGAACATCAAGAAGACAGGCACGCCGCATTGACAGACACGCGTGGGCACCACGAAGGTCTCGGTGACCAGTGGGCCGTACTTGTGGGCAACCCTGCACAGCTGATGCCCCAAATTGTGGGCACCATCATTCACAGTGGCTCGACCCGCCCTTCATGGCAAGTAACCCGTAACGGTAAAGAATATGTGATGATGGCTTGGCCTCAGGAAGAACCCATTCGCGCCGCCGTTGTCATGAGCGGCGTGGCTGAAGGCGATCTGAAACCCGCCACCGCTGTCCCACTGCTGGACGGTCTGCCCAATGACCTGAGTGTAGATCATGTGCATGTCTGGGAAAACGGTGCAGCCGCAGATGTGGCCGTAACCATGGAAGGCGCGGAAAAACCCCTCTGGTTTTACACGCCCACCTATTTTCGCGACTTGGAAGCCCTAAACACCCCCGGTGTGACCAGCACCTTTCTGCTGGCGGGTCTGGCCTATGGCATGCGCCGCGCGCTGTTGGATACCGTCACCATCACCCAAGGCCCCCGCTACGAGGCCTATGCCGCCGCTTGGCTGGCAGAGCATCCCGACAAAAAAAGTATTCACGTACCGCCTTTGCAACTGAACGTAGCCGGTTCCCGCGTCATTATGCCCGGCAACAATTATTGCGAATACCAAATGCGGGCCACTATTGAAGCCGTGGACACAAGCCATTTGGACAAAGAACCGGTGTACATGGTGACCCTACGCTTTGAAATGGAACAGCGGGCCGCGCTGGACATAGTGGTCTACACGCCGTCCCGCGCATTGGAAGAAGGCTACGTGCCCAAGGCCGGTGACGAAATCGACGCCTATGTCTGGTTGCAAGGCCGGGTTATGGATTAACGGCCCAGTACCAGCCCACAAAAAAGAGCTTAACCTGTTTGTGTTAAGCTCTTTTTTGTGATATTTTCGATAGTAAAATGCTCTAGATATTTTCGATAGCAAAATGCTCTAACTGAAATAATACAAAATTGTCACCACAACCAAACTGGCGGCGCG
>JAVVPD010000090.1:6964-8265 GCA_036655975.1 Desulfovibrionaceae bacterium | reverse complement strand
TTTTACATTGAAATCAAAGCCGAAAACGTCAAAGACGCGGCATAATACAAGGAGAATATCATGACCAAGGCTGAATTGATTAACAAATTGTACAAGGAACACACTGGGGAACTCCCCGCCAAGTACATTGTGGAAAACACCTATAACGCCCTGTGCAGCGTCATGGCAGCGGAACTCTTGGACGGTGGTGAGGTGCCCCTACTCGGCGTTGGCAAGCTGAAAGCCAAAAAAACCGCCATCCGCAAGGGGCGCAACCCTCGTACAGGTGCGGAAATTACTATTCCCGCCGGAATGCGCGTGGCCTTTGTGCCCTTTAAAGAGATGAAAGACGCGCTTAGGGGCTAGGAAAAATTATGATAACAATGTGGATTAAAAGCATTTATCTGTATTTATTGGTAGCATCTTCTGGCTGGCTGTGTGCAGACCTTTTTGGCCTTGGTCTGCTTGGAAAATCCATGGCAGCCTTGGGACTCTGTATGCTCGTAGTAACATCCTTGTTTTGCGGGGGGATATTGATATTGCAAGGTTTAGAACACGCCAAAATACGCCATATCAATGACGGTAAAGAGGATGTCTCAATTGTATTAAAACTTGGGCCGTTTTCCATGACGCAGAACGTGCCCTTACAAAATACAGGGGAATAATTGCGAAACCGCCCCCATGTGGGGCGGTCGTCATAGCGTGGCGGCTATGGCCTGACGATGCAGCCATAAGGAAACATTATGCAACATAAAGATATTTTAAATAAAATCAGAAAACTGTTGCGCTTGTCGCAATCATCCAATGTGTATGAAGCAGCGGCAGCGGCAGCTAAAGCACAGGAGTTACTGTCAAAATACAATTTGGAACGGGAATCCATTCGGTTTGATGACGAAGCGTCCGAAGCACAGAGTATTTATAAAAAAACACGTCAACGGCTTGAAGGATGGGCGCACTATCTGGCAAATGGTAGTGCGGATGCCTTTGATTGTAGATATTACCACGAACGCTGTTCTGGCTCAACAGTATTCGTGGGAGTTGGGGCAGACCCAGAAGTGTGTGGGTGGATGTACGGGTATCTTTACAAGACTCTGTTACGCCTTGCGTCAGAATATATGCGCACGAAATGTAAGCGATTGCGCAGCAATATATCAAAAAAAAGAGCTAGGGAGTCCTTTTTGTTAGGGGCTGTATCAATTATTATAGACAGACTGATGCAGCAAAAACACGCCACTCCAGCCTCCAGTACGTCACTTGTGCTTTCCAAAAATACACTAATAGAAGCCGCACTACCTAAACTGATTGAAAGACAGAACGAGAAG
>JAVVPD010000090.1:0-6954 GCA_036655975.1 Desulfovibrionaceae bacterium | reverse complement strand
GCTCATGCAGCCTCCCATGTGTCGCTGTCAACGCCGATAAAAAGCACCCACCCAACATTTTTGGCTTTGGAGTAAGCGAAACCGCCCCCATGTGGGCGGTCGTCATAGCGTGGCGGCTATGGCCTGACGATGCAGCCAAGGGAAAACTTATGTCCGCATACAACTTTCAAGCTCGATTTGCCTCTTTGGTGGAATCGGGGGTCAAGCGTCAGACCATACGCGCCACGGGCAAACGGCGTCATGCACGTTTAGGTGAACCCGTGCAGCTTTACACGGGTATGCGTACTAGGTTTTGTCGCAAGCTGATTAAGCCTGACCCCATATGTATACAAACTCAATCCATCGAAATGGTAGAATTTAATAGTGTTGTTCTAATATTCATCAACGGGGAACTTGTTCAGGATGCGGAGGCACTGGCAGTAGCAGACGGGTTTTATACTTTTGTGGATTTTATAAATTTCTTCCGCCGTGTACACAGCTTTCCTTTTCATGGCGTTCTTATTCGGTGGTAGTATGAATGACAAACGCAAATTTGCAACATCATTTAGTGTCAAAGTTGGCACACAGCGCACCCGCGTGGAACTCAGCGATGCCTCGCTATACGGCGGGCCAGAAGGCTTGTACCGCGTGCGCATCGACCGCCGCTGGCACGACTGCCCTGACGGTTCCCCGCGTTTTATGGACAGGGCAGCCATTGCGGAACTGGTGGTTGCTATGTCCCTTGGGGGACTATCCCCCTTGCCGCCGTGCCCCGCATACCACCCCAAGGCGCGGGCCTCGGTGCGCTATACCGAACACGGCATCGAGCACTGCGAGCAGGCCTCGCTCAGGTCGCAGCCCGTGCGGCTGTATGACGGTAAAATCTATGTTTGTGTGCATACCTATGAAAAGGGCACATGGTTTGCCCCATGGGAAAATATTATAATACGAGGTATATATTATGGCCCCCAGCCCAAATCGTAATCCCCTGTACGCCAAAATTGCCATTGCTCGTAAGCAGCTCCCCAATTTGGACGAGGCCGCTTACCGCGCTTTACTGCACAATATGTTCGGCACACAATCCGCAAAAGAATTGGATTTTACACAGCTATCCCGCCTTGTGGAGCATCTTGCAAGCCTTGGCGCAAATTTTACGTCCAAGCCTGCCCCCAAGGTCAGGCCCCATGCCCGTTCTGATTATTACAGCCTTGCCAATGACGAATTTGGCCCCACTAAGCGCATGATTTGCGCTATCTGGCATAAGCTCGGCTACGATATGACCAGTCTGGACACGCGCTGTCAGCGGGAATTCAAGGTAGAGTCCTTCGCGTGGCTCAGAGATTGGAAACTCCTCAAACGTCTGTTGACCGATTTACAGCACCGCGAGCGTGAAAAAGAGCTGCATGAGCACCGCGCGGAAGTAGAAGCCAGATTCTAATTATGGATACCGTACAAGATTTACAGACGGTCATTTGTCAACAATATGGCACAACGCATAAGTTTTGCCGTAGCACGGGTTTACCCCGCGCCACGGTGTACCAAGTGCTGGCCGGAAGCTATGCGGGTAATATTGAACGACAAAAATATCGTATATGGGCAATCTTACATACACCAGAACAAAATAAATCATTAGGGCTAACTGCCATACATATTAGTGATACCTTAACCCGTGTGGCGTGTAGCTTGTGCGCGTGGAAAGGCCGTTGCACCCGCCGTCGCGCCCGCCGCTGTACTGTTACGCGAGAAAAGCAGGTCAATGCCATTATGGGGCTGCTCACAGGGGGAAATTATGAGTACCGCACTAATACATGACATTATAACACTTTGTAATCAAGGTTGGCGCCCCTATACAGGCACGGTACTACTTGATGTGTATCGGCAATTGCAGTGCGTCTCCTTGGCGGATGTGCTAGAATCCGATACCACACAATCGTCATTACTTCCTGTATCCAGCCCCAAACGCCGCACAAGCCGTAAGAAGTATATTCCGTATTGGTTTTACCGTGCGGATACCTATCTTTGCATGGGCTGCGCTCGGCGTTGCTCATTGGTACGTCCTGTGGGTTTTCAACTTCCCCTGCCTTTACGCTATGTAACGACAGGGCTTGAATATACGTTAAGTCCTCAAGAAATGGTGAGTAAATTGTGCCAATTAACGGCGGGACAAGCAGCCTATTGTCTCAATATATCAAAACCGCAAGTATATCATTGGATTAGAGAAGGAAAGCTAACCCGCAGCAAAGGGAATCCTTTACGCATTCCCGTGGCAGCGGTGCGGGCTTTATTGTCTGATATTGACCAATAGTTTTTCTGTCTATCCGGTGTTCTCGTGTACGGTATCCCCGCACACGACCTTTTATAATCCTCTCATAACAGGGAGGATTTTTTTATGACAACAGCCAATTTTGCAAAAGCCCATGCCTTTACCGCACAGTGGGAAGGCGGCCTGACCGACCACCCCTCTGATCCCGGCGGCATCACCCATTACGGCGTGTCCTTGCGCTGGTTGCGTTCCCTCGGGCACGACCTCGGCGACATCGACGGTGACGGCGATATTGACGCGGACGACATCCGCGCCTTGACACCCGACCAAGCCGCCGCCTTGTTCAAGGCCAAATTCTGGGACACTTACAACCTTTCCGGCCTGCCCCAACTCACAGCCACATTGCACTATGACTGCACGGTCAACACTGGCCCCCGCCAAGCCACGCTCATTGCTCAACGGGCCTGCAATACGCTGGTGGGGCCGTATGGCGTCAAGCTGGAAGTGGACGGAGCGCTTGGGCCGAAAACCCGTAAGTTTTTAACGCTGCACGCTACTCCCATCCTCGCCACCGCCATGATTGAACAGCGTAAAGGCTTTTATCTCAGTCTGGTGCACGACAAGCCCGACTTTGCCCCCTTTGAGCGTGGCTGGATAAATCGGACTAACGCCCTGCAAAGTTATGTGAGGAAATGGGTATGAATTGGCAAGACATCGGCAAAAGCGTTGCCAGCGTGGCCCCTCTCTTGGGCGCGGTGCTGGGCGGGCCCATAGGAGCGGTGGCAGGGGCAGCGGGAACCCTCTTAGGTTCGTTCTTGGGCGTGGAGCCTGCCCCAGACCAAATAGCCCACGCCCTCGCTGACCCCGCCACCTTGCTCCGCCTTAAGGAATTGGAGAGCCGTCAGCAAGACCGCCTGCTGGAATGGCAAGGTGCACAACTCAATGCGGAATTGGAAAATGTGAAATCCGCCCGCGCCCGTGAAGTGGAACTCGCCAAGGCCGGACACGGGGCAAGCTGGGGCACCAGCATTGTGGCCATTATCGTGACCTTGGGTTTCTTTGTCATGCTTGGAGTGGTGCTGGCAGGCAATAAGGCGGAACTGGGCGAGGCGGGCATCATGCTGCTCGGCACCTTGGCGGCATCTTTTGGGGCGGTCATCAACTATTATCTGGGGTCGTCCAGCGGTTCCACGGCTAAGTCTCAACAAATTGCCACCTTGAAGGAAAAACCATGAACCCCAATGACATACAAACCCTCCTCAGCGCGGTGCAAACCATAGCCGCCATTTTAAGCAGCTTGGGTGTGCCGGGTCTCTTGGCTTTGGCCCTGTCCGGCCCTGCACTGGTAATTATTGCCGTGCTAGTGATGACGCATATCAGCATCACCCGCATGGAAAAATCCCAGCAAATTTTCCGGGACGATATGCGCGACACACTGGAAGCCTATCGCACTGATACGCAAAATTTTGTGCGTGAAATCGGCAAGGAACACGCCGAAGCGGTGCGCTTTTACAACGATAATGTGGAATTGGTGAAAGATTACGAACGTATCGCGGACGCGCTACAAACCATCATCATTAATAATACTAGAGCCACAGAACGACTCATAACTATTATTGAGGCACGTAAACAATGAGCGAACGTACAGAATACATCGGGCAGCGTGAGAGTTTGCGCCATGTGCAGAAAAGGCTGGAGTCTGAAGCCCTGTCCCATCGGGATTCTTTGCGGGCAGCGCTGCCCATCATCGGCGAGCCTGCAGAAATAGACGGGGACTATGTGTTGTCTCTGGCTTTGGCCTTGAATGAAAAAATCTTGCAATTACGGGGCGTCAATAAGCAAATTGCCGTATTAACCTCGAATATTGACGGCTGACGGGGGTATTATGGGCTGGGAACACGAACCAGATACCGTCTGCCAGGCGGAAGAACTCTATTGCGTTGATCGCCTGAGTTTCGCCCGTGTGGCGGAATTGACCGGAGTTTCAGCCACCACGCTCAAGGCATGGAGCGAAAAACGCGGCTGGCGCGTCAAGCGGGAAGAAATCGCCCAAGCGCAAAGCGACATCCGCGTCAACATCATCAAAGGCCGCAAGCTGGCGCTGGAAAAGCTGCTACAATCGGGCGACGGCAAGGAAGCCTCGCAAATGGCCTTTGCCGTGGCCTCCTTGGAAAGCCTAGCTCTGAAACAAGCCGAACTTGCCGCCGCCGGAAAAATCCCCAGTGCCGCAGCCTTTGCTGGCCCCAAGATCGTCACGCGGGCCGATGCCGTATCCGTGCTCCGCGAAGCCGTGGAACGTAAGCTGGGTATGGCCCTTGCCGATCCCCGTCAGATTACCACAGCCACCGTGCAGGATGTAAAAAAATGTCTTGAACTGGTGGCAGAGCTGGAAGCAAGCCTGCCCCATGACACCGCCCCCGAAGAAGGCAAGGGCAAGGCACTTTCTCCCGAAAACACGCAGGCCATCCGCGAAATCCTTGGGGTATAACCGTGTCCATTCTGCCAGATCATCCCGCCCCCTTTTTGCCCTATCAATCCCGCTGGGCAGCGGACAAAGCACAGGTCAAGGTCTGCGAAAAATCCCGCCGTATCGGCCTGACATGGGCGCAAGCCTGCGATGATGTGCTGACCGCTGCCACGGCTGGGCGGGAAGGCATGGACGTGCTGTACATTTCCTTCAATCAAGATATGACGCGGGAATATATCGACACCTGCGCGGAATGGGCCAAAAAATTCAGTGTCGTTGCCGGGCAGGTGGACGAATTTGTCTTCAAAGACGGTGACGAACGAGAAATCAAGGCTTTTCGCATCGACTTTGCCAGCGGCTATAAAATTCTGGCCCTTTCCTCCCGTCCTTCAAACCTGCGCGGCAAACAGGGCCGCGTGGTCATTGACGAAGCCGCCTTTGTGGAAGATTTGCCAGAACTCATGAAAGCGGCGCTGGCCTTGCTGATGTGGGGCGGGCAGGTGATCATCATTTCAACCCACAATGGAGCGGAAAATGCCTTTAATGAACTTGTCAACGACATTTTGGCGGGGCGTTTGCCGTATTCTCACCACCGTATCACGCTGGACGATGCCTTGGAGGACGGTCTGTACCGCCGCATCTGCAAAGTCACCCACAAAGAATGGACGCAGGAAGCGCAAGAAGCGTGGCGCGATGACCTGCTCCGTACCTATGGCGACGGTGCCGATGAGGAACTTTTTTGTATCCCCCGCCGATCAGGCGGCGCGTGGATCACAGGTGAGCGTGTTGAATCCTGCATGGACGATGCTGCCAAAGTTGTGCGCTGGTTGCCTCCGGTGGCTGATTTTGTGGATTTGCCGCTGCATGTTTCCGCCCGCATGGTTCAAGATTGGCTGGGAAATGCCGTGGAAGAAATACTGAGTGAGCTTGGCAACAGCCCGTGCTGGCTAGGGGTGGATTTTGGGCGTTCAGGGGACTTGTCCGTATTTTGGCTGATCACAGAACTTGAGAATACCACCGCCCATACGCCTCTGGTGCTGGAATTACGGGATGCGCCTTTTCGTACTCAGGAGCAAATACTCCATTTTTTGGTGAAAGGCCTGCCGCGTTTTAGCGGCATATCACTGGACGCACGGGGTAATGGGCAGGCATTAGCCGAATATGCTCGACAAACTTTTGGGAGCAGTCGCGTCAATGAAGTCATGCTGTCCGAGGGCTGGTACCGTGAACACATGCCTCGGGTGAAGGCCGCACTGGAAGACAGAACCCTTACCCTGCCCCGTGATGCGGAAATCAAAGCCGATTTACGCGCCTTACGGGTTATTCGGGGTATTCCGCGTGTCCCCGAAAGCCGTATTAAGGGAGGCACAGGAAACCGTCACTGCGACAGCGCCGTGGCTTTGGCTATGGCCCTCCATGCCCGTGCCACCTCCGCGGGTTGTGAATATGCCTATGAACCGGCCTTGTCCGCCCCCTCCTGTATGCAGGCCCCTATAGATGATGATAAACCCCAAGGCCCCTGCCGCTTTGGGCGAGGAGCTTGGTAATGGCTACACTTTATGATGCATATGGGCGGCCTATTGATACCGCTTTGCTCAAGCAAGAACTTTCTGGCCCCACAATTACAGGGGTACGCACGGCTTTTTCTGCCCATCCTGCCCAGAATTGTACTCCTGAACGTCTAGGACGCTTACTCTTGAGCGCGGAGGAAGGTGACGCTGAAGGTTATCTTGAACTTGCCGAAGAAATAGAAGAAAAAGATTTACACTATCGTTCGGTCTTGTCCACTCGCAAGTTGCAGGTGTCCGGTCTGGATTTAACAGTAGAAGCTGCCACAGACAGTAGCGAAGACCTCAAAACCGCCGATCTTGTGCGGGATTTTCTTGATCAAGATATTGTGCAGCCCGCGTTATTTGATTTACTGGACGCCATCGGCAAGGGCTATGCGGTGTGCGAAATTTTATGGGACACACAGGGTCGTCAGTGGTTTCCGTCATGCATTGAATGGCGTGATCCCCGCTGGTTCGGTTTTGAAGCGTGGGAAGGGCACACCCTCAAGTTGCGTAATGCTGCCGGTTTTCTTGAAGACCTCGCTCCGGCAAAATACATACGGCACATTCATAAATCCAAATCGGGAATCCCCTTGCGCGGGGGATTGGCCAGAGCCGCATCATGGGGATATCTCTTTAAAAATTTTGACCTTAAAGCGTGGGTACTCTTTTGTGAGGTCTACGGGCATCCCCTC
>JAVVPD010000089.1:871-8353 GCA_036655975.1 Desulfovibrionaceae bacterium | reverse complement strand
TACAAAAGCGAATCGAATGTCATGATTCGAGCCAGACTTTTGGAACGTTTGTTGACCAAGAAAGATATTTTTCTTGACGGCAATCCCGTTGTCGGCACCATGACCGGTGTCCGCGCTGGCGTGTATCCCTATCCTGAATGGCAGGTCAACTGGATTAAGGACGAGCTTGATATGGTTAAGATGTCCTCATTGGGTGAAGTGAGTATTCCGGCGGAAACCCAAGACCTGCTCAAAAAAGTCTACAAGCAGTGGAAGGGCAACACGACCTATGATCGAGCGAACAAGATTTACAAAGAAATTTATGGTGAAAATGCTGAAATGTTGGTCAAATCCGGTTGGATTTATCCGGTGAACGACAACAGCACCGGCTCTGGTGCCTGTGATTATGCTAAGGTTATCGGTAAGGGCATTGCCGCCATTTTGGAAGAAGTAAACGCACATATGGAAGCCTTGCCTAAGAAGGCCACCAATGCGCCTAAAATGGAATTTTACCGTGGTTGCCAACTCGTTCTTAACGCTGTCGTGGCCTACGCCCATCGTTACGCCGATTTGGCCGAAACAAGCGCTGCGGCGGAAAAAGATCCTAAGGCCAAAGCGGAATTATTGGAAATCGCCGAAGTATGCCGCCGTGTGCCTGAATTCCCCGCCCGTAACTTCCGCGAAGCCGTGCAAGCTTTTTGGTTCACGCATCTGTGCATTGAAATGGAACAAGCCGGTTGCGGCACCTCGCCCGGGCGCTATGGTCAGTACATGTTCCCCTACTACCAACAGGATATAGCTGACGGCACGTTGACCCGTGAACAAGCCCTTACCCTGCTCAAATTCCAATTTATCAAGCATTTGGAAATCGCAGTCTATCAGGGCACGTCCTATGCGCTGGCCTTGTCTGGTCATACAGGACAGGTTATTTCCATTGGTGGTTTGACCGAAAATGGTGAAGACGCCAGCACGGAGCTGGAAGAATTGCTCATGGACTGCCAGATCGCGATGAGGAATATCCAACCCACCTTGGCCTTATTCTATCATCCTAAAATGAAAGAATCCTATCTTCGCAAGGCCATTGATCTTATCCGTACCGGTGTAGGGCAACCCCAGTTCATGAATAACACCGTTGTCGTGCAACGTCACTTGGCCCGCTTTGGTACCCGTGGCATCACCATTGGTGAAGCCCGCAAAAATTGTGTGGTCTTTGGTTGTGTGGGGACAGGTCAAGCCGGGCAGGGGTCGTATGTCACCTTTGAAGGTCAGCCCAACCTTGCAAAGCTGGTGGAATTTACGCTTAATGATGGCTATGACCCCTACACAAAGAAGCAGATCGGTATCCATGTTGGTGATCCGAAAACTTTTACGACATTTGAAGATTTTTATGCTGCGTTCAAGAAACATGCTACGCATTGCTTGTTGCAGCAACGTAGAATTTCTGACATTGGCAATGCCATGCGTGAAGAAATCGTGCCGAGCGTTTTCCGTTCTACCGTCATCGAAGGATGTTTGGAAAAAGGCCTGTATGAAGAACAAGGTGGCCCAAAATACGCTCAGTCTTTGTGTATTACCACCAGCGGTATTGATGCAGCAAACTCCCTCTATGCCATTAAGCATCTGATATACGATACCAAGAAGATGACCATGGCACATCTACAGGAAGTTCTTGCAGCCAACTTTGAAGGTTTTGAAGAAGAACGGAAAATGTGCTTTGAAGCTCCCAAGCACGGCAACGATGAGCCTGATGTGGACGCATTGGTGCAAAGAGTGTACCGCGATTTAGAAGAAATATACCGCGCCAGTGGTACCGATTATTTCGACTATGAAGCCCGTATGGACGCTTTTTCGTTGTCTTTCCACAACTACTTTGCCCCCATGACCGGTGCCCTGCCCAACGGACGCAGACGGGGTGAACCCATGACCGACGCGAGCGTGTCTGCTATGCCCGGTACGGACGTGAACGGCATCACCGCTATGTTGAAGTCTGCTGCCCAGGCTGTGGACACCGTGAAGTTCAACGCAAACCATTTGAACGTGAAGCTGCTGCCTTCCTTCCTTGAAGGGCCGGCTGGTGCACGTACGCTGCTTTCCCTCATTAAAACCTACTATGATTTGGGCGGCAGCCATATTCAGTTTAACTGTGTAGACACCAACACCCTGCGTGACGCTCAGAAAACACCTGAAAAGTATAAGGAATTGGTAGTTCGCGTGGCCGGCTTCAGTGCGTATTTTACACGCCTTGACAAGGGTGTGCAGAGTGAAATTATAAAGCGTACTCAATACGCAACAGCTTAATAACATTACCCTCTAATCGGTGTCAGCCCCTCCACCCGTGGGGCTGGCGCCACACGTAAAGAGGCTCCAATGAACATCGTCATGAGCACCGCCGCAGCCACAAGGCTCAAGTTTCTTTTGGAAGAAGAAGGGGGCGATGCTGTCATTCGCATACGCGAAAGCAAAATAGGTGATGGCTGAAAAAGTAAAATTGTGCTCAGGTTGAGCATTGACGAACGCGAAGAAGAAGATACCGAAGGGACAGCACAGGCTCTGCCCTTTGTGATCAACACAGACCTTGCCGCGCAATACGGGAACAAATTTTCCGTTATTCTGGACGCACATAACATGCCTGTGGTG
The DNA here is from genome assembly GCA_036655975.1 of Desulfovibrionaceae bacterium. Classification (GTDB taxonomy): domain Bacteria; phylum Desulfobacterota; class Desulfovibrionia; order Desulfovibrionales; family Desulfovibrionaceae; genus CASQEL01. The sequence continues at coordinate 5,737 of JAVVPD010000089.1, read as the reverse complement.
GCGGTGCTTCTGTAGACAAGCTCTATAGGATGGTTCTGACACTAGCAATATAACGAGGATATAATGAATATTTCGATGACTGATGCAGCAACCCAACGATTGACTGTGCTCCTGAAAGAAGAAGGGGAAGACGCCGTTGTGCGTATACGTGAAGCCAAAGTCGGCCCTCCCTGAAAAAGTCAAATGGTGCTCAGGTTGAGCATAGATACCCGGGAAGATGAAGATGTGACAGGCGAGGCCCAATCATTGCCTTTTGTTATCAATGAGGATCTTGCTGAACAATACGGTGAAAATTTCTCCGTGAGTTTGGACGAAAGTAATGTTCCCACGGTGGACGTTGTTTCATGAGCCCTTTTCTCCTAGAGCAGATTAACTTTGAAACGCTATGCGTTTCAAAGTGTAAGGCACGCCCACTTCGCCGCATAACAGCGCAAATAAATTGCGCTTGCGGCTTCGTGGCGCAAGGCTGCTCACGCAGCCTTGTTATCGCATTTCAAAGTTGAAATGCTCTAACTGATGTCGACCTCAACAATAATCAAAAATGCTTTAGAATAACGGCAAATTACGTACCGCCTGCGTAAAAGCCGTAGCCAGAGGGCATTTCGTATCCAAAATGTCCTCTGGCTTTTTTGCGCTTATTCTACTGCGTCAAGCGATGCGTAGCCGTAGTGCCGCACCTGATTTTGTAGGGTGGTTTCCGCTGCATTTTCCCCACGGGCTTGCAGATTCTGCACATGGTGGTGTAAGCGACGTACGGTTTCAGGCGAATAGGTTTTTAATTCTCCCCGGAGGTAGGTCTCAAAGGACGTGATCCAAGGGCCATCTTCGCAACTACGCACGGGTCTGCCCTTTTCGTTCAAACGCGGGTATTTTTGCGCTATTTCCAGCTTCCAGGCCACATGGGCATGCACAATATCTTCAATCAAGCTCAGTGTTGTGCTGTCTACCGCCGGGAGGCTGCCGGCGAGCCGACTAAATTCCTCGGGGAAAGTGCTTTCCATCATCCACGCGTATTTTTCGCTCATGAGATTTCGGCCCTCGCACTTTGCTGTTTCAAGGTCATGGAGCCAACTCTCCAAGACATTTTGGGGCCAGCTTTCTGCTTGACTGGAACGCATAACTTTAAAAGTAGTGCGATCAGTTTGACAACCCATCGGCCCGTCGGCATTGTGTACTTGTGAAAACATCTCCCATTCTATGTTGACGATTTGTTCTTGCACTGTCTTCATGTTCACTCCCTCCTAAATTTTTGCTCATGGTGAGAATCGTAAGGGCGGGTGCCGCCCCAAGCAGCACCCGCTATAAATAAGGTATTGGGAAGATCCTCTATGAGGATGGCATCATTAACCGTGGGAGATAGGTGACTACTTCTGGGAATATTGTCATGAGAATTACAGAAATAACCAACATCAGCAGGAAAGGAAAGGATCCTCGATATATTTTTTTGACAGAAATATGCGGGCAAATCCCGTGTACAATAAAGACATTCAGCCCTACCGGTGGTGAGATTCCCGCAAGCACCATCATTACTGTTACGAACACGCCGAACCAGATGGGGTCAACGCCGTATTGTTGGGTAATGGGGAACATAAAGGGCATGGTCAAAATTAAGATAGACGTGGATTCCAGAATGCAGCCCAATATTAAAAAGAGTATGAACATCATGAAGATAAGGGCCTAAAAATAGATTCACCATGTGGTGGGTGGCGCCTGTGGTAATCAGAAAACGTGCCATAAGCCAGCCACCGATGAACAGAAAGAAAATAGCCGCACTTAACTTTGTGCCCTCCACGAAGGCTGGTATAACCCGACTGCGGGTGAGCCGACGCATACACGCGGCAATCAACATAACCCCGACAACGCCCATGGCTGCCGCTTCTGTAGGTGTGGCAATCCCACAATAAATACCCCCGAGAACGATCATAAATACAACAATAATGGGCAGGGCGGCGGGCAGACAGCGGATGCGATCCCCCCATGTGTACTGAGGACCACGAGGCCCCAATTGGGGATTGATCGCACAGCGAATCAGGATATACATGGTGAACAATGCCGTTATCATAATGCCGGGAGTAAAGGACGCGATGAAGAGTTCGCCGATGGACTGGTCTGTAAGCACGGCAAAAATAATAAGGAATACACTGGGGGGAATAACTGCCGCCAGCCCGCCTGAAGCGGCGACTGACCCGGCAGACAATTCTGGGTCATAATTATATTTTTCCAACTCCGGTATGACGGTGGAGGCCATGGTGGCGGAGGCTGCGGCTGTGGAACCTGTCACCGCGCCGAAGGCGGCCCCTGCCAAAACACCCGCCGCAGCAAGACCACCGGGTAAAAAGCCTATCCACTTTTGATTTGCGTCAAAAAGGTCTGATACAATTTCTGTATGATAGGCAATGGCTCCCATAAAAATAAATAAGGGGACGCTCATCAGGGAAAAGTTACTGCCCTGTTCCCATGCAATAAGCATTGTTTGCGTAGCCGCGTTGACAGGGCCAAGGGTAAAACACAGACCAATACTGGCAACAGTACACATGGCGTAGGCCATAGGCATGCCCACCACACATAAAATCAGCATGACGGTAATGCCGCCATATCCAAGCATATACATTTCACCCATTTTTTTTCTCCTCACGTAGGTCTTTAACGGCAATCACAATGTTCGCAATCAGGCAGAGGGTCAGGACGAGGAAGCCAATGGTCATGAGAACCCGTAAAGGCCAGTAGGGGTAACGGAAATCCTGTCCGCTTTCGCGCAGGACGATGGAGGTGGGAATTTCTATAGCACTACGGATAGTTGCCCCAGTCATCCACAGGGCCGCTAACGATCTGGTGAAGATATCGCACTTCATTTTTGTTTGGGGGGAATAGTGCGCGTACAAAATATCAAGAATGATATGGTCGTGCTCCAATTCTACCCTGCCAACGGCAAGAAAAATAGCCGCGATAAGGAAAAGACTGCTGCCTTCCGTGGCCCAAGAAAGTGGCGTGAGGAAAAAGTTTCGTCCGATAACATCAACAATGATAACCAGGAGAATCGCTGGGTACACAAGATAGGTGCTCACGCCGGAACTTATATCTGAAAGCTTATTAATGAAGCGGACAAAAGGCGACCGGGCAACCTCACGTTGGAGGTGAATTTCTTCAGCCAATTCGACACCAGGAATACTTATACCGTCATACATAAATAACTCCATGCTTTCGTGGAAAGTCAGCTCAAGCATAGCCGCTTGTGACGTACCGTAAGCGGCTATGCCGGTGCAATAACGCGGAATAAAAAAACGGCCTAAAAACCGTCAATAATACCGTGAACCATATTCTTTGGATCTTGCACGTAGGAGCGTAGCTCTGGGATGGACATAGCGTTGTACTTGGCAGCCGTAGCTTTAAAATCTATGGCAAATTCTCTGGCCTTAAAGCCCTTTTTTTCGTTCATGGCGATGAATTTTTCCCAAATGGTATCGCCAACTTCGTGCCAGCGGGCCTTTTCATCGGGCGCCAGTGTGATAATTTCCACGCCCTTTTCGTGTAATTCTTTATGCCCACGGTCTTCCAACTTGGTGTACCCTTCCGACATATGATTGCCGGCTAAACGCATTTTGTAATACAGCTCTTTTTGGAAGTCCGGCGTGAAACTATCAAATTTTTCTTTGTTTATGCCGTAATTGATGGCCGTACAGCTCAGACCGGTGATGGTGAGGTATTTTGCTACCTCATGGAAACGCCATGGAATGATGCTGCCCGCCGCCCATGCAACACCGTCAACGACACCACGTTGCAAGGCAATAAAGGTATCCGGCGCGGAGGTGAAAACCGGCGTGGCCCCCAGTGCGATCAAGGTATCGCGCAGCACCGCGCCACCAAATCCCATAATTCTTTGCCCCTTCAAATCTTCCATCTTACGGATGGGCTTTTTGCAGATAATGGCCTGAACATCAAAAAAGGGAATCCAACCAAGATAAATGCCCTGATGCTCAAATTCCGATTTAAACCACTTAGGGTACATGGATTCCATGGTTTGTGTGGCAACAGCCACGTTGTTGTACAGGAAGGGCAAACCGTCGCCCATGCAGAGGTCAAAAGCCCCTTGATTATTAAGGGGATAGGCTTGGGCAATGTGGGAAAGCCCCGCCCGCAGGGCCTTGAATCCGTCTGTGAGGCTGTGCAAGGACTGACCGAAATATCTTTCAAATTTTAGGCGACCATTGAATTCATTTTCTAGAAAGTTAAATGTTTCCCAGTGAATACCACTGCCAATATCACCGGCATTGGGGTAATAACAGGCACACTTTAGGGTAATGGCGTCTTTGTTAAATTCCTTGCGCTGGGGGGCGACTTGCCAATCTTTTATGTGGGGGTTTTCGGCAGCAGAAACATTGCGGAGGAAGAAAGGCCCTATTGAAAGGGCGGCTGTGCTGGCAATACTGGTTTTTAAAAAATTTCGTCGTGAAACAGCGTGTGCTTCCAATGCGTTAGCAAGTTTGTCCTTCTTTCCGTCAACAGTTTGCATTCCCTCTGTTTGTACTTCGGATTTCATTGAAGTCTCCCTTGATTGTGGTTACACGTATTTTGCGTTATTTCTCTATCTATATATTATACAATTACAGCTTTTAAGCCACAGTCTGTAAATCTTGCCAAAACATGACTCAATTGCTCAGCCGTGTAGGCTTGGATAGACGGCTGTTCCCTGTGCAAAGCTGAAATTTTACTTTTGCCAAAAGCGTGATACGGCATGACTTCTACCTCATGCACACGGAATGGTTCCAAAAAATTCGCCATAGCGCGGATATTTTCAGCTGAATCATTCAAGTTTGGCATGAGGGGAACACGAATACGAACCTGTGCTTTGGATGCAAGCGCGGCACG
>JAVVPD010000089.1:0-861 GCA_036655975.1 Desulfovibrionaceae bacterium | reverse complement strand
ATTATCCTTTCCCGTCAGCGTCGTATGGTGCTTTGGATCCATATGCTTACAGTCAAAGAGAAATAAATCAGCGAGATTAATAACTTTAGCGAACTGATTGGGTGAGCAGAATCCGCAGGTATCTACGCAGGTGTGGTAGCCTTCCTCCTTACACATGTGTAGCAGTTCGAGTAAAAAATCCCCGCTTGCCGTGGGTTCACCGCCACCGAAAGTTACGCCACCGTCAGAATTGGCATAAAATAGGGCATCCTTGCGAATAACTTCCATCACTTGGTGTACATTCATAACTTCACCGGACATAACCCGGGCCTTGGTGGGACAAAGCGGCACACAGGCACCACAATCAGTGCAAAGTTGTTTATTTCTCGTAAATATGTTGCCTTTCTTTACGACAGCCTGTGCTGGGCATACTTCCATGCACTGCCCACATCCGGAACAAAGATCCTCAAAAACCATAACTTGCGGCTCAAAAGACTGTGATTCTGGATTACTACACCATGGACAGCGAAGCGGACAACCTTTCAAAAACACTGTTGTGCGTAAGCCCGGCCCATCCTTTGTGGACATACGTTGGATATTGTAGACAACGGCTTGTGGCATTTCGTAAACCCTTTGTTGAGAGTTAAAACAAACAGATGAATGGCCATTCGTAAAAGGGTTAGCAAGTTATGTGCCTTTTTTCTTTATACTTAAAGAAGCATGGTAAAATACCATGTTGGCGAAAAAATAGTAATGATTACAGATATAGAATAAATATGCTTCTGTTGTGTATTCGTGACACTTTAGCTGTGCAAATGTGTAATATGCTTAAATAATAGTATTATTATGCACCTTTGTAAAATTAGGTGCATTTTTTATAGC
>JAVVPD010000088.1:0-8404 GCA_036655975.1 Desulfovibrionaceae bacterium | reverse complement strand
TAATCGTCAGAATAGTAAAATACAGATGACTATCATTATACATTTGCGCCCACCACAACATAATACCGTCTAAACGGCGTGTGTCGGCCACAATAACCACTTGCGCCGCTTTACCGCCGCCGGCGGCCAGCGCTAATACCGGCATGCACAAGATCAGGCCAAACACGGTGACCCAAAGAGTATGCAATCTTTTCATGCCATCCTCCTGCAAAAAAATGTCCTTTTCAAAGTGCTGCAACATAAAGCAGCCTGCATATCGTCACTTTTTTCGTTCACACAGCCCCTCTGTTGCATGGCTCGTGCCATAAATCACATGTTGCGCGTTTGCTCGGTGCGTTGCACGCTAATTATAAAATTATATATATCAAATTTACGTAGTTATACAGCCCCGCAGGCAAAACATGCGTTTTCAGCCCTATCCCCTTACAAATATCCATATATATCTATCGAGAATCGCAATATATTTTGTACACTCTCCTCCAAAACAAGAGCCCGCCTAGCGTTACGGAGAAACAAGCCTTCCAGCATTCCGTGCGGCGGTGCTTGTGGTTTGCGCTTTTATGGGATACTGTGCAACACAGTTCCTTTTAAATGCGGGATAAGGGGGAGCCATGCGGTATTCATATCCTCCCATTGCGGGAAAAATTTTATCTATGCCCGCGCCCTTTGCCGCGCTGAGTATTACAGGCCGCACATTAGCTGTGGGGATCCCCTTACTCGGCGGTCTGTTACTCAGTATTTTTTGGATTACCGGTCGCCTGTCCGACGACATGATCAATCGTGCAATTGCGCGCAATACCCGTCTTCAGGCCCTCGCCATTTCCCACGAATTCGAGCGCATTATTGATGACACCCGCAATCAGCTGCTGGTGCTGGCGGCGGGAAACATGAACCAGTCCGAAATGAGCCGCCGCCTCAAAATCCGTCCCCTTGTTGAAAGTGTCCGCTACCGTGAGCTTGCTTTTTTAGGTGTTTCTCCAGAAAATCGCTTTCTACTGCTCAATTACCACGGCGAAGTGGTGACCGTGCCCAATGATGTGGCCCGTGAAGCCCGCCTTAGCCCCTTCCAAAGTTTTGCGGTGGAGCGGCGCCCCGGGCATGTCGTTCTTGGTGAGCCGCTCGAAGTGGTCTATTCCATGGTGCCTATCAACGGCGTATTGCAAAGTATTTCTCTGTTTGTAATACGCCTCACCACCCCCGTCTACGATGCGGCAGGAACCTTTCAAGGCTTGCTTATCCTTTCTCTTGATGTCACCACCCTGCGCGATACTCTGAGCCTGTTTACCTCGCTCCGCTCGCCCCTCTATGACCCAGACAACGGCCCCAACAAAACTCGGAGTATGTTTTTTGATCCCCAAGGATGGGTACTGTTCCAGTCTGAAAATCCCGACATTAAAAATCCCCCCCTGTCCACCGACAGCGTACGCAGTGGAATTAAGGGAGATTTCGGTCGCCCCAGTTTCAGCAGTGCCTTCCGCCCCGCCCCCGAACACGAAGATTTTTGGAGCCTCGTCTCAGAAATTCAGGCCGGTCGCTCAGGGCACACTTTTCTACGCGGCGGTTTTACCCTTTCTGGGGGGCAAGTATCCCAGCAAATTGTCAGTTTCGCCCCCCTCTATTTTAAGAGTACCCCAGATTCTTCCCCTCACCTCGTTGGCGGCGTGGCGCTCACCGAAACCAGCTACGGCAGCGGCTCCCCCAGTTTTCATCTTTTCGGCGTGTATGCCATCTGCTCGCTGGTGGCGCTTTTCTGCCTGACCGTAGCCTTGTATTATATGGGCCGGTGGCTGGCCCGCCCCGTCCAACGCTTTGCCCAGGCTGTGCGCGCCGAAGGTGAATCCACCGTGCCCTCACACCTTGACCTACAGCCCATCCCCTTGGAATTGGGGCTGGTTCAAAACGAAGTGAATCTATTGCTGGAACGCATCAAAGCCATGCACGAGGAAACCCTCATGCGCGAAGCCGCTGTCAACGCCCAGTGGCAACGCCAGCCCATGCCCTTTACCCCGTCCCTAGAGGACGCTCTCGGTATTGTGGGCGAAACCCCCGTTATGCAGGATTTGCGTACCCATATCCACAAAGCCGCCTCCGTCTTTGCCGATGTGCTGCTTATCGGCGAAACCGGCACCGGCAAAGAAATGGCCGCCGACGCCATCCACCGCCAGAGCGGCCGTAATAATGGCCCTTTTATATCCATTAATTGCGGCGCATTGGATGAAAACTTACTGATGGACACGCTCTTCGGTCACGTAAAAGGCGCCTTTACCGAGGCCCGCACCGAGCGCAAGGGGGCTTTCCTTGCCGCCGAAGGGGGCACCCTCATGCTGGACGAAATCGCCAACGCCTCTCCCAAAGTTCAACAGGCTTTGCTCCGCGCCTTGGCTATCCGCCGGATACGCCCGCTGGGCAGCGACAGTGAATTGCCTTTTAACGCACGTATTATTGCCGCCACCAATGTGAACCTGCTCCAAATGGCTAAAGATACGCTCTTCCGCGAAGACCTTTTTTACCGTCTTGCCGTTATCACCGTAAAAACCCCGCCCCTTCGGGATCATAAAGATGATATCCCCCTGCTGGCCCAGCATTTTCTGCAAACAGCCGCCCGTGAACAAAACATCCAGCCCCCCCAACTCAGCAAAGGGGCGCTCGACCGCTTGGTCAATTACGATTGGCCCGGCAATGTGCGCGAATGTAAAAATGTCCTTATCCGCGCCATGACCTTTAGTGAAGGGTCACTCATTTATGCTGAATCCATCGTGTTTGGCGATACATCCTTACCCAAGGTGGGCACCGCCCCTGCCGTGCAACAAGAAGCCGCAGACAAGCCCGCCGCCATGCAAGCGCCTGTGACTACGCCGACACCGAGTATCGAACAACAGGAACTGAATCCGCGCCAACTTGCCGCCCTACCCGCCATAGTGGCGGCGGGCAGTATTTCACGGCAAGAGTATCAAGATCTTGTGGGAATGCAGCTTTCCATGCGTACCGCCCAATACGACCTGCAAGAAATGGTACGTTTGGGTATTCTCGTCAAACAGGGCCGTGGCCCAGCCTTGCGTTACCTTGTAGCCCAATCCTGCCCCCTGCCTTAGGCAGAAAAAAAAGGATAACAATATGCTCCATTATATTGCCAAATTGTTGGGCCGAGCGCCTAAAGTTTCGCGGGAGCAGGTGATGCGGGTGTTTAAACGGCGTTATGTGTCGTTTAAAGATTTACTGCAATCCAATACCGACCTAGCGAATATTATGGCAGGCCTTGAGCAGTATCTGCACGGTGATAGCCCCATAACCACCAGCCATTTACGGGCGGAGGCTACCAAGGCGGTCTTCCACACCATGCGGATGGTGAGCAGCCTCAACGCTATTTCCAAGGATGCGTACGCACCTTTGGCAAAGGTGGTGGAAAGCATCAACAGCCGCATCATCGCGGAACTGGATCAACGCCCCGAAGCCTGCCAGCGGGCTTTTACCCTGCCCTTGACCGAAATTACCGCAGCGCATGCCGATCATGTGGGGGGCAAATGCGCCAATTTGGGCGAAATAGCCAATGTGGTGGGTCTGCCTGTGCCACGCGGTTTTGCAGTCACCACCTCAGCCTACAGCGCCTATGTGCATTCGGGTGAGGTGCTGGAGGAAGTACGCAAATTGCTCCGCAATGCACAGGTGAGCGACCCCGCCAGCATTCAACATGTTTCCGACGCCGTGCAGGCCTTATTGTTGCAGGTGCCCCTTCCCCCCGCCGTAGAGCATGCGCTTTATACCGCTTGGGACGAGGCTTTTGGCGCAGACGCCGCCCTTGCGGTGGCTTCCCTGCGTTCCAGTGCGGTGGATGAAGACGGACATCACTCCTTTGCGGGACAATACCGCACCATTTTGGGTGTCCACCGCGAAACCCTGATCGAATCCTTCCGCGCTGTGGCGGCGAGCCTATTTTCCCCACGAGCCATTACCTATCGTCTCTCCCACGGCTATATTTTTGAACAAAGCCTCATGGCGATGGTCTGTCTGGAAATGGTGGACGCCGTAGCCGCTGGGGTAGCTTTTTCACGGCACCCGGTAAATTTACATACAGACAGCGTAGTCATCAACGGTTTATGGGGTCTCGGCGAACTCGTCGTGGACGGCGGAGCCACCCCAGACAGTTGGGAAATCACGCGTGACGGGCACATGCAGCAACAGCAATGCGCCCACAAAGAGCAGCACCTGCAATTGGCCCGTGAGGGAACAGGTTCTGTCGTGCAATCTCTCAATGTTCCCGTTGATCAACGCGATATTCCCTGCCTGACCGCAACACAAGCCCAAGAAGTGGCCCGTTTGACCCTACAATTGGAACAGCATTATCACCGCCCGCAGGATGTGGAATGGGCACTGAATACGCAGGGGCAGATCATTTTGCTGCAATCGCGTCCCATGCGGATGGCCGACGGGCGCGTTTACAGCGGGCCGCCCCCACAACGTATTGCCGAGGCCACACTGCTGTTTGAAGGGGCGGACATTGCCGCCACGGGTATCGGCTGCGGCCCTGTGGTGCTGGCGGAGCCGGAAGACGACCTCACAACCTTCCCTGAAGGCGGCGTATTGGTCACCCGGCACTCTTCCCCCAACATGGTGGTGGTTATGGACCGCGCCGCCGCCATTGTGGCGGATACCGGCAGCTTAACCGGACACATGGCCTCGGTATGCCGTGAATGCCACATGCCCACCCTCCTCAATGTTCCCAACGCCAGCAGTGTTTTGCAGGCAGGGCACCTTGTCACCGTTGACGCCCTGTCCGGTCGTATCTACGCGGGGGAAGTGCCCGCTTTACTGCGCCTGAAGCACAGCGCCGTCCCCGCCTTTACCAGCAGTCCCGTCCATGCCCTGTTCGAGCGCGTGGCCGAACATATCCTCCCCTTACACTTGATTGACCCCAAGTCCTCCCTGTTCAGCCCGGCCCACTGCACCTCGCTGCACGATGTGATGCGCTTTGTGCATGAACAGAGTTATACCGAAATGTTCCGTTTGTCCGATTCCGCGTCCGAAGCAGGAGCCGTTGCCGTGCGCCTTAAAAGCATCATCCCCCTCGACCTGCACGTCATCGATCTTGGCGAAGGCTTGGAAAATCCGGAAAGCCCCATTGTGCACCCCGAAAACGTCACCTCGTGGCCTTTCACAGCCCTGCTCAAAGGCATGCTCAGGCCCGAAGTGCACTCCCGTGGCCCTCGCCCTGTGGATATGGGCGGCTTTTTCGCCGTCATGAGCCAAAGCATGATTGGCGGCAATAACAGCGGCGGCGAGCGCTTTGGCGAACGCAGCTATGCCATTGTCTCCGACCATTATCTCAACTTCAGTTCCCGCGTGGGCTACCACTATGCCGTGCTCGACGCATGGTGCGGCAACACCATGAATAAAAACTACATCACGTTCAAATTTGCCGGAGGCGCGGCTGACGAAACCCGCCGCAATCGCCGCGTGCGCTGTATTGGCGAAATTCTTGCGGCCCTCGATTTTCGCGTGGATATTCTGGGCGACCGCATCCAAGCCCGTTTTCAAAAATACCCCCGTGAAGCCGTCGAAGCCCGCCTTGACCAACTCGGTCGCTTGCTCATTGTGACCCGACAAATGGATATGCTTATGACCACCGAAGAAGCCATAAAAACTTTCGCCGAAAAATTTTTACGGGAAGAATATCACTAAAAACGTGCGCGTAAAAAAAAGAGAAAGCCCTATTTTAACTGCGCCAGCATCTCCATGCCACCACGGTGCACGTGGGCGCGCATGGCTTCCGCAGCAGCGGCGGGATCGTGAGCCTCAATGGCCCGCACAATATGCTCGTGGTCAGGGCAAGACCACTGCCCCGCTTTTTCCAAAGGGATATTGGTCCGCAGGCGACGCTCAACCATACCGTCCAGTTCACTGAGCATCTGACGCAACATCACAAAACCGGCGGCATCACGCAAGGTGGCATGAAATTCCTCGTTCAACACAATCAGGCGCGGCACATCTTCGGCCTGAGCTGCCTCCTGAAAATCTGCCAGATTGCGTACAAGAGCTTGCCGCTGCCCCTCGGTAGCGCGGGAGGCCGCCAAAGCCGCCGCATGCCCCTCCAGTAAAGCGCGCACGTGCACGGCATCTTCCAGCTCCGCCACATTGGTACGGCGCAATTCATAGCCCCCTGCCGCGCGTTTTTCCAGCAAGCCCTCTTGCGCCAAACGGTGCAAAGCCTCACGCAAAGGAGTGCGACTGATGCCCAAATCTGTGGAAATGCGATCTTCCACCAGCCTTTGCCCGGCGACGAATTGCCCGTCCAGAATCATTTGCCGTAACAGCGTTGTAGCTTCCTGACCGAGGGATCGGCGCGTAATTTTGACCATGACAACTCCTTGTTCATCTGCTCGCGTGGAATAATTCAAAGTACAAAGGCTTTAGCGTCAAATATTCGTCACCCTTGACGCTATAGGCTACCCTTCTCCCGGATCTACCGCAAGCTTCCCATTGACCCCCCTGCGGGAGTGTCGTATTTTTATGAGGTATTTTGTATTTACACGACAACAATTTGGAACACAGCAGGAAGCACACATGAACGATACGGCACCCAAAGAGCCAACGGCCACTGACGATACCCTTGGAATGGACTTCATCCGTACCCGCATCACTGCGGATATGGCGGCTCGTGGCGCGCATGTGCACACCCGCTTCCCTCCTGAACCCAATGGCTACCTACATCTGGGGCATGCCAAATCCATTTGTCTGAACTTTGGCCTTGCTAAAGAATTTCAGGGGCAGTGCAATCTGCGTTTCGACGACACCAATCCTGAAAAAGAAGATACCGAATATGTAGACTCCATCCGCGAAGATGTTCATTGGCTAGGGGGGGACTGGGAAGGCCGTGAGTTTTATGCCTCTGATTATTTTGAAAAACTCTACCAATTTGCCGAACAACTCATTCGCTCAGGTCACGCCTATGTGGACAGCCTGAGCGCCGACGAAATTCGCGCATACCGTGGTACCCTCAAAGAAGCGGGCCGTGAAAGTCCCTACCGTGCGCGCTCGGTAGAAGAAAATCTCGATCTGTTTCGACGTATGCGGGCCGGAGAATTTAAGGATGGCGAACACGTATTGCGCGCCAAAATTGATATGTCCGCCGCCAACGTGGTCATGCGCGATCCTACCCTATACCGCATCCGCCACGCCCCCCACCACCGCACAGGTGACACGTGGTGCGTGTATCCCATGTACGACTTCACCCACTGCCTGTCTGACTCATTGGAAGGCATTACTCATTCGTTGTGCACCCTAGAATTTATCAACAATCGTGAACTGTACGATTGGATTCTTAACGCACTGGATGTGTACCATCCGCAGCAAATCGAATTTGCGCGACTGAATCTCACCTATACCGTATTGTCCAAACGCAAGCTCATTCAATTGGTGGAAGGTAACTACGTCCACGGCTGGGACGACCCGCGTATGCCCACTTTATGCGGCCTACGCCGGCGCGGTGTGCCCGCAGAAGCCCTGCGGGATTTTTGTACCCGCATCGGCATCGCCCGTGCGGATTCCACAGTGGACTACAGCCTGCTGGAATTCTGTATCCGCGAATACCTCAACGCCCACACCCCACGCGTTATGAGCGTGCTCAATCCCGTCAAGGTGGTCATCACGAATTATCCCGAAGGGCAGGTCGACACCTTCGACATGCCCTACCACCCTGAAGACCCCGCCTATGGTTCGCGTAAAGTGCCTTTTTCACGCGAATTATATATTGAACAGGACGATTTCCGTTTAGAAGCTCCCAAAAAATACCATCGCCTCGCCCCCGGCGCAGAAGTGCGCCTGCGCTATGCCTATTACATTACCTGTCAGGACGTAGTGAAGGCCGCAGACGGCAGTATTAGCGAAATCCACTGCACCTATGACCCCGAAACTCGTGGAGGCTCCAGCCCAGACGGTCGCAAGGTTAAGGGAACCATCCATTGGGTCTCTGCAGCCCATGCCCTGCCTGTGGAAGTGCGCTTGTACGATCATCTGTTCGCCGTGGAAAACCCCAATGCCACCGGAGCAGGGAAAACCTTTTTGGACTACCTCAACCCAGATTCCCTACGCAGTATTACCGCGCAGGCCGAGCCCGCCGTGGCCGACTGTAAAACAGGCGATCGCGTACAATTTGAACGGGTAGGCTACTTTATTAAGGACGCGGATAGCCACCCGAACCACACCGTTTTTAACCGCACGGCTACCCTCAAAGATACGTGGGCCAAAGTAGAAAAGCGCAATTTGTAAAATAAAACTATTGACAATTACGGTCACGTAAAGATATAGAAGTTTTCCCGACGACGGGAACCATCCGGGATGTTAACTCAGTAGGTAGAGTATCTGCCTTTTAAGCAGAGAGTCGCAGGTTCGAACCCCGCACATCCCACCA
>JAVVPD010000087.1:0-8444 GCA_036655975.1 Desulfovibrionaceae bacterium | reverse complement strand
GCAAGATTGGTTTTGCCCACGCCGCCCTTGCCCGAAGTGACGGAAAAAACTAAAGGTAAGGTGCTCATGACTCGGCTCCAATAGGGCTGTGCACAGCGGGCGCTTCCATAGAAGACGGCGTTTCACTGGGCAGTTGACGTTTAAAAATTAGGCGCCATAACAAAGGTTCGGTGGCAGGGCTCAGGGTACGTTGCAGCCCTGGCCCGTGCGACAGTGACGAAATAGGCATTTTGCAGGCCGCCGCCACATTGACGAGCCCCCCATAGCTGACGGCCTCGTCCAATTTGGACCACACCAAACTGCCGGCTCCGTGCACTTCATAGCGTGCTAAAAAGGCAGAAATCTGCATACTGTCATGGTGAGGCGACATGACCAAATGGGTGGGCGCGTTCGAATCGCCAAGGCCCAAGCGGGCTTTCAGCATTTCAAGCGTTTCCTCACGTCCCAAAGCGGGCAGGTCAATAAACACTTTATCCGCCCCCGCGCTGGCGCTCAGGGCCTTACGCATGGCTCCGGCATCTGGGGCTTCATAGCACGAAAAATCGGATAATTCCGCCCAATGCCGCAACATCAGGCGCCCACTGGCCCGATGACAATCTGCATTGATAAAGGCGATCACTATGTCAGTTTTTTGACGACGCAAAGCCAAAGCCATACGGATGGCAGAAGTGGTTTTACCAACCCCAAAAGGCCCAGAAATTACATGGATACGTTCGCGCCATGCGTCCAAACCCCACGTACGCACGGGCACCATGGTGCCCAGCGATTCCAGCACCGAAGCCCCCGGAGAACTCAATAAATGCTTGTACAATTCCAAGGCCACAATGTCAGACACGCCTTCGCGCTGCAAATATTCCAAAGCCACCCGCTGACGAGGGCTAAGACGATCCATTTGAATGGAGGGCTTCATCAACGCAAATAAATGTTCTTTAATTTGCAACCATTCTTTATGCCATTCTGTCCAGCCGGGAGGCGTTCCGCCCATGTTGGCATGCCCGTTGCTGATGGCGGCCTGCAAAATATTGCTCACCTGCTCCAGCTGCGGATTGGCGTTTGGAGCTTGCTTGGCTTTTGTGCCCGTCCGGCCCTGACCGTTGAAAGAAGCATTGCCATTGCCGCCTCCATTGCCGAACAGCGCACGTTCCACCCCGGCGGTCACCTCATGGCAACGCACCCCGTCTTTACGGAAACTTCGATTGCCAAGAATAACCGCCTCTGGCCCCAATTCTGTTTTTATCTGGGACAGCAATTCCTGTGAATTGGTTCCGGTATAGGTTTTTACATGCATTATTCAATCCCCACGGTACCCACAGACTGCAGGCGCACATCTGGGGGTATTTCAGCTTGTGAAATGACAGGAACAGAAGGCAAGAAACGGGTAATCAATTGCGCCAAATGCGGGCGTATCAGGGGGGCGGCTAAAATAACCGGCTGCCCGTCGCTGCCCACCGCCGCGTCCACCGCCGCATTAATGCTCTGGATAAGGCGCTGGGCTATCACCGGGTTGAGCGACAAAAAGGTGCCCCCTTCGGTCTGACGGATGCCTTCCTGCACGGCCTTTTCCGCATTTTGATCCAGAGTCAGCACGGGCAGCATGCCCTCGCTATCCATATACGGTTTCACGATGGAGCGTGACAAACGCTCACGCACATATTCGCACAATACTTCAGGATTTTTGACACCGCCGCCGTAGTCACCCAAGGTTTCCACAATCGTCAACATATCGCGGATAGTGACATTTTCATGCACCAGTGTCTGTAACACTTTCTGCACCACACCCAAAGGCAGCACCCCAGGCACCAAGTCTTCCACCGCCTTGGGCGAATGCGTGCCGAGGGTATCCAGCAGTCCCTGCACAGCCTGACGATCCAAAAAGTCCGAAAGATGACGGCGGAACACCTCCGTCAAATGGGTAGCAATAACCGTGGCAGGATCCACCACCGTATAGCCCGCCAGCATGGCTTCTTCGCGCTGGG
This sequence comes from Desulfovibrionaceae bacterium, assembly GCA_036655975.1. Taxonomy (GTDB): domain Bacteria; phylum Desulfobacterota; class Desulfovibrionia; order Desulfovibrionales; family Desulfovibrionaceae; genus CASQEL01. The sequence goes on along the minus strand of JAVVPD010000087.1, from coordinate 6,468 downwards.
AATCGGGTATCCACAGGGCGGGGAGATTGAAGGCAGGTTCGCGGGTTTCAATGCCGCTGACGGGCGAATGCACACCGCCGGGATCCATTGCCAAGAAATGATCCACCAATATTTCTGCCGAAGCCACCTGATTGCCCTTAATAAGCAAGGCGTATTGTCCGGGTTTTAACTGCAAATTATCGCGCAGATGCAGGGAGGGAATAACCACCCCCATATCCAGCGCAAACTGACGGCGGATAGACCGGATGCGGGACAAAAGATTGCCACTCTGTTCTTCGTCCACCAGCGGAATAAGGCCATAGCCCACTTCCAATTCCAAAGAATCCAAGGGCAAAAGGGCCTGCACTTCTTCGGGGGTGTCGGCGCTGCCGCCGTTAGACTGACCTTTCTTGCCGCCCACGGACTTGGGATTGCCGTCTGCGCCAAGCACTTCTTCTCCCTTGGCGGTAGCGCGGGACACGATGAAAATCAGCCCAGCAATCACCAAGAAGGGCATCGTAGGCAGACCGGGCACCAGCGCAAACACCAACAACACGGCGGAAACAACCTGCAATGCACGCGTATTAAAGGTGAGCTGCGCGAGGAATTCTTCACCCATTTTAGCTTCAGAGGCCGCGCGCGACACCAACAAACCCGTACCCGTGGACGTGATAATTGAAGGGATGGTTGAGACCAAACCGTCCCCGATGGTCAGGAGCGAATAGGTTGTAAGCGCCAGCCCCCACGGCATATCTTTTTGCACCACCCCAATGAGCACGCCGCCAATAAGGTTCACCATGGTGATCAACATGCCCGCATTCACGTCGCCGGTCACAAATTTACAGGCACCGTCCATGGCCCCGTAAAAATCCGCTTCTTTGCGTAAAGCATGACGGCGAGCGGTGGCTTCTTTTTCATCCAACAGGCCCGCGTTCAAGTCGGCTTCAATCGCCATCTGCTTACCGGGCATGGCGTCAAGGGTAAAACGGGCGGCAACTTCGGCGATACGCGTGGTACCAGCGGCGATAACGGTTTTATTCAAAATAAACAGAATCATAAAAATAACGCCGCCAACCACATAACTACCACCGACAACGAATTCCCCAAAGGCGCGGATAACCTGACCCGCCGATTCCACCCCCGAATCGCCGTTCAGCAGAATAAGACGGGTGGAGGCCACGTTCAAAGACAAGCGCAATAAGGTGGTGACCAGCAATAAGGAAGGAAAAATCGAAAATTCTAGAGGTGACGACATAAACATGGTGGTCATCAACACCAGCAAGGAAACAGAAATACTTACGCACAGCAGCATATCCAAAATAAAGGTCGGCAGGGGCACCAGCATGACAAACAGAATTATCACCACGCCGGCGGCAAGCATTACATCGCCCTGTTTTGCGAAGCGTTCGTAATTAAGATTAGGTATACTTGCCATGTTTCTGACACTCCTGTGCGTCTGTTCCGTGAACATCTGAACCAACTGTTACACTGCAAAAAATACTTATTTCATACTATCTTCCCGGTATCTTACCTTTCATCCGCCAAATGCTGGCTAAGATGGAGGCCGTAGCTTTAAACAATTCTTGCGGAATCATATCGCCTACTTCCACTGCTTTATACAAAGCCCGTGCCAAAGGTACATTTTCACGAATGGGCACATTATGTTCGCGGGCCACAGCCTTGATCTTTTCCGCCAAATGATCCGCCCCCTTGGCGAGCACCATGGGCGCAGGAGCCGCAAGCACGTCATAGCGCAAAGCCACGGCAATGTGTGTAGGGTTGGTAATAACCACGTCCGCCTTGGGCACGTCCTGCAACATACGCTTCGCCATTTGTTCCATCATTTTCTGACGCTGTTGTTGCTTGACAACCGGGTCACCTTCAGACTGCTTCTGTTCGTCTTTAACTTCCTGCTTGGTCATTTTCATCTGTTCATTGTAGGCAAAACGGGTATGCCATAAATCCACTGCGGCAATGACCGCCATAGGAATAAGGGTATACGCCACCATGGTAAAACCCGTTTTGAGCATATAAATCGCTACGCCCTCGGGGGTGGCGTAATACATGGCTAAAAAATTTACGAATTCCTTTTTAATCAACATATAGGGCACAAGGCCCACCACTGTTGCCATGAGCGCGCTTTTAAACAAGCGCAAAAAAGTCTGCGGCGAAAAAAACATCTGTTTAATGGCTTTGATAATGTTAAAGCGATCCCACTTGAACTTGAATACCTGCGTTGTCCACAATTTCCCCACCTGCAAACGCTGGGTTAGATAAGCCACCAGCGCTAAAAACAGCATCAAGGGCATCACAATAGTGGCAATATGTGCGGAAACACTGATAGACAGGTCGTACACAGACTCGGGCGTGACTACAAATTGGTGGGAATATTTTAAAAAATAGCGAAAAATACCCTTAATTTCTTCAGCCATCACCCCCATCCACGAGCTTAAACCCACAAGCCCCGCCACCAAACTCATAAATTTGGGCAATTCTTGCGATTTGGGGACGTTCCCCTCATTGCGCTGCTTGCTGCGTCGTTTCGGGGTTGCGGCCTCGGTTTTACTCGGATCTGATTGTGCGCCAAACATGCTCTTTCCCTTCCCTTAAAACCTTTTTGATTCCAGACGGTTCCCGTCGCCAGAGCATTTAGCTATTGAAAATAGCTACATGCTCTAAAACATTCTTGATTCCAGACGCTCCCTCCGGCGCTTTACGGCGAAAATAAATTTCGCCTACGCCTACGGGGCGGGCGACGGTTCCCGTCGCCAGAGCATTTAGCTATTGAAAATAGCTACATGCTCTAACGCGTGTGGAACAAGGGGCTGCCCGCCCGTAGCACATTGCTGAACATGCTTTCCAAACCCGCGATAAATTGTTCAATCTGCGCGGACATGATCACGAGCAGCAGGCCCACAAAGAAAAAACCCACCGCAATCTTGAGCGGAAAACCAATTTCCATAATGTTCACTTGCGGGGCGGTGCGGGCTACCAGTGCCATGGTCAATTCCACCAGAAAAAGCGCCACCATAACGGGAGCCGCAATTTTCAGCGCCACAACAAATAAATCCGCTGCAAGGTCAAAGACCTGACGCAATAAAAGATCACCAATCAGCAGCCCCCCAGCGGGAATAAGCTTGAAGCTCATGGCAAAGCCTTGTAACATATACAAATGACCGTCAAGACTTAAAAAAGTTAACAATGACACCATCCACAAGAAAAAGGCTACCGCACCGGTTTGGTTGCCTGTCAGCGGATCGGCAATGTTGATCATGGAAAAACCCATTTGAAAACCCAGCAGTTCCCCCCCTGCCTGTATCCCCATAAATACAAAGTTGATACACATGCCAAGCACTAGGCCGAGAACAATTTCCCAAAAAAACAACAAAGCCATGTCAAAGGGGTGTGCGGGAAAGTGCGCGCCAGACAAGGCAATGTGGGGCCAAATTGCCAATGTTATCACAATTGTAGCAGCCCCCTTGACAGCCATGGGGATTTTCTCTGAATTAAAGACGGGCAGCATAAAAAGTACAATGCTCACCCGCATGATTGTTAAAATCAGGCTTAAAATGGTATTAGGATCAAAGTTGAACACGTTCATGGCACACTCCACATCTGCAATCTTGCAAAAATCGTGCAAACATTACGAGGTTGTTCATGCCATCCCGTCAGCCCTGCCCTTCTTCCCGAAATTTTTACCAAGATCTCGAAGCGGAATTGTGTATTTTAGGCCAAAAGTTATCGACACGCGGCCTACAGTGCGCTACGGCAGAATCTTGCACAGGCGGCCTGGTGGGGGCGACCCTTACCAGCATCAGCGGCGCCTCACAATGGTTTGTTGGAGGCATTATTGCCTATGACAACCGCATAAAAACAACGCTGTTACGCGTTCCCGCCGCCTGTATAGACGTGCACGGGGCCGTGAGCCGCGAAGTCGTTTGTCACATGGCCCAAGGGGCATGCAAGCTTTTGCACGTGCCCATTGCGGTGGCAATTTCCGGCGTGGCAGGGCCAGACGGCGGTACCCCCGAAAAACCCGTCGGCACGGTGTGGCTGGGCTTTTGTGTGCAAGGCGTGACCTCCAGCCAATGCCTCCACCTTGAAGGCGACCGCCAGCGCATCCGCCGCCAAACCGTCGCTCTGGTCGTCAGTGCTTTAGTGACAAAATTGGGATAAAAAAAAGGGCTGTCTGGCCCAGACAGGACATCATTTTTTGCGGAATCGGCGTATAATCGGTTCGAGCAATGTGGGGGCCCGCCAATAAATCAGGGGGACATAGATGGCTGCAAACAGCAAGCCACCCACCGCTAAGGCGAGAAGCGCCGCCAAAACCGGAAGCAGGGCCAAGGTCATGCTGTACTGGGCGGCATAGGCGGCGGGAACGGCAGCCAGCGTGGAACACCCCAGCGACCAAACAAGCGTGTGCTGCAAGCCCACAAAGGCACCGCGCCCCTGACGGCGTAGCCACAGCACCACCAAAGCCCCCACATAGGCCGCAACCCCCAGACTGGTAATAAGCGCTATACCATAGGCTGTTTTCACCAGTAAAAAAGCGGGGATACTCACAATCGTCATTGCCGTGCCCACCAAGGCGGGCGTTAAGGTATCGCCTTGGGCGTAAAAAGCGCGTCCCAGCAACATTTGCACCACCCAGAGGGGCACAGCAAGCATCATAATTTGCAGCAAAGGCGCGGAGGCAAGGGTTTCAGCCATGCCAAAATTACCGCCGTAAAAAATCAAACACATGGTGGGCGTTGCCATGGCAATCATCCAGGCCGACAGCGGAATACACAGGCTCAGGCTGGTGTTCAGCGCGGTGCTCAAGGTTTGCCCAAAACGTGCCGTAGCTCCTTGGGCCACCAAGGCCGCCAAAAAAGGATAGGAGGCCACCGCCGCAGCCTGTCCCACCATTCCCACGGGCACTTGGGAAATACGGCGGGCATAGCTGAGCAGGCTCACCGCCCCGTCCCCCACCAGTGAACCAAAAATCCGCATAAATTGCTCATTGAGCATCACCACGCTTTGCCCCAACATCAAAGGCAAAGCGATACACAAAAACCGCCGCATGAGCGGATGCCGCAGCACCGGAAAAATCCGCAAGGCACCGCCCGAAGCGGCCGCCCACCACGGCAGGGCAAAAGCGCCCACAGCCGCGCCCACCGTGACCCCCCAGCAAAAGCCTTCCATGCCTTGCGCGCCGCCCAAGAGCGGCATCAGCAAGCCCCCCGCGATAATCATCCCGTTATAGAGTAAAGGGGTTAGCGCAGGAATATAAAATTGCCGCCGCAAAAACAACAGGGCGGAAAAACAGGCTCCCGCCAAAAAAAACACCTGTGCGGGTAAAATAATACGGAGGAAATAGGCCAGACGGTGGAGTTGCTCTGGGCTAAAACCTGGGGCTACCCAAGCCGAAAGCTGGGGAGCCTGCCACCACGCAAGGGCGGTAAGCAGCGTGGAAACCAGCAAGGCCCACCAAAACACGGCAGAAAAAAAACGCCATGCGTCTTCAGCGTCTTCTTCAAAACGACGGGCCAGCAGGGGGATCAGGGTTATCGACACATAGCCCCCTGCCAGCAGATAATTAATAAAATCAGGCACAACAAAGGCAGCGAAATAGAGATCCGCTTCCCCCGAAGCCCCAAATTGCCACGAAATAACTTTATCGCGCAACAGCCCCATGAAACGTGACAGCACAATACTGCCGCCCATAATCAAAGCTGCCAGCCCCATGTGCTGGGTGTGACGCAAAAAGCCCATACCCGTTAGCGACCTGCAGAACGGCCCTGCGTATGACCGCCCGTACCACCAGATCTTTTACCACCCGCAGGGCCGCGCCCCGCACCGCCTCGGCCTTTAGGGCCACCGCCACGCGAATCGCCCCCCTTGCCACGAAAACCGCCGCCAAAGCGCGAACCGGCTTTTTTAGGGGCGCCCGCGCCTTCGCGTCTTGGCGCAGGCCGGCTGGTCTTGCTGCGAACCTTTCCGGCTGTCCAGCCTTCCGGGCCCTCCAAAAGGCCTAAGGTAATTTCCAAACGCCCTACATTCACTTCACTCAGGCGCGTCAGTACCCTTTGCCCAAGCAAGAAGCGTATGCCCGTATGTGCACCAATAAGTTCCTGCTTTTCTGGATCAAATTCATAATAATCGTCGCCAAGATCTGCCACACGCACCATACCTTCCACCGGCATGGCGTCTAATTCAATAAACAAACCAAAGTCCGACACGCCCGCAATGGTTCCCGTGAAGGTTTCGCCCACACGATCCCGCAACACCAGCACCCCCAGACGGCGGCCCATTTCCCGCTCGGCTTCCATGGCGGTTCTTTCGCGGCGGTTCAGATTGTCCGCCAGCATCAATAAAGCATGCTCGCTAGGAATAGGGCCGGGATTCATGCCCAGAGCATGTTTTAAAGCCCGGTGGACAATCATGTCCGCATAGCGGCGGATAGGCGAAGTAAAATGACAATAGGAGGTAGACGCTAGCCCAAAA
>JAVVPD010000086.1:0-8598 GCA_036655975.1 Desulfovibrionaceae bacterium | reverse complement strand
AGCAATTCTTGTGCCAAAAATGAAAGAAAGATTATTTTACCGTATCCATATGGAAATATAGGAGTTGTATCTAAAAGATGCCGTGCGCGGTGGGGGAGCATTGTTTAATTTTTTTTACCGTAGCGGGGAAAAGGCAGAAAGTGCGGGCTTTGGGGTACAAGTTCTTAACCGGCATTGCCCCTGGCATGCAAGCGCCCTTCCGCCACGGGAGTGGCGGAAGGGCGAAAGAAGATGCGTCAATGTCAAGTGCCCTAGGGGAGCATGAATTTGAGCGGGCCGGCCTGAAGATAGGTCAGCACGCAGAGCACCAGCGTCATGGCAATACTATGCCCGATGGTGAAGCGGAAGAGGTTACCTTCTTGCCCCACCATATTGGTGGCAGCGGTAGCAACGGACAGGGATTGCGGGGAGATCATCTTCCCGGTAACCCCACCAGAGGCGTTGGAGGCCACGGCTAATTCGGGGGACATACCCACGGCGATAGCCGTGTCTTTTTGCATGCCGCCGAAAAGCGCGCAGGAGGACGTGTCTGATCCGGTCAGGAATACGCCAAGCCAGCCGAGGATGGGCGAGAAGAAGGGGAAGAGCCAACCGGTTTTGGTGAAGGCCAAGCCGAGCGAGGAGCTCATGCCCGAATAGTTCATCAGGAAGGCAAGACCCAAGATCATGGAGATGGTACAGATGGGGAAAATCAACTGTTTAAAGGTGCTGATGAAGCATACCGTGGCCTTGCCAAAGCTGTATTTGGGCATAAAGGGTACGGAAACCAGACCCGAAAGCAGAATGGCTGTGCCCCCGGCAGAAAGCCAATTGAAGGTGTAACTTGCGGCGTAGACGGTTTCTTTGGCGGCAATGGGCACGGTTTTCATAACTTCGCCGTGCAGGCCAGGCCACGTAAAGGCGACCAGCGCGCCGGGCAGGTCGTTAAGAATTTTTTTGAATTCCGGCAGGCCCCAGAAAAATACAAATACGGCCAGCACAATGTAGGGGCCCCAAGCACGAAGAACCACGCTGGGGGGATAGCCCGCACCGGTAAGGGTGGAAGAGCCTTCGCCTTCAAAACGGAAGGTGGAGGAGGGCTTCCAGACTTTGAGCAGCACAACCAAGCCGATAATGGTGGCAATGGCTGCGCCGATGTCGGGCAGGGTGGGGCCGTGGAAGTTGGCAAGCACAAATTGTGCACCGCCAAAGCACACGCCAGCCACAATAATGGCGGGCAGTACTTCCATGGAGCGTTTAAAACCACACATGGTTACGCATACCCACAAGGGGACGATCAGCGCTAGCAAGGGGAGTTGGCGGCCCGCAATGGCGCTGACGGTCATTTGATCAAGGCCGGAAACCTGCGCGGCTACAATGAGCGGTACGCCGATGGCGCCAAAGGCCACGGGCGCGGTATTGGCAATCAGGGCGATACCCGCCCCCCAAAGGGGGGTAAAGCCAAGGCCCACCAGCATGGCGGCGGCGATAGCCACAGGCGTGCCAAAGCCGGCTGTCCCTTCAATGAAACAGCTGAAGGCGAAAGCGATAAACAAAGCCTGCAAACGCCGGTCGTCGGTCAGGCGGGCCAGAGAGTCTTTAATAATTTCAAATTCGCCCGATTCCACGGTCATGTTGTAGACCCACACGGCGGTGATGACGATCCAGATAATCGGGAATAGGCCGAAGGCGGCCCCGTAAAGTGTGGAGCTCGCCGCAAGGGCGATGGGCATTTTCCAGACGCCGACAGCAACAGCCAAGGCCCCCAGAAGGCCAAAAAATGCGGCAACATGTCCTTTTGCGCGGCGGAATGCCAACATGTAAAACAGGATAATTAAGGGAACGGCGGCAATTAAGGCAGATGTGACAACGCCGCCCACAGGAGAATACTGTTGTACCCAAGGCATAAGGGGACCTCCAAGTTGTTGCATGTGTGTAGAACGCTCAACAGTAGGGGAGTCCCCCCCCAGGATACTGCCAAGCTGGCAGCTAGTTAGCATACTATTATGAGTGCCGCAAGTCGTTTAGCGATATTGCGGGCAAGGTGTATGGGGAATACTTACCAAAAAAGTATGTTTTTTGGCTTTTATAGACGTGTTTACACCATGTTTTGGGCATCCACAGGGCTTTTTGTCAGAAATATGTTTTTTCGTTATTGCAGTGTGGATACTTTGTCTGGCGTAGATCCGAGAGTGTGCAGGGCCGTGGTGTTAAGTTGGGTGGCCCATTCTTTGACCGCATCGGAGTTACGCCACGCAGCAAAGAGTGAGCGCCACATGCCAAAGTCCATGAAGGCGCGGTCTAATTGGTCTTCGTGGGCCTGTACCCAAGTATTGAACAATTGCATTTCGGTTTGGAAGGTAGAGCTGTCAAAAACCTTGGGGCCCATGTCGGAGGGAATGATTTTACCGTCCAGCTCCGTAGCCACAAAGGTACACAGGGTACGGCGGGAGGTTTCAAAGTCGATGGTCTGGGCATTGAGGGTGAGTGCCATGGGGTACATGTGTGGATACTGTTCCCGAATGCGTTGCAGGGCTTGATCCGGTATGGCGATATATAGATCATCGGGATTATTTGGTTTTTCTGAGATAAAATAGAAGCGGAGCCAATTTTCAAAAATGACGGCTTCCAGCACGTGCTGCACCGCAGCGGCAAAGGGACTGAGCTTTTCAGACATGGGGACTCCTTAGGTAAAAATTACTGTTTGAGCATAGCGCGTCTCGGGGCTGCTGCCAAGCGCTTATGTAAGCTCTAGCACACCGTAGGACTCTATGATACTTTGCTCTTATGATTGACTATAAAAAAGCCCTGAATGCCGCCCAGTATGAAGCCGTCACCACGGTCAACGGACCGGTTTTGGTTATTGCTGGGGCGGGCAGCGGAAAAACCCGCACTATTGTCTACCGTTTGGCGTATTTGGCGGAACAGGGCGTTGCCCCTTCGGCCATGCTCTTGTTGACCTTTACCCGCAAGGCGGCCCAGTCCATGCTGCAAAGAGCGTCCGCTTTGGCGGGCCAGAGCGGCTTTGACCACCACGGTGACGGCAAGCTGGGTTACGGCGGGCATGCGCTAGCCCAAGTGCAAGGGGGCACCTTTCACGGTTTTGCGTACACGGTTTTGCGGCAGTTTGCGCCGGACTGGCTGGAAAGCGGACATGTTTCGATCATGGACAGCGCGGACATTGCTGCCGCCGTGAAGCAGTGCAAGGACGAGTTGAAATTGGGCAAGGGCGACCGCTCTTTTCCAAAAACCCAAAATATTGTAGGTATTTTGAGTAAGGCCCGCAATAAAGAATTGCCCGTGGACGAAGTGCTGCGGCGCGAGGCTTTTCACCTGCTGCCCCATGCCGACGCGCTGCATGCTTTGGGCGAAGCCTACACGGCCTATCGGCGGGCGCATTCCTTGCTGGATTACGACGATCTGCTGTTTGAATTTGAGAGCGTGCTCCGCACCAACGCCCGTGCGGCGGACTATCTGCGGCGGCGTTTTAGCCATGTGATGGTGGACGAATATCAGGACACCAACTTGGTGCAGGCCCGTATTGTGCGCCTGCTTTCGTCCACGGCTGACGGGGGCGTGGGCAATATTATGGCTGTGGGTGATGATGCCCAGTCTATTTACGCCTTCCGTGGGGCCAATGTTCGCAATATTTTGGATTTTGAAAAGCTGTTCCCCGGCGCGCGGATCATCAAATTGGAAGAAAATTACCGTTCAACGCAAGCGGTGCTGAATGTCGCCAACGCCCTGCTTGAAGGCGCACAGGACGGCTTTAGCAAGCACCTGTTCACCAGCCGTGAGGGGGGCGACCCTGTGCGGCTGGTGTCTCCTGTGAGTGACTTTACGCAGGCCGAGGTGGTCACGCGGCGGGTGGCGGAACTGTTGCACGACCATCTGCCCCACGAAATTGCCGTGCTGTTCCGCGCGGGTTTCCATTCCTATCAATTAGAAATGGCGCTCAACCGGGCGGGCATTCCTTTTCGCAAATTCGGGGGACTGCGCTATACCGAGGCCGCCCATGTGAAGGATGTCATCGCCTTTGCGCGCTTATGCCTTAATCCTCTGGACATGCCCGCCTTCCAGCGGGTGGCGGCTTTGCACGGGGGCGTGGGCCCCAAGACTGCCCAAAAATTGTATGCTGTGGCGACAGCGGGAAACGCCCCCGCGACAGAAAAGGCTTTTGCGCGTTTTCCCGCCTTTTTGGCGGACATGCGTTTTCTGGACGAGGCGCGGGCCCTGCCTGGGCCCCCTTCACGGCAATTACAGGATATTGTTGAACATTATAAACCCATGTTGGAAAGCCTTTATCCCGACGATTGGCCCCGCCGGCAGCAGGGGCTGGAAGAAATTATACAAATGGCGGGTACTTACGACGGCCTAGACGTGTTTTTGGCAGATTTGGCTTTGGAATCGCCGGAAGAAGACGACAAGGCCGAGGGCTGTATTACCCTGTCCACGGTGCATTCAGCTAAAGGGCTGGAATGGAACGCGGTGTTGGTTATTGACGTGGTGGAAGACCGCTTTCCCTCGCGGCATGCGGCGGCACGGGTGGAGGAATTTGAAGAGGAACGTCGTCTGTTGTACGTGGCCTGTACCCGTGCACGGCATCAATTGGATTTGTACGCGCCCACCAGTATTTACAGCCGTGCGGATCAGAGCACGGTGTTTGCGACGCGGAGTCCTTTTTTGCGGGAATTGCCGGCCAAATTATGTGAAGAGTGGGTTGAAGGCTATGGCGGGGTGATGCAGCAAAAACCGTCCTTCGGTGGGGGAGGGGCAGCACCACGGCCACCACGCTTGCTGCCCCAGCCTGTGGAAGATTCGCCCTTTCCCCCTGCGGTACCTTTTAAGGATACGCAAGACATTGCAAAGGACAGCGACGGCGCTGCGGCGGGCAAATTGGGCTTTTGCCACCATAAAATTTTTGGGCGGGGCAAGATGATCAAATTCTTGCCTCCGGACAAATATCAAGTGAATTTTCCGGGCTTTGGGCTTAAAGTTATCATGGCGGATTTTTTACGCAGAGAAGAATGAGGTCTTTATGACAGTCACTTTATCTGAAGATAGGCTCTTAACGATGTTGGGGCGGTATTTTCCCGTGCAGCATCCTTCCCTGCTGTTGGGCCGTGGGGATGATTGCTGCGTGTTGCGGGCGGGTAATCCTTTGTGCGTGAGTGCGGACTTGTTTCTTGAAGACGTGCATTTTCGGCGCAGCTATTTTTTGGCCCGTGAAGTGGGGCATAAGGCGCTGGCGGTGAACGTGAGCGATCTGGCGGCCTGTGGGGCGCGGCCCGTGGCCTTTACCCTGTGTTTGGGCCTGCCGGCGTCCATTCCGCTGCCGTGGGTGGAAGAATTTTTTGCAGGCATGGCGGATCTTGCCCACCAGCAGCGTATGGTACTGGCTGGGGGGGATTTGGCGTGTGCGGATAAAATCCATATTTCCATCACCGTGTGGGGGGAAAGCACGGGCACAGGGGCCTATCTGACCAGAGGCGGGGCCATGCCCGGCGATAGTTTGTTTGTGATTGGCGCACTGGGCCTTGCCCGCACGGGCTTGCAGCTTTTAGAGAGCCAAGGGCGCTCGGCTATGGACGCGTGGCCCATGGCCTGTGCTGCCCATTTGAATCCACAGCCTCAGGTGGAAGCCGGATTGACGCTGGCGCGCATTGCCGGCACAAGTCGTTTGCCCGTGCTTATGGATGTGTCCGACGGTTTGGCCCGAGACTTGCCGCACCTGCTGGGCATCACCGGGCGGATACCGGAGGAGGGGCAGAGGGTTGAGGGCGCGGGAATGGGCGCGGAACTCATTGTGCCGGAAGGCCTGCTGCACCCAGAAGTGATTAGCCATGCCCGTAATCAGGGTTTGAGCCCCGTGCTTCAGGCCTATGAGGGAGGCGAGGATTATGCACTGCTGGGGGCCTGCGCGCCGGAGCTTTTGCCGGCCTTGCATGCGGCTTTGCCGCGTTTACAAGGGATCGGCACGGTGACGGACAGCGGAAATATTTTGTGCAACAATACTCCGGTGCGTGTACAGACCGGTTTTGACCATTTTCAAAAAGAGTTTTTTAGCACAGACAGTAGAGGTTGAGCATGGGGAAAACAATTTTTCAGCAACTGCGCGCAGTCAAACGGGAGCGCGAGGTATCCTGTGTCGGCTTTGGGAAACAAATATCGCATACATCAAGATATTTTACTGTATTATGGCAGAGAAAAAAATTGCAGGATATACTGCACAAGCGCAATGCTGAATTAGAAACCAGCAATGTTTTGTTGCAGGTGGTGAATACGGTTGCCCGCACCTTATTGTTTTCTGACGAGCAGTCCTTTAACAATGCCGTCAATGAAGTGCTGCGGCATCTTGCGGACAGTACGCGGGCAAGCCGAGTGTACATTTGGCAGAATCACACCAAGGCAGACGGTCGCTTATATTGCGATCAGGTGTATGAATGGTCAGAAAATTCTCCGCCGCAGCAGGGCAATCCCTATTGTGTGGATATCAGCTATGACGATGTGCTGCCCCTATGGCGCGATGCCTTTAAGCGCGGCGCGGGCATCAACGCGCTGGTACGGCAGATGTCGCCGACCGAACAGGCGCAACTGGGCCCGCAAGGCATTATTTCCATTCTTGTGCGGCCCATTAGTTTTAATGAAGAAATTTGGGGTTTTATCGGTCTTGATGATTGCGTGGGCGAGCGCACGTGGTCCGCTGCGGAAGAAAGCACCTTATCTGCCTGCGGCATTCTGTTGGCTGCCAGTATTCAGAAACACCGCGCGGCCATAGACCTGCGGCAGGCTAAAGATATTGCCGAAGCGGCGACCAGTGCGAAAGGGGAATTTCTTGCCCGCATGAGCCACGAAATACGCACCCCCATGAACGCCATTCTGGGCCTGCTCTACTTGTGCCTTCAGACCAAGATCAGCCCTGTGCAAAGGGATTATTTACATAAAATTCAACAATCTGCAAATAATCTGCTCGTGATTATCAATGATATTCTGGATTTTTCCAAAATTGAAGCGCAAAAGTTGGAAATTGTGCAAGCCCCCTTTGTACTGGCGGATATTTTGAACAATGTGCGGGCCGTGGTCAATGTGCGGGCCGAGGAAAAAAATTTGCCGTTTACGTGGCAGGTTGCCCCCGATGTTCCCCCCGTTTTGCGGGGTGATGCCTTGCGTCTGTATCAGGTGTTGGTGAATTTGTGCGGTAATGCCGTCAAATTTACCGAATCCGGGAGCGTGGGTATTGACGTGACCCGCTGCCGGTGCAAAGGCAAAGATCGTGTGCGGGTGGCGGTGCGCGATACGGGATTAGGCCTGACAAAGCAGGAGCAAGGTTTGCTGTTTCAGCCTTTTTCGCAAATGGACGGCTCCATCACCCGCCGCTATGGCGGCACGGGCTTGGGGCTGGCTATCAGCAAACAATTGGTGGAATTGATGGGGGGCGATATTGGTTTGAAGAGTAAAAAAGATGTGGGCAGCGTCTTTTATTTCACTATCCCTTGCGTTGAAGCGTCCATGTTGGACGCTGATTCGATTGTGGAATCTCCCAGCACATTCGGTGTGCTGACCGGATACCGAGTGCTCTTGGTGGAAGATAACGAAATTAATCAGATGATTGCCCAAGAAATGTTGCAGCAGGCCGGCTTGGACGTGACGATTGCCGGGGACGGGGAGCAGGCATGCGCCTGCGTGGCGCAACAAGATTTTGATCTTATCTTTATGGACGTGCAAATGCCCGTCATGGACGGCTTGGAAGCCACACGCCGCATTCGGGCGCGCCCCCAAAACCGCGTGCATCCGCCCATTATTGCCATGACCGCCAATGCCATGAATACGGATCGGGAGATTTCGTTAGCTGCAGGCATGAATGATCATCTTACCAAACCCTTTGATCCAGAGACGCTTATCCGCATAGTGCGGAAATGGATCAAAATTTCTTAACGCCGCCATGGTGCCAAGGAGTACCTGCCCTATGTCCGCCCCGTGCAATGTCAGAGAGAACACCGCAGACCGCAGCCGTCAGCAAAGAATTGTCGATTTTTTTAATGAAGTAGGTATGCTGCGCTTGACGCCGCGCACGGGCTATCAATTTTTAGGCAGCGGGCAGGAAAGCGTGGCCGAGCATTCGTTCCGCACGGCTGTCATGGGCTATGTGCTCGCGCGTATGGCTGGAGCAGACGTGGCCCGCACGACCTTTTTGTGTCTGTTTCATGATTTGGGTGAAGCCCGCACCGGAGACATGAATTATGTGAATCGTATCTACACCACCACCAACGCCCGCCGCGCCATGGCTGACAGTGTGGACGGCACGGGACTGGAAAATGATGTTCTGCCCTTGTGGGACGAATTGGAGGACAACCAATCACTGGAAGCCCATCTTGCCCACGATGCGGACCAATTGGACCTGATTTTCAACCTTAAGCGTGAAAGCGACTTGGGCAATACCTTTGCCGACACATGGCTGGAAAGCGCGCTGCAAAGGTTGCACACCCCCCATGCTCAGGAATTGGCCACCGTAATGATGACGGTTAATCATAGTGAATGGTGGTATGCCGGCCCTCATCCGGACTGGTGGGTACACAGGAACGGGGCCAAAAAAGATTGAACCCAACAAAAAAGGCTGTC
>JAVVPD010000085.1:0-8685 GCA_036655975.1 Desulfovibrionaceae bacterium | reverse complement strand
TCCCGCCTCAGTGGTGCTTGCCAGCATTTTTTGGGAATTGAACCCGTGTTATTGGGGGCAGTCCGCCACGACCCCAAACTGACCGAAGCCGTGCGCCGCCAAGTTCCCTTGCTCCAATGGGCTCCCGGCTCCCCTGCCGGACAAGACTTACAAAATATTGCCGCCCGCCTACAGCGCATCCGCTTAAATATGCTTGACTGGCTAGCCCCACGCCCCGTATTATTGCCCCCGCAATAAGTCGACTTTGCATGGTAATATGCCGTACCCTCTAATATAATAATATAATTATAGCCTTTTCGACCCCGACGGTCGGAAGGCATTTACCTTCTCAGTCTTTTGGTATATTCTGCCGAATAAAAGCAGCTGTATCATTCACCTAAGCTTAACCTTATGAGGTCATAACATGAACAAAAGCGAATTAATAAAAACTCTTTCAGACGAATCCAACCTTCCTTTAGACGAGGCGGCGCTGGTGGTGAACACCTTTGTGGATTGTATGAAAGAATCCTTATTGGCCGGTGAACGCGTGGAAATTCGCGGTTTCGGCAGCTTTAAAATTAAAGAATACGAAGGATACGCTGGGCGTAATCCTAAAACAGGAGAAAGCGTTGTGGTTGAACCCAAGCGCTTGCCTTTCTTCCGCGCCGGCAAAGAACTGAAAGAATATCTCAACCAGTAATTTTTGTAGGCTCCCCTATCTACCGTACACAAACTACGGTCAAAGGAGTGCATCATGTATTTTTCGGGCGCATTTACGGCCCTTGTCACCCCGTTTAAGAACGGGACTGTGGACGAGGAAAGCTTCAGGCGTTTTATTGAATGGCAAATAGAACAAGGCATTAATGGCCTTGTTCCGTGCGGTACTACGGGTGAATCGGCAACGCTTACCCACAGTGAGCACGAACATGTCATAGAAATCTGCATTCATCAGACCAAGGGGCGCGTCCCCGTGCTGGCAGGTGCAGGTTCCAACAACACCGCCGAGGCTATCAGACTGGCGCAATTTGCTAAAAAAGCGGGGGCGGACGGGGCATTGCTCATCACGCCGTACTACAACAAACCCACCCAAGAGGGTTTGTACCTCCACTTTAAAGCCATTGCCCAAGAGGTAGCGTTGCCTATTGTTCCGTATAATGTTCCCGGACGCACAGGGTGCAACCTGCAA
Source organism: Desulfovibrionaceae bacterium (assembly GCA_036655975.1). Classification (GTDB taxonomy): domain Bacteria; phylum Desulfobacterota; class Desulfovibrionia; order Desulfovibrionales; family Desulfovibrionaceae; genus CASQEL01. The sequence goes on along the minus strand of JAVVPD010000085.1, from coordinate 7,520 downwards.
CCTGCAACCTTAGGACGCCTTGCCAAAGAGCTCCCCAATATTGTGGGAGTCAAAGAAGCAACAGGCAATCTGACACAAGTTTCTGAAATACTTGAATGCTGCCCCAAGGGCTTTCAAGTGCTCTCTGGGGACGATTTCACCGTGCTTCCGCTGCTGGCCATTGGCGGAAGTGGCGTCATTTCTGTAAGTTCAAACGTGGCTCCCGCAAAGATGGCGGGCCTGTGTAAAGCTTTTGCCACGGGGGACACTGCCCTTGCGCGTCAATTGCATTACGACTTGGCTCCCCTGAATCGCGCCATGTTTTTAGAAACTAATCCCATTCCTGTAAAAACTGCTCTCGCTATGATGGGACTGATGACAAATGATTTTCGTTTGCCCATGTGCCCCATCAACGCCACGAACGGCGAAAAATTGCGTGCAGCCCTTCAGGATGCCGGACTCCTCTAAAGCATCACCCACCACGATCACCTTATAGGCCGGAATGTTATTTATGCATTCCGGCCTATGTTTGCCACGAAATAATGGAATATTGCCTTTACAGATTTTATACGCTATACTCCAAAAATTGCGGAGGCGTTTCGTCATCGGTGTGGCGCCTAGTCTTCAAAACTAGTGGTGGGCAGAAATGTCCACGGTAGGTTCGACTCCTATACGCCTCCGCCAACTCGTCTATCATAAAGCCCCATAAGGTCTTAAACACCTTATGGGGCTTTGCTTTTTTATCTTTCCTGTTTTTATAGAGTCGTCATGCGTGCTGGGCATACCAACTATGCAATTGCTATCTACCTAAAGCATTTTTGATTCCAGACGCTCCCTCCGCGCTTTACGGCGAAAGTAAATTTCGCCTACGCCTAAAGGGCGGGCGACGGTTCCGTCGCCAGAGCATCTAGCTATTTTCAATAGCAAAATGCTCTAAAACAATAGGCCTTCGGGTGTAGGAACCCCCAAGAGCAGCACAAAGCAAGCCCATACCGCCGCGCAGACAATACCTGCGGTAAGCACGCCCACTCCCAGTCGCGAGGCATAGGTCTTAGCACTATCCCCCAACGCAAAAGCAGTGGCGCTCATAAAGATGAACGAGGCCGAAAAGAAACCAAGGTAATTAATCATGATGATATACAGCACCGAGGCGCACAACATTCCCATCACTCTGGGCAAACTTGCGGTGAAATCGTCAGTAATACCTGCAAACTTAAAGCGCAAACCGCGCGCCATGAGCAGCAGACCACCGCCCCCCAAAAAGACCTGCAAGCCCATGGGGAAAACATTCCCCGCCCCTTCCATATCTCTACCGTTCCAGTAGAACAGGAGAGCCACGAAGATAAAGCACAGGGAAGCGAACAGGTCTGAACGCCCGCAGTTTTGCGGAGTAATCTCGTCAGCGGCCGGCAGCAAAGACGATGCCGCATGCCCTGCACTCTGTTCCGCTATGGATTTAGCCCGCCGACGGGCTAGGAACCACGGGGTAATACACGAAAGTACGGTCAGCGTTATGAGAACAATGACCGTATTACTGCTGAGAAACACGGTCGCGAGGCTTCCTTCAGAGCGGGCAAGATCCATACACTTACCCAAGTTTTCTTCAATCATAGGCCCCAAAATAATCCCCAGCGCCATAGCGCCGGTATCCATACCGATGCGCCCTCCGAAGAAACCCACCAAACCGAAGGCCATCACCACCCAAACATCCAGCATACTATTTCTGATAGCATAAGAACCGATAACTGAAAGAACCACAATAGTAATGGCGACAAGCGTGAGTTTAATATTCAACAAACGCGCAATGATTCTAGCAAGAAAATACCCAACAGGAATAAGAGCAATATTCGCAACAATTTGCGAAAGCATAAAGGTGTACGCTAATTCACCTGTTTCGGTAAAAATCTTGAAACCGGGATGAATACCCTTAGCTAGCAGCGCGCCCAGAATAACCGCCGCCACCGCACTGCCGGGAATCCCCAAAGTCAGCATGGGGATAAGCGCGCCGCCGATAACGGCATTGTTGGAACTTTCACTGGCGGCTACACCTTCCACAACGCCCGTACCGAAGCGTTCAGGATGCTTATCCCAACGTTTTGCTTCGTTATAGGCGATAATAGAGGCAATTTCCCCACCAGCACCGGGCAGCATGCCTACCAGAGTGCCAATGCCGGAAGACACGAGCAGCACCCGCTTACAATCACTCCATAATTTCTTAATAACCTTCCCAAAAGTGCCAGGTTTAGGGTTGAAAGCAGCGATATATTCCCTTTTACTGGCGATAAGCACCAGCACCTGAGAAAAGGAAAATAAACCTATCATAGCAGGAATAACTTCAATACCCTGCACTAAAGGATAATACCCGAAAGTAAAACGAGAGGTTCCTTCGAGAGGGTCTAAGCCCACGGTGGAAATAAGCAGGCCCAAAGCACCGGAGAGCAAACCTTTGAGCATATTCCCCGTGCTCATGACCGCAATGGTGGAAAGTCCAAAAATACACAACCAAAAGTTTTCTGGGCCTTGAAAATTCAGGGCAAACATAGCCATGGGCCGCGCTGCCAACAACAGAAACATCGCCCCAATCAAACCGCCAAAAGCGGAGGAGACCAAGGACGTGTAGAGCGCGGTATCAGCCTCACCCTTTTGGGAAAGAGGCCACCCGTCCCAAGTGGTAGCCACGGAGGAAGGCGTACCGGGAGTACAAATGAGACAAGCAGAATTGGACCCTCCGTAGATGGCCCCCACATAAATGGCCCCCAGCATGATAAGCCCGCTGGTGGAATCCATGGCAAAAGTCATAGGCACCATCAGGGCAACCCCCATGGTTGCCGTCAGGCCGGGCAAAGCACCGACAATGATCCCCCCAGACAAGCCGGCCACCATCAAAAAGATGTTCAAGGGTTCTATCAAGTGCCCGAGAGCTGGCATTATAAATTCATTCATTATTTCTCCTCAATTTTGATGGAAAATCCGTGCCTTGAGGTACCGTCTGCCCCACGGTGGAAGACCTGTGCCGTGGGGCAGACGCAAAGTCTATTTGGCGTCTTTGAGCAAGCCGGCTTTCTTAAGTGCCGCCTTGGCTTCTTCATTATGGGCATTAACATATTTTTCAAAATCTTCCCCACTCATATATTCAGCGGGTTGCCCTATCATCTGCATGTCCTTCAAATATTCAGGATCATTAGCTATTTCTTTAAAAATTTGCCGTAATTTGGCTAATTTTTCAGGATCAGTGCCCTTAGGGGCGGCAAAAGAACGACGGATGTCTGAGATAATATTATAGCCTTGTTCACGCAGGGTGGGTACATCGGGCAGGAAGGTAGCAGAACGCTTTTCCGCAGCCAGTCCCAACACGCGCATATGCTCAAGGCTACGCATCACGTCATTAAGATTACCAAAAATAACATCCACTTCTTTACCCAACAGTGCCGCATTCTGGTCTGCAGCGCCCTTATAGATAATTTCTGTAATGGGGAAGGGATATTTAGACTGTACATCCAGCAGCATCAAATGATGCCCTGAAAAACGTCCCACAAGGCCTACCTTCAGCTTGCCAGGATTAGCCGCAGCAAAGTCAAAAACTTCTTTCACACTTTTAAAGGGGCTGTCTTTGAGTACGGCGATGCACTGAGGATCATTCACAACCTGACAAATATAATCAAAACTTTTTATTGAAAATTGGGCACCTTGTCCCAGGGGCTGCAAAACAATGTGGGGAACATTCAACCCGCCGATGGTGTAACCATCTTTTTTTGCTTTGGCTATTTCACCAAAACCGATGGCGCCGCCCGCTCCCGTTTTATACACAAAAGTCCACTGCGGCAGATTTTTTTTATCCCAGTATTTTTGCATGACCCGAGCTTGCACATCACTGGAACCTCCAGCAGTAAAAGCCATAATCATCGTAACAGGTTTATCAGGATAGGCGGCCATGGAAGGTGAGGCCAAAAAGAGGGTGCAAAAACACGCACAGAATATGCGTACTAAGCTTTTCATAAGAATCTCCTTAGTGGTAAAAGACTATAGGGAATATTCTGATGGCAAAAAAGCTTGAAAAAAATAATCTTGTCTCCCCAAAGGTTTATATCTTTGGGGAGACAGAACAGCACTTACGCGCTTTCGTACAAACGGGTAAACACAAATTCACGGTGGCCCAGCACTTCTGCCGAAGTAGGACGCCCGTTAGCGGTACGGAGCATCATAGCCAGCAGCGCATCCCCCGCTTGATCGATATTAATTTCACGGCGCAGAACACCCGACACGTCCACGTCAATATGTTCAACCATGGTACGGACAGTTCTAGGATTAGCGGAAAGTTTAATCACGGGCAAGATAGGATTGCCAATGATATTCCCCTGTCCGGTGGGGAAGAAATGCACCACATAACCCGAAGCCGCGCAAAGGGTAACCATTTCCGCCGCTGCAGATGAAGAATCCATGAACCACAAACCCGTGCCGGTGGGGGCTTCGGCCTTGTCCAACACGCCGTCAATGACGCATTTTTTACCGATTTTCTGAATATTACCCAGCGCTTTTTCTTCAATGGTGGTCAGGCCACCTTCAATATTCCCCTTGGTGGGTTGAGAATCGCACAAGTCGTCCGTTTTATGCGCTTCCACAAGGGCGGCATAACGGTCAAACATTTTCTGGAATTGGGCACGGATTTCAGGAGTGCGGCAGCGTCCGGCCACCAGATGTTCACCCCCGGTCAATTCCGTGGTTTCACCGAACAGCAGCGTGTTACCGTTGGCATACAATTTGTCAAAAGCATTCCCCACGGTGGGGTTGGAGGCGATGCCCGAGGTGGTGTCGGATTCGCCGCACTTGGTGGACACCCACAATTCTTTGATATCACAAGGGGTGCGTTGAATTTCACCCGCAAAATGCATAAATTCTTTGGCCTTGCGTGAAGCCGCACAAATAGTATTCAAGTCGCCATTTTTTTCAATGGCAAAGCCCGCCACAGGTTTGCCGGTTTTGGCAATATTGTCTACAACGCGCGCCGTCCATGCCGGTTCAATACCGATAACAATAACTGCCGCCACGTTCGGGTTGGAACCCGTACCGATAAGGGTACGGAAGTGCAATTCCAAATCTTCACCAAATTGCAAACGTCCATAAGGATGGGGCAAGGCCATGGTGCCTTTGACATTGTTGGCAACTGCTTCACAAGCCGCATTGGAAAGGTCGTCCAGAGGGAGGATAATCACATGATTGCGTACCCCAACACGACCATTTTCACGGCGATACCCAAGAAAAGTATTTGCTAACATTGATTTACCACCTTTTTGTTTTGACGTTATGGACATGCAGATGTTCACCTTGCTTGATGGGCTTAACCACCTTGCCGATATCTACACCATATTTAATAACCGTATCCCCCACTGCCATATCCTTCAGAGCAATTTTATGACCGATGGGAATATCATCCTTGGTTACAAAAGAAATGCTTTGATCGCCGTCCATAACCCAGCCATTAAGCTTTTCATTTTTCTTGATATTCTCAAGAACAATTACGCCAACGGAATCGCCGGGTTCATGCACAACAAAATGTGTTACCATGTTGCTCTCCTAGTGAGTTTCTGTGACAGTGTGTAGAGTGTCGCTTGCACTGGAACAATCCGTTGCAGCGGCATTCTTATGAAAAAATGTTGTATTAGCATTGGGAACAATGGCAATGCGCGGCCTTGCATTCGACTGCATGGCCCATTGCCGCAACCACGCATCAATGCATTCCTGCAAGCCTACCTTGGTGAGCATGCACAGGGCCAGACTTTGCGCGTCCAGCTCCGACACAATCCCCACATCATAGCGCAGCAGCGTATTGCTGAATAACAAGGCTTTATGCGCCCCCATACGAAAACCTTTGCGCGCGAATTCTTGCACCTGCTGATCGGGAGTGGAAAATTGCCGGACATACTGTTCGTATTTTTCATCCCCAATGCCCTGCGGACAGGCTGCCACCAAGAGCACCTTGCCCCCCTCGCGCACACAGCGTGAGGCCAGATTCAAACCTTTCTGCGCTTGATACAGGCAAATATCCTTGGGGTGCCCCCCGCAGGAGGCGATAGCAAGGTCAAAAAGCTTGTCTAGCCCCAAACCGTACACTTGGGCGGAAATCGGATATCCCGCCATGAGCACCGCCACAGGATTGCCCGCCAACAAGGCCACTACACGCTTGTTGGCATCAAGCACCACATTAATGGCAAGGTCGATGCCCACCATCTCTCCGGCTTCGTTCAAATCCTGACGCACAGGATTATCCAGCACAGCGCCCGCTTGCGCCTCGGGCCGCGCCATAAGCGCGTGATTATGCTCAATGGTAGCCTTGCCCGCACACCCGATCACCACGCCTTTGGCTCCCCCAGTAAAGCCCACAAATTGATGGGGATCAATTTGCCCCAGAACAATTTTTAGCTCTGCCTGCACAAAAGCGGCGTTGATATCCACAGGGGTGTGGCGGCTGGTTACCCCCACGCGCACACATTCCGCATGCAGAGCATCGTGCCCAATGACCGTATGGGCAAAAGCCTCAGGGGGAAGAATTCGTTCGCACTGTGCGCGGTCAGGTTGACAGTGCAGCCCGCCGCCCACAATAATAGTCAAGTGCTGGGCAGGGAATGCAGGCCACAGGCTTGCAATATGTTCCAAGAGCACAGGCAACAGGCTTTTGAGCGGAAAAGGCCGCGTTTCATCGGGAACGGCAATGGCAATGGACTGGGGACAGGGCCGCTGTGCCAGCGGACACATGCCCAAGGGAGTGTGCAAAGCCGCCCGCAATACGGCCCGTGGATCATCCAAAGGGGGAAGGGAACGAGGAGAAAGCACCTGTACTTCGGCATGTTCAGGAAGCTGAAAATGCTGATGGGTAAGCCCGTATTTGACTGCGTATTCCATAGAACCCCTCTCTGATGTTGCACATGAGCGGATGCTGTGATCACACAATCGTAAGATAGCAAGAAGGATGCCATCTTTTAAATACGATATAATAACTTTATTTTATTGAATATAAAAAAACAGCACTGGGGGCTGCTTTTGAAACCTTGCCATATATAAAATTTAGTGCCAATATACGGGCAGCAAATGCCCACATATTGACACAAATGCAGGAGGCCCCCGTGCACCACACTTCCCTTTCCCTACAGCAACGCGATATTTCCCCCGCTGTTATGTCTATTATTCAATCATTATCAACATATACGACAAATACGCTGGAACGTAACGCTTTTTTTCATCACCTTTCGCGGCAATTACGCAAATATATCTCCTACGACAGACTGTGCATCAATCTGTACGATGCGGAAAGGGAAATCCTCACATTTTTTACCGCCGCCGACGGCACTGTCGTCGAATCGCTCACCAATAATCGCATTACCAAAAACACCGTGGCGGGACTGGTTATTTCTTCCCGCAAACCCGTGGTTATTACTGACCTGTCCGCCCATAATTTTGAAACAAAACCCCACCCACTCGCCAGTGTAGGTCTCAACTCAACCATTGCGGTTCCCATGATCCTCAAAAAAGAAATCATTGGCACCCTG
>JAVVPD010000084.1:6376-8711 GCA_036655975.1 Desulfovibrionaceae bacterium | reverse complement strand
GGGATCTGCGGCCGTAAGGTGGACAGACTTTTTTTTTCAGGGTATGGGGTAAAATACGTATTTTAAATACAAAGATTAGAGTGCTAACGTGCGTCTACATCTTGGATATGGAGAATATGCAACTATTGTTAGCTTCTTTTCGTGGCATTGCCGCCACCGTATTGTGCTGTGTACTGTGCTGCGCTGGCTGTGCAGGCAGTGGTGTACAGGCGCGGGTGGATGCCAATCCGCCTTTAACCCTGCCCCCAGTACCTGCACAATCGTCCGTGTGGGTCTCGGTGGAAGACCGCACTTCGCTTATGGACGCAGGTGAAAGTTTTCGTGCGCTGTTGGTGGCTTTGCTGCAAAGTGATGTGGGGCTGTCACTGGCGGGGACGGCAAATGCGGCGGACTATGTGCTGCAGATAACTATTTTGGAAGTGGGTTTGACGAATACGGAACAGACGGGAATGAGTTTGGCTCAGGGCTTTGGCTCGGCGGCTACTGGTGCGGCGCTGGGGCTGGGGGTGGGGGCTGGTTTCGGCCGCTCGGGAGCCGCGTGGGGCGCGGGAGCGGGCCTGCTTGTGGGGCTTGGGACAGGCTATGCCCTGAATAACGATGCTACAACAGACACATGGAGCCTGTTAGCCGATGTGCACATGCAGCCCCAAAAACACGCTAGCCCTAAAACACGGCTTACACAAAAGCTTGGGGCGCAATCGCGCATAGCGGTCAGGGCGCAAGGCCTTAATCTGACCCGTGAAAGTGCCATTCCCGCTTTGGAAGACGCGCTGGCTCAGGAGATTGTGCAACATTTGAAGAAGGAGTCTTCATGAACAAAAAATATCTGCGCGGGATGCTCCTACTGTGCCTCTGCGTGGCTTTGTCAGCCTGTGTGCAGCACAAGAGCAGTCCCCTAGTACCCACCATTGAAACCTTACAGTCTGAGAAAGTCCGCATAGATATCACGCCCGATGCCCCGCCGCGTGTGTATGTAAGCCTTCGTGATAAAACGGATAAGGTGTTTGGTGTCCGCACGCTGGTGGAACAGCGCCTGACTTCTATGGGCTATGAAATTACGAATAATCCCAGTCGAGCTGGCTATATTTTGCAAATAGACGTTTTGGTTGTAGGGCTTGCCAGTGGGCAGGCTGTGCGGGCGGCTGTCCCCCTTGGCTACGGCGCTCCTGTAGATGTTGCCGGAACAGATTCCTCTGTACTGGTCAGTGATGTGCTCTTGGCTTTGCGGAATAAGCCCCAAGCCCTGAAGAAGCGCAGCCATGTTTTGCGGGCGGTTTCGTCGCGCTCCGCTGTTGCCAGTTATCAAATGCGCGTGGCAACGCTGAGTGATGCCCCCACCAAGTTTGGCGAGGCCGACTTGAGACGCTATGAGGAAGCTTTAGTCACCTTGATTGGGGATATGTTCCCCGCGCCGGCGGAGCGCAAGCCTTAAATCCTTGTACGCCAGAATGTTGACATAGAATCTTTGACATAAAGGATTCTCCCCCTAAAAGGGTACCAGTGCTATGCTGGTACCCTTTTTGCTACTGTTGTCATGTACAACCCCAGTGAGAGGAGATATCGTCATGGCAATTCAAAATACGTATTCGTTTACTGCGCCTGCTTCCGCCAAGGCTGTGGAAAGTGCCGGGGCCAGAGCGCCCTCGCGTAAGGGTGGTGGTGGCATTGTGGGGGGGGTATCACCTTTTGCCAATATGATGGCGCAAGAACACGCCGCCAAGGTTGACGGCATGCAATTGGGGGCGCAGTCCGCCTTGAGCACTGGTCTTGGGGGAATGGCGGAAAAATTGGGAGGGATGGCAACAGGCTCCATGGCTGGTAAAACTGCCATGGGGGGTGGTTCCGCGCGGGAACAGGCTTTGGCGAGCTTGGCACAGGGGGGTAAAAGCGGGGGGAGTGAAATCCGTGCTTCTGTTCAGGCCCCTGCCTCGCGGGAGGATATTGCCCGCGCCAATAATTACGCGCAAGCCAAGACGGACATGCAGCGCACGAGTGCTCTCGACACCATCGCTCAGGGGATGAGCGCGGGGGACGGTCTGCTGGACAGCGCGCGCAATGCTGTAACCATGCGTAACCTGCGGTCGGTGGTGGGGGGCTTTAATCTGAAAGCTCCAGTCATGCCCATGGCAGATTCCATTAAAAGTCATGCTATTCAAGGGGCATACCGGGCTAATGGTGGGGGCCGGCACGCGGGGAAAGGGGCACAACTCGGGTCTGCTTCGGGCATCGGTGGCCTCGCGGCGCAATTTGAATCCGGTAAGGAAGGCATTGCCGCCGTTGGGTATGACCGGCACGGCGGTACCTCCTATGGTAAATTCCAGATTGCGTCCCGAGT
>JAVVPD010000084.1:0-6366 GCA_036655975.1 Desulfovibrionaceae bacterium | reverse complement strand
TGGGGAGTATGGATAGTTTTTTAAAGTATTTAGACACCACAGCTCCGGATATTGCTAAGGATTTGCGCGCGGCTGGCCCTGCCAATACGGGCAGTCGCAACGGCGCTATGCCTACAGTATGGCGTAAAATAGCCGAAACGCAGCCAGAACGCTTTGAAGCCCTGCAAGAAAAATTTATTTATGACAGCCATTACAAGCCCGCGCTGGAAGCAGTGACCAAGAATACGCCGCTTCAGGAAGACAAAATTTCGTCCGCCATGCAGGAGGTACTGTGGAGCACAGCCGTGCAGCACGGCCCCGCAGGCGCGGCGCGTATTTTTGGACGAGCGGCGGAACTGTCAGGCAAGACGCAGGGTGCGGCCTATGACAAAAAACTTATTAATAATGTCTATGAAATACGGGCAGAGCAATTTGGCTCGTCCACCGAAAGTGTCCAAGGGGCGGTGCGTAACCGTTTGGAGAGGGAACGCAAGTTGGCACTGAATATGGTAACGGGCAAAAAGTCTGCCAATGCCTAGCGTAGCACCATGAATATTATCGTTATCAATCTTACGCGTTTCGGTGATCTGCTGCAAACCCAGCCTCTTATTCATGCCCTCACCACACAGGGGCACAAGGTGGGGCTGGTCTGCTTAAAAAATTTTGCACCTGCCGCCGCGTTATTGGACGGGGTGGACTATGTTGCCGCGCTGCCGGGGGCGCTGGTGCTGGCGGAGATGGACAGCGATTGGCGTACAGCGCTGATGCGTGTGCAGGCTTTTGTGGATGACGTGCAGCAGCACTTTCCGGTGCAGGGCATTGTGAACACCACGGCTACGTTGAGCGCGCGTTTGTTGGCCCGCAGCCTGACAATTGGCGGGCAGGCGGATATTTCGGTACAGGGTTTTGCGCTGGACGAAGACGGTTTCGGGTGTAACGGCAATGTGTGGGCCACTTTTTTGCAAGGTTCCACCATGCGCCGCCTGAATTCTCCTTTTAATATTGTGGATATGTTTCGCATGGCGGGGGGATGCGCCGCAGGGCCGGCGGTAAACCGCTTGCGTTCTCCCCTTGCCACTGTGCGGCAAGCCGCACGGCGGCTTTTAGACCGTAAAACCGCGTCTGCTCTACAGGGGCAGGCATGCACGGGCTATGTGAGTTTTCAATTGGGGGCTAGTGAAGCCCGCCGCCAATGGCCGGTGGAGTATTTCGCGCGCTTGGGGGAAGCGTTATGGTCGGAATTTGGCCTGTGCCCCTTGTTGCTCGGGGCTCCGGCGGAACGCCCGCTGGCGGAAGCCTACGCCGCCTTGACCCGAACCCCCCATGTGGACGCGGTGGGAGAAACGGATATTCCCCATCTGGCGGCATTGCTGCAATATTCTCGGCTTCTGGTGACCAACGATACCGGTACCATGCACCTTGCTGCGGGTTTGGATATTCCGGTGCTGGCTATTTTTTTAGCAACGGCGCAGGCTTGGGACACGGGGCCTTATCGGGAACACTGTTGCTGTTTGGAGCCGGCTTTGCCTTGTCATCCCTGTGCCTTTGACAGTACCTGCCCACACGATGCGGCGTGTTTGCGGGCGATCAGCCCAGAGACGGTGTGGGCACGGATTCGCGGCTTTATGCACACGGGGCAGTGGGGGAGCGGTGCGTCGGAGGATCTTCCAGGCAGCCGTGTGTGGCTTACGGAGACGGATGTCCACGGCTTTGCACATTTACGCTGTTTGTCGTCTCATGGGGACGAAGACCGTTCACTGTGGCTGGAACTCCAAAGGCATTTTTATCGTCATATTATTGACAGTCTGGACTGCCGCAGAGATTGCCCCCCAGTGACCGATTTTCCCTTGCCACCGGCTCATCTTGGGCAGCACCTTTCCGCACCTTTTCGGGAATCCGTGCACACCGTACTGCGGCAGGCCGAAGATTTATTACATTTACTGACAGAACAGGGGATTATGGCGCAACAGGTGCCAGGCCCCTTGCCCGGGCAGCGTTTTCTGAGCACCTGCAACCGGGTGCGTAGTTTGTTTGAGCAGAGCGCCCCTTTGTGCGCCTTGGGGCATTTATGGACGGTGATTTTGCAGGAACGCGGCGATGATTTACAGGCCATCATCCGTATGGCCTTGATTTTACAAAAATCTTTGGGTCAATGGCGTGCATATCTAGAAATAGATATGTAGTGGTACGAAATTTGCTTATTAAAAAGTATCATGAAATTAATTCCCGGTGGGGAATAAGGAGAGCAACTATGATTATTATTGACGGACAACAAAGTCAGATGAATATTGGTAATTTTGCCAATCTTGAAGAAATCCTCGTGCAAGTTGTCAGCGAAGACACCATGACCGATCGCATTGTGACAGACGTGATCGTGAACGAAGAAACATTCTCCGAAATTTATCCGCATCAGGCTGAAGACATTGCCAGCGAATTTTTACGCTCGGTAGAAGTCCGCTCGGTGCCTGTGACCGAAATGGCCGTCAATATCGCTCGCGAAATGTACAAGGTCGCCCAGATTATGGCGAACGGCAGTAAGCAGGTTTCGCGCTTATTCCGCCAAGCTGAAGACGCAGAAGCCCTAGAATTGTTTCAAGATTTGCTGGACGTAACCCGCGACTTTATGGGCATGCTCTCGGTGTTACGCAGTGAATTTTCCTTAAGCTCTAGTAAAGAATTTACCAATAATTCCGAACAATTTTCGTCACTGCTCTCTGAAATGACCGAAGTGCTTGAAAATGAAGATTGGATATTGCTGGCTGACCTACTGGAATATGAATTTTTGCCCATGTGTGAAAATTGGAAGAAAGTTATCCAAGCCGTGCGTGAAGATATCCGCCAGAGCATTCGGAACTGAGGGAAAGGAAGGCTGTGACCTTGCTATGGAGGAAAGTATGAACGCAAGTCTCGCAATGTTAGAAAAAGCTTTGGGGATAGGGTATTTGGAATTAGAAGCTCTTGAAGACGGAAACGTGGAAAGAGCTACGGAACTCTCTATCCTGCGCGAGGAAGCCCTGTCCAGAGCTTGGCAGCAGCATGGCCCAGGAATTTCTTATGAGTACAGTAAAAAATTGATGGAATTGCAAGAATTACAAGTGCAATTAACCGTTAAGGGCAAAGAACTCAAAAGGCAAATTGCCATGGCATTGAGTAATTCCTACAAAGAAGGACGGCGCTTGGCGGGGTATCGCAAAGTCGTAGGCTACGCACTGTAGGCGTAAAATAGTACGCGTACGAAGGGGGGAGGCATGAAGTCTCCCCCTTTTTTTGGGGCTTCAAGGGGAGACTTCATGCCCCCCCCTGTAAAGAGAACTCAGCGGCTTGCTAAGGGGCGCACCACAACGGCAGCCTTGGGGTGTTGACCGCGTAAGACTTCTTGCATAACAGAGGCGTCAGCAAATTGTCTAAACGGGCCAATAAAGTCCTTACCCTCGGGTTCATTACCGAGTAGATCCACATAAAAGGCTTCATTTTCGTTGAGAGGGTTGCCCTCAGCATTGCTGACCACTTCCACCGCCACCGAGGCAACACCACGGTCGTCAATACCTAGCTGTGCAGCTGCGGCAAAGGAAAGATCGATGACCCGCCCACGAATATAGGGGCCACGGTCATTGATACATACCATAACACTGTCACCGCTTTTTTCATCAGTAACTTTAACCACCGTGCCTAAAGGCAAGGTGCGGTGCGCTGCCGTGAACATATATCTGTCGTAGGATTCGCCACTGGCAGTGCTGCCACCGTGGAATCTGTCACCGTACCACGAAGCTTTGCCCGTTTGTAATTCGCTCTTGGCAGCGCGTTCAAGCCAGATTTGTTGGGAATTCGAAGAATTGTCAGCGCTGATCTTGGTGTTGTGCTTTTTCTTGCTTGAGCGTTTGTGTTTTTTGCTCGAGCTTTTAGACGCTATGTTTTTTTTGGATGTGACAGATTTTTTATGCACAACCTTGGAAGAACTGCTTGTTTTAGAAGTTTTTGGGGAGTTTTTTGTGCTTGCCGCTTCCACGGGAAGCGCGCACATCACGACGCCAAAAAGGAGCGCCACGATAAAAGCCATATGCCGCATATAAATCATATATACCTCCTTCATCAAAGGGAGCATGCTCCCTCAATGACTAGTATAATTTCTTCTATCCTGCAGGATATGTCAAGCCCAGACAATTTTTTATAAAAAGTTCAGTGTTCGCAGTAAAATAAGACAAGCCATGGCCAAGGCTCCGGCAACGACATCATCAATCATGATCCCAAAACCCGCAGGCAGCCAAGTTTCAGAGGCTGACACCGGCCAAGGTTTGAGGATGTCAAAAAAGCGGAACAGCACAAATGCGGCGAGCAGCATGGTCAGAGAAGGATCTTTAAAGGGGAGTAGTACCAACCAAAGCCCCACAAGTTCGTCTATAACCACCTCGCCGGGGTCGGTGCGGTGCAGCAAAATTTCTGCGCGGCTGGCGGCAATGCCTCCCACCACGAAAAGAATCGTAAGCGTGATGCTGCGCCCCATGAACGATAGGGGACAGAACCAAATTGGTGCTAGCACCGTGGCAAGAGCCGTACCCCATGTGCCCGGGGCGGAAGGGGCCAGCCCCGCAGCACCGAGGCGACAAAAATGCAGGGCTGCCGAATCCCAGAATGACCTTATCATAATAACCTCACGAACTTGAAGACTTTGGGGTGAGCCAACTTGCACACCGTATTTTTTAAGCATATACCTCTTTGACCCGAAAGGGTATCGTCTACGCAAGGGGTATTTGGGATTATGGGTAACTATTTATGCGAAATGTTTGGTCATTTTATATATGCAGCGCGGTTGAGCTATCAGGAATTACTGAAGCGGGAGGCCATGCTTACCCGCGATACCGAAGAATTACTTCACGGTTTTCAGGCCGAACACCTCAATTATACCCCCCTAGGGGATGAATTGATGCTGCAATGCGTGTTTAAAAAGTATAATCCTGAATTATTTGAAGAAATATGCGATGGCTTGCATCCCCTCTTGTGTCAGGCCGTACAGGGGCGTCTGCTTTTTGTGGATAAACATCTTAATTCACTACTTATATACAGTCTTACCGAACAAGGCTGGCACGAGGCCCCTTTACGCATTCCTTCTGTGGAAGAAAGTACGCGCATTGTAGAGCCTAACATACTGCCGCGTATGAAAAAAAATAAATCGCATAACAATATTTGACCAAACGCCCCACTGTGTGTATTTTATCCCCGTCAAGTACGCACTTTGCGCGCACGACACACGCTCTTTACTGCCCTCCAC
Organism: Desulfovibrionaceae bacterium; assembly: GCA_036655975.1. GTDB lineage: Bacteria > Desulfobacterota > Desulfovibrionia > Desulfovibrionales > Desulfovibrionaceae > CASQEL01. The sequence goes on along the minus strand of JAVVPD010000084.1, from coordinate 1,121 downwards.
CGCAGTAAAAATGCCCGGATGGTGGAATTGGTAGACACAAGGGACTTAAAATCCCTCGGCGGAAACGCTGTGCCGGTTCAAGCCCGGCTCTGGGCACCAAATAAAATAAGGCACTTACATGATGTAGGTGCCTATTTCTTATCCTCAAATCCTGCACCAAGTTGCATCAAATCAATCTGAGGCATCAGATTCGCTGCCCTTTGCTGGTTTGCTGCCGTGGTGTGGATATAATTGTTCAATGTTGTTGAGGGCGTGGAGTGCCCAAGCTGTGCTGCAACGGCTGCTACATCTGCCCCAGCTGAAAGTTGCATTGTTGCAGCAAGGTGGCGTATGTCGTAGGGTCGCATTTTTGCACCGGCCCTTTTACACGCCAACACCCATGCGGTACGATAGCTAGTCACAGGAAGCCCATCACGGTGACACACATAAACAATTCCGGCAGCTGTATCTTTTTCGTATCGTTCCAAGGCACGCGCCATATACTCATGATGCGGGTATACGATCTTGATATTTCCGCTCTTGCCCTGCCGGACACGGACAATGCCTTTTCGCCAATCAAAAGCCGTCCAAAGCAATCCAAAAAGCTCCACCTTACCTGGTCTGAGGCATAAAAAAAAGGCGGTTTGTGCCGCCCACTGCCAATATTCTGGAAGTTGTTGATATACACGTTGAAATGCCTGAAAATCTACTTCTATCTGTGGCCGTTCTGTTTTTAGTCGTTTACATTCTCGCCATGGATTATAGCGTATATACTCGTTCTCTACTCCCCATGCTAGAATTGCCCTGATATATGCTTGCATTTTGTTACATGTAGTTGGACTTGCACCCGTTGTTAACATGGCATCACGCATCATTTGCAGGTCGCGCCGTGTAAGTTCCTCGGCATATTTGTCTGTCAAAAACAAGCCGCGTCCAGCGTGATGCACATTGAGAGTATTAACATATCCCCATAGAAAATAGACGACTTTTTTCTTTGTTTCTCTGCTAATGTCGCGCCGTGCTTTGTAAAAAATCTGTACTAAATCACCCAAGGAAAGACGATCATCTTTTTCTGTGGGCAACATTTCAATGTCAAAGGCACGAGCTGTCAGCTCGTCTTTAAAACCACGCTGCTTCCATAC
>JAVVPD010000083.1:0-8844 GCA_036655975.1 Desulfovibrionaceae bacterium | reverse complement strand
AACCTGTGACCCCCGCCGTGTGAAGGCGATGCTCTACCAACTGAGCTAACTGCCCTCGGGTCAGGTAGGAATATATAAATCGGGTAGAGGTGTCAACTAAAAAATGCGTAAAAAATTTTGCACCGCATACTTTTTATTTAAGTCATTGATATAATAAATAGTAATTTAAAACTATTCATAATAGGAATTTTTACCCTCTTGTAGCACTTGGGCGGCTGTGCTATTGCTGTAGGCGAACGCAATGGGTCAGCGGGCACGCATTGCTAATTTATAATGTACTAAATTTATTGATTAAAGCTGTTTGTTATGTTCAGAAATATGTCTGTATTCGGTTTTGTTTGCGCTTTTGCGCTCTTGGCCTTTACTCCGGCCACAGCGCGGGTGATGGACGGTCAGGCTATTCTGCATCAGGTGGCAAGCGCCAATACGTGCGCTGTCACTTTTGACGATGGCCCCAGCCAGTTCACCTCTCAATTGCTGGATTCTTTGCAGAATGAAGGTATCCGAGCCACCTTTTTTGTCTTGGGTCGGCAGGTGGAACGCCATCCAGATATTATCCAGCGTATGGTGCGCGAAGGCCATGAAGTGGGCAGCCACAGTTATTCGCATCCCAATTTTCGCAAACTCAATCCTACAGAACAATTGCTGCAATTGAGCAAAACCACGGCCCTACTCAACGAGCTTGGGGTCACTCCCGTGAGTTTTCGCCCCCCGTATGGGAAGTACAGTGCTGTTACTGTGGAATTAGCCAGCGAACTGGGCATGTCCGTTGTGTTGTGGTCCAGTGATAGTCAGGACTGGAAGCGTCGTCCCGCTGATTATTCTCAAATGAGTAATGTCACAGGTCGACCCTCCTTGCCCGGGACAATGCACGGTATTTTTTTGTTTCATGATATTCGCAAAGCCACGGTGGAAGATTTGCCCCGCATTGTGGCTACCTTGCGCGCCGGTGGGTGCGAACGATTTGTGACCGTTAAGGAATATATGGACAGTGACTTTGGCGAACCGCCCATGTACACCGCTCTGCCGCCTGTCAATGCGCCCGAAGCGGTGGTGGCGCGCAACGGTTCTTTGAACGCCACCCACCCGGCAAGCGTGGCGGAAACAGGACAGGAAGAAGACGACCTTATGGCGCAGAATCGCACGTCTACTCCAGCCCCAGACGCCAGTGCGACAACCGCCACCACCACCACGGAAGAAAGTTCTGCCGCAGTGCCCTTGGCCCGCAGCAACCATCCCTGGACGTGGCTATTGTTCAACAGCGGAACGTAGTTTTTTGGGGCGCGGACGGATGCTGCAGGGGAAGAGCCGCGTTTGAGATGCCCCATGCGGCAGTGGGGTAATGTGATGTTGCGGTGTCAATACATGCGGCACATGCGGCTCACATAAAGGGCTTCATAGGTGTTTTGTCGTTTACCCAGCAGTGTGGCTTGGCTAGACAGTCCGGCATTGAGTAGAATTTTAGTGCAGCCCAGCTCTGCGGGAAGAGCAGTACCGTAGGTGGTGTCCCCGCACAGACCGTCGTAACTCACGCAATAGGCTATGCCTCGGCTGTTCAGTGTTTCTAAGGCCGCAATGAACGCGCATCTGTCCAGTCCCGCCAGATAACGGGGATTGTGCGTACACTTCCCATGCCCTTTTTCTCCCTGCTTTACTCCCCAGCTAACCCCCTGATAGGGCGGATCCATATAGACCACATCCCCTGGTTGGGCCATGGTCAGCACTTCTCGATAGTCCAAGGCAGAAAAGCAGACCTTTCCGTGCAGCAAGGCCGCAATACGCCGGATGTTTTTGGCCATGGTGGTTGGCTGTGTTCCGTGGCGGCGTTTGTCGGGAGATTGGTTGAAATTGCCGTCCAACCCGTAACGCACCGCGCCTTTGACACAGCGAGCCAGTAGATACAGCATGTTTGCGGCGTGGTGCTGGCCCTGATTAAAAGCGCGGCGTACGGCGTTAAAATGCGCTACATGGGCCTCGCCTTGTGCTTCGGTGGCGGGCTTGGGTATCTCGAAAGTAAATTGGGCTTGCCATAGCTGGCTATAGGCGGCTATGAGCGCCTCAGGCTGCACAACGGCTGCGTGAAGGAGACCGATGAGGGGGGCGTTGACATCGTTGAGGTGAAACGCGTGGGCATGCTGGCTATGGGCGGCAGCCAGACTTATGGCGGCCATGCCGGAAAAAGGCTCGAACAGGCGGCGGCAACGCGGCAGGTAAGGCAGAATCTGCGGTGCAAGGAGACGTTTGGAACCTTGGTATTGCACGAGGTGCGGAACAGTGTCTGGCATGGTGGTTCCCCTGTGATAACTGGTGACTAAGCCCTGTTGGAGGGGGGCGTACCGTCCGGCTGGCGCACTATAAATTTGCCCCAGTGGCGACAGTGAGAGTGCCGCGCCACTGGGGACAATGTGGGTGATGATGCTGTGAGAATTACATGATACCTTGGGCGAGCATGGCGTCCGCAACCTTACGGAACGCAGCGATATTGCCACCCGCCACATAATTGCCGGGCGTACCAAATTCAATGGCTGTTTGGTGGGCAGCGGTAAAGATATTTCCCATAATTGTTTTGAGCTTGCTGTCTACTTCGTTGAAAGTCCATTTGTGCATGCTCGCGTTCTGCGCCATTTCGAGTTGACTGGTGGCTACGCCGCCCGCATTGGCGCACTTGGCGGGGCCGAAGGCAAGGCCGGCAGTTTGAAAAATCTCCACAGCGGCGGGGGTGCTGGGCATGTTTGCGCCTTCGCTCACCAGAATGCAGCCGTTTTTCACCAATGCGGCGGCGTCTTCTGCGCTGACTTCATTCTGCGTGGCTGAGGGGAAGGCCAACTGACAGGGAACATGCCACACGGGATGCGTGTTTTTGGCGTAATCTTTCAGCGGAATGTATTTCGCATCGGGGCAAAGTTCTGCGTAGCGGGTCAGGGAGGCGCGTTCCACTTCCTTAACTTGCTTGAGCACGGCAACATCAATGCCCTTGGCGTAGTGAATGGTGCCGCGCGAATCGCTGGCTGTTACCACAGTGGCGCCGTTTTGCTGTAATTTTTCAATGGTGTAGATCGCCACATTGCCCGATCCGGACACCGCGCAGGTGCAACCTGCCAGATCTTTCTGGCGGGCCTTAAGCATATTTTGAGCAAAATAGACGTTGCCGTAGCCGGTGGCTTCGGTGCGGGCCAGCGAACCGCCCCACAAGGGGTTTTTTCCGGTGAGCACGCCGTCAAACTGGCTGGTGAGGCGGCGGTATTGCCCGTACATATAGCCGATTTCACGACCGCCCACGCCAATATCCCCAGCGGGCACGTCACAGGTGGGGCCAATGTGGCGGGCGAGTTCGGTCATAAATGCTTGGCAAAAACGCATCACTTCGCCGTCAGACTTGCCCTTGGGGTCAAAATTGCTCCCCCCTTTGGCTCCGCCAAGGGTGAGACCCGTGAGGCTGTTTTTGAACACCTGCTCAAAACCCAAAAATTTTAGAATGCTCAAGTTCACACTGGGGTGAAAACGCAGGCCGCCCTTGTACGGCCCCAGTGCCGAGTTGAATTGCAGACGATAGCCGGTGTTGACCTGCACCCGATTTTTATCGTCCGTCCACGCTACGCGGAAGAGGATTTGGCGTTCGGGCTCCACGATACGTTCCAGAATACCACTTTTTTGATATTCTGGGTACACCTCAAATATGGGCGTTAAGGAGTGCAAGACTTCCTCGACGGCCTGAAAAAATTCGGGTTGATTGGGGTTGGACTTTTTAACTTTACGCAGGACTTTTTGAGTGTAGGATGTCATCCACGTGGCTCCTTAAAATTTTACAAAATTGTATATTTCTGAAAACGCGCACAAAATATTTTTTTGTCAGTAATTTTGTACGGCATTAACGCGCTACTGAAAAGCATTTTAGCTTGTAAATTTGCCTGTCTGGCAGACATATACAACATGATTATAAAATTGCAACTGCAAATTTTATTTTTTACAAAATTGTAAATTTTGTCCCCTGTCGTGCGGGGATTTTACTTTTATCGCACTTGAGGTACAGTGCTTGGTGAGGTGAAAAAATATGTATACATCTATACTGAATGGTATCGGCAATACGCCTTTATTGCGCCTACGCTGGCAGCATGTGGGGGACTGTGCGGAAATCTGTGTCAAGTTAGAGTGCCGCTCTGCGGGGAGTTCCATTAAGGATCGCATTGCCTTATATATGGTGGAACGTGCCCTTGAACGTGGTACGGTGACCCCAGGGGGCACCTTGGTGGAACCCACCAGCGGTAATACCGGCATCGGTCTTGCTATAGTGGCGAGGGCTAAAGGCCTGAAATGTATTTTGACCATGCCCGAAAGTATGAGCCTTGAGCGCCGCAAGCTGTTGGCCGGTTTTGGCGCTACCTTGGTGCTGACTCCCGCCGCGCAAGGCATGGCTGGAGCCGTAGCCGAAGCGGAAAGAATACAGGCCCACACTGCAGGGGCGGTTATTCTGGGGCAGTTTACCAATCCAGATGTGGTTGACGCCCATTATATGAGCACGGGGCCAGAAATTTTTGCGGAAACCGGTGCCAATATTGCCGCGCTGGTGGCGGGTGTGGGTACTGGGGGAACGATTACGGGGGCCGGGCGTTTTTTGAAGGAACATGTCCCCGGTATTGAGATTATCGCTGTGGAGCCTGCGGCTTCTCCCCTATTGTCACAGGGCAAGGCCGGCCCGCATCCTATTCAGGGGATTGGGGCTAATTTTGTGCCCGAAGTGTTGGACCGCGCCCTGCTAGACCGTATCATCACCGTGTCCGGCGATGACGCTTTTGCCACCGCGCGCAGCCTTATGGCCGCAGAAGGCATTAATGGCGGCATCAGTTCGGGGGCCAATGTGTGGGCTGCCCTGCAAGTGGCCCGTGAGCCGCGTATGGCGGGCAAGCGTATTGTGACTTTTATTTGCGACACGGGAGAAAGATACCTGTCAACGCCGCTGTTTGCTGAGGCCTAGCGATACGCATGTTCATTGACATTCATACCCACGCCTTTCATCCTAAGATTGCACATAAGGCGGTGGAACATCTGAATAATTATTATGCCGTGTCGTGCGCGGGCGACGGAACGGTCAACGATCTGCTGGCCCGTGAAAAAAAAGCGGGCATCGATCATTGCGTGGTTTTGTGCGCGGCAACGCAGGCCGCACAGGTGATTCCCGCCAATAATTATGCCATTATGCTGCAACAGGAGCATCCAGAAATTATTGCTTTTGGTACGCTGCATCCCGCCTTTACGGAATGGGAAAAGCAATTGCACAGTCTCAAGGCCGCAGGTATTAAAGGCATTAAATTACATCCTGATTTTCAGGGTTTTTGGCTGAACGATCCGCGTTTGCTCCCCATGTTTGAGCAGGCGCAAGACGATTTTGTGTTTGAGATCCACATTGGCGACTATCTGCCGCCGGAGCAGAATCCTTCCTGCCCCTATAAGGCCGCCGCATTGTTGGACGCTTTTCCGCGTTTGCGCCTGATTGCCGCGCATATGGGGGGCTATCAACAATGGACGCATGCGCTCAAAGCACTGGCCGGGCGTGATGTGTGGCTTGATACCTCCAGCACAACATCTTTTATTGAACAAGGATTGATGCAGCAATTGCTGGACAAGCACCCCCGCGAACGAATTTTGTTCGGCAGTGATTATCCTTTGTATGATCCCAGTGAAGAATTGTATCGCCTGCAAGCCATGACGAAATTTTCTGACGCAGAGCTGGAAGAAATTATGTCGAATGCCCAAGGCTTGCTCGGCATGGAGACATAGCGCACTAAAGCATTTTTGATTCCAGACGCTCCCTCCGGCGCTTTACGGCGAAAGTAAATTTCGCCTACGCCTAAGGGGCGGGCGACGCTTCTCGTCGCCAGAGCATTTACCTATTTTCAATAGCAAAATGCTCTAATGCTTTAGCGGGAAGAGCGCGTGGATAAAGGCAAAGGCCTGCCCCGATACCTTTCGGGGCAGGCCTTTTTTATGCCGCAATAAAACCTGTGGGAGAAGGCTGCCCTTCCCCCACAGGTTTTTATTTGAAGGCTGCCAGTTGGATGCGTACTACCGCTCTTTGCAGAGCCGCTTCGGCACGAACGACATCAATACTTTCTATTTGGCCTTGGAGGCGTTTTTCAGCCCGAGCCTTGGCCGCCATGGCCCGGGATTCATCTATATCAACCGCGCGTTCCGCCGATTCTGCCAATACGGTAACTTTATTCGCGTTCACATCGGCAAAACCGCCGGAAATGAACACGTAATTATTTTTATCACTGGCAAAATAGCGCAATGCGCCCACTTTAAGCGCGGACAAGAGGGATACGTGGTCTTTCAACACGCCGAATTCGCCTTCCACCCCAGGGCAGCTCACGTATTCGACGGTGGCGTCCACAACCTGCTTGTCAGGTGTTACTACTTCCAATTGGAGCGAAGAACTCATAGGCCTGCTCCTTATTGCGCGGTGCGCTTATTGTACTTCTCCACAGCCTGGTCAATGCCACCCAGCATGTAGAAGTCGCCTTCTGCCAAGTGGTCATAATCACCATTCAAAATGCCACGGAAGGCTTTGATGGTGTCTTCGAGCTTCACGTATTGGCCGGGAGTCCCGGTGAAGGTTTCTGCCACATGGAAGGGCTGGGAGAGGAAGCGTTGAATACGGCGGGCGCGGCCCACAATAATCTTGTCTTCGTCTGACAGTTCGTCCATACCCAAGATAGCGATGATGTCTTGCAAGTCTTTGTACTTTTGTAGGATCATCTGTACTTGACGGGCCACGGCATAGTGCTCAACACCCACAACGTGGGGGTCAAGGATGCGTGAGGTGGAGTCAAGGGGATCCACCGCTGGGTAGATGCCCAATTCCGCAATCTGGCGGGACAGCACAAGCGTGCCGTCCAAGTGCGAGAAGGTGGTAGCGGGCGCGGGGTCGGTCAAGTCGTCAGCGGGCACATAAACAGCCTGCACCGAAGTGATCGAGCCTTTGTTGGTGGAGGTGATGCGTTCCTGCAGGCCGCCGAGGTCGGTGCCGAGGGTCGGTTGATAGCCCACCGCCGAAGGCATACGCCCGAGCAGTGCGGACACTTCAGAACCGGCTTGGGTAAAGCGGAAGATGTTGTCCACGAACAGGAGCACGTCCTGATTTTCTTCGTCACGGAAGTATTCCGCGCAGGCAAGAGCGGTCAGGGCCACGCGGGCACGGGCTCCTGGGGGTTCGTTCATCTGACCATAGACAAGGATGGCGCGTTCCAGAACGCCCGCATCTTTAAGTTCATGGTACAAGTCGTTACCTTCACGGGTGCGTTCACCCACGCCGGCGAACACAGAGCTACCCCCGTGCTGTTTGGCGATGTTGTTAATCATTTCCATCAGAATAACGGTCTTGCCCACGCCCGCGCCACCGAAGAGGCCCATTTTACCGCCCTTGGGGAAGGGGATAAGCAGATCCACTACTTTGATGCCGGTTTCGAGCAATTCTACCTTGGTATTTTGGTCGGTGAACGAGGGGGCAGGGCGGTGGATAGGATAGTACTTTTCCACAACCACAGGCCCCAGTTCGTCCACAGGGCGACCGATAACGTTCAGAATGCGGCCCACAGCGCCTTGGCCTACGGGCACCATAATGGGGGCGCCGGTGTCCTTGGCCTCCATGCCGCGCACCAGACCTTCGGTGGCGTCCATGGCAATGGTGCGGACCACGTTGTCACCAAGGTGCTGCGCCACTTCACATACAAGGTGGGGGGCGTCTACGTTGTTGGGGTTCACAATCTCAAGAGCATTGAGAATGTTCGGCAGCGTACCACCGGGGAACTCCACGTCAACGACAGCGCCGATGACCTGAACTATTTTGCCGATATTTGCACTCATTTTCATTTCGCTCCCTTGTTAGCCATTCAGCGCTTCTGCGCCACCGACAATGTCCATGAGGTCGCTGGTAATGGCGGCCTGCCGGGTCTTGTTATACAGGAGGGTAAGCATCTTCGCCATGTCGTCACAGTTACGGGTCGCATTGTCCATGGCGGTCATGCGAGCCGCGTGTTCACTGCACGAGGTGTCTAAGAGCCCACGGTAAATCTGCACCTTAACATAGCGGGGCAAGATTTCCGCAAGCAAAGCTTCTTCCTGCGGTTCGTATACATATTCAGACCCGACCGTTTCGGCGGCAGCCTCTTCTCCTTCCTTGACCGTGGGAGGCTCAAGGGGAAGCAGGGGCTGACATACAGGAACTTGCCGACCAAGGGATTTGAATTCACCATACACAAGGTGCACTTCGTCCATGATCAGGCTTTCGTAGCCGTGGATAACTTCAAGGCCAACACTGTTTGCCAGGGAGTAGTCCAAGGTTCCCATCCTGTCGCCAAACGCCATAAGGGTTTCGTACTCACTTTTAGCAACGGAATCTCGACCTTTTTTGCCTACACAGATGAATTTCACCTGCATGCCCTCGCCCTTTTTTTCACGGGCGAGGCGATAGGCGGCGGAGATCAGGTTGCCGTTGAAACTGCCGCAGAGTCCACGGTCGGAGGTGGCAAGAATGATCACGCAGACCTTGCGTTCTTCGTGCGTTGCGAGCAGCGGATGGGCGTTGCCTTCCACCTTGGCGGACAAGTCACTCAGCATTTGCTGAAACTTGGACGCATAGGGGCGGAAACGCTCAATGCGGCTTTGTGCGCCACGCACTTTTGCCGAGGCCACCATGTTCATGGCCTTGGTGATCTGCTTGGTGAAATCCAGCGCCGTGGTAGTGACATCGGCCGCACCACCGGCGGAGATTCCATCCAGGGCATGGCGTGGCAAACCACCATCCCAGCCATCGACCTGGCCCGGATCAAGGTTGGCCCACAAGGCATT
>JAVVPD010000082.1:0-9419 GCA_036655975.1 Desulfovibrionaceae bacterium | reverse complement strand
TCGAACTCTCGGTACGCTATTAACGTACACACGATTTCCAATCGTGCTCCTTAGACCAGCTCGGACACCTCTCCGTTCAGAAGGAGGCTTTTACCTCACATTAAAATCTTTAGCAAGCGTTTAAGAGCGCTTTTTGGGGAAAATGTTGAGTTATTTTTTATGCACGTGGCACTGACAATTTTTCTCGTGAGCGCGTTCTTTATCCCCCAGACCGAGGGCTTCAGGGCCGGGGGCTCAACAGCTTCCTTTACCAAAGGGCGTACCCTTTGTGGCCCAGTTAAAGGCACATACTAAAACAACAATGCCTATAATAATAGCTAATTCCATCATAACACATCACCTCTGTGTTACACATTTGTGCTGCCAGTGACGGTCGTATCAGATCCCGATGTGGCTGTACCCGTTATCCACATACAGTATTTCGCCTGTCATAGCTTTAGATAAGTCTGAGGCCAAGAAGGTGGCAACGCCGCCCACGTCTTCGGTGGTGACATTGCGTTTTAAAGGAGCAGTTTCTTCAATGCGGGTGAAAATATTTTTCAGACCCGATACTGCGGAAGCTGCCAGTGTTTTAATGGGGCCTGCGCTGATAGCATTGATACGAACCTGTTTCTCGCCCAGATCAAGGGCTAAGTACCGTACGGAGCATTCCAAGGCGGCCTTGGCAACGCCCATGACATTATAGCCCGGGATCACGCGCTGAGAGCCATTATACGTCATTGTAATAATAGAAGCGCCCGCAGGCAAGAGGGGGGCAAAAGCGCGGCAGATGCCTGTGAGCGAATAGGCGGAAATATCCAGTGCCAAGTGGAAACCTTCTCGGGAGGTTTTCATAAATGAACCCGTCAAATCATCACGATTGGCGAAGGCGACCGAATGCACCAGAATATCTACCCCTCCCCATTTTTCCTGTACCAGTTGGGCGGCGGCGGCGATCTGTGCGTCATCGCTCACATCACATTGAAAGGTGAATTCCCCGCCCATTTCGGCGCTGAGGGGGTCTACGCGCTTTTGAATGGCTTCCCCCACATAGTTGAAGGCCAGACGTGCCCCTTGCGCTTTAAAGGCCGAAGCCACGCCATAGGCAATACTTTTATTATTGGCAAGGCCCAGTATTAAAGCTCGTTTTCCTGCTAGCAACATATCTTCTCCCGCTGGTAGAATGAAAAAAATTACACGGTAAAGGGTTGTCCGGTCAAAATAGTATACGCATCGCGATACCGCTGGCTTGTGGCATCAATAATATTCTGAGGCAATGCGGGAGGTGGGGGCTGCTTATTCCACGGTTGAGCAGAAAGCCAGTCGCGCAGATATTGTTTGTCGAAGCTGGGTTGGCCCCGACCGGGAGCGTATTGATCTGCAGGCCAGAAGCGTGAACTGTCCGGGGTCATTACTTCGTCAATCAGCACTAATTGACCGTCCACCATGCCAAATTCAAACTTGGTATCAGCCATAAGAATGCCGCGTGTAGCTGCGTAGGCGCGACCTTGTTCAAAAATTTCCAAAGACACGCGCTGTACTTTGTGCGCTATTTCCGCGCCCATGAGTGCTTCTGCTTGTTTTAGCGTAATATTTTCGTCATGTGAGCCGAGTGCTGCCTTGGTGGACGGCGTAAAGATGGCAGGCTCCAAGCGGGCAGATTCGAGCAAGTCTTTGGGCAAATCATAACCGCACAAGGTGCCGGTGGCACAATAGTCCTTCCAGCCGGAACCGGTGATGCAGCCGCGAACAATACATTCCACGGGCAAAGGTTTGGCCTTTTTTACCAGCACTGCGCGGCCTTCCAGTTCGTCTTTCCACGGGGCCAAGGCGGCGGGGAAAAGTGCCACATCACTTTCAATCAGATGATTGGGAATAATATTTTTGAAGCGATTCATCCAGAACAGGGTAATCTTATTCAAGATTACCCCTTTATACGGGATAGGTTCGGCCATGATAACATCAAAGGCCGACATGCGGTCTGTGGTGACGATTAACAGCGTTTTTTCGTCAATATCATAGATATCACGCACCTTGCCTTGAGCAATCAAGGGAAAGGCACTCACCGTGGTTTTGGTAACAACTTTCATAAACTCTATTTCTCCTTAAAGGTACACGGGCCAAAGCCTTCTTCCAAAAAAATCTATACCCGACTTTCCACCGAACGTGCGTGGGCTTCAAGACCTTCCATCCGCGCCAAACGTGCAATAGATACGGCGCTTTGGCGTGTGAATTGTTCTGATGCAGCAATGATACTTGTTTTTTTACAAAAAGTCTGCACTGACAATGCGGACGAAAAACGTGCGGTGCCCATGGTAGGCAGCACATGGTTCGGGCCGGCGAAATAATCGCCCACAGGTTCAGGGGAATAAGGGCCAAGGAAGATTGCGCCTGCATGTTTGAGAGAGGGAAGCAGGGCCCACGGGTTGCGGGTGAGCACTTCAAGATGCTCTGGTGCCGCGCGATTGGCAAGGGTCACGGCTAAGGCCATGGAGGGGGTTACCACCACCGCACCCCAGTCTTGCAAGGCCTTGCGGGCCATGAGCGCGCGGGGGAGGGTAGTGCACTGTTTTTCCAATTCTTGCAGCACGGCATTGCCCAGTGCCGCGTTGTCCGTAATACAAATGGCAGAGGCAAGGTTGTCGTGCTCTGCCTGTGAAAGCATGTCCGCCGCGATCCATGCGGGGTTAGCACTGGAATCGGCTAAAATCAAAATTTCACTGGGGCCAGCTATCATATCAATGCCCACACGCCCTTGCACCAGACGTTTAGCGGTGGTCACAAAAATGTTTCCCGGCCCCGCAATCACGTCTACAGGGGCAATAGAGCTGGTGCCAAAGGCCAAGGCCGCCACTGCCCACGCACTGCCCACGCGGTATACTTCATGGATATCCAGCAAATGCGCTGCTGCCAAAATGACCGGGTTAATGCTGCCGTCCTTACGCGGGGGGGTCACAATGGCAAGACCCTCCACACCGGCCACTTGCGCGGGGATGGCGTTCATTAATAGGCTGGACACCAGCGGGGTTTCGCCGCCTTGACCGCCGGGCACGTACAGTCCGGCGCGGTCTACGGGGCTGACTTTTTGCCCCAGCATGCTGCCGTCCGGACGGGTGACAAACCATGATTTTTCCACCTGCGCTTCATGAAACGAGCGAATATTCGCCGCAGCTTCGGCAATAATAGCCCGATCTTCCCCTGAAACAGCGGCAGCAGCGGAGGCAATGTCTGTTTCACTCAGGCGTAAGGGCGGCGCAAAATCAGGGCAATCAAAACGTTGTGTATAGGATATAAGGGCATCGTCGCCCTGGGTCTTCACGGCTGTCAGGATATCCTGAACCTTTTTTTCCACGGCATTGTCGGGGTTTTCACGACCCTCCAATTGACGTGAGATACTCTCCCAATCTTTTTCGGTATGCACCGTCACCATGCGGCAAGCCATAAGGTACTCCAACGCGTAAAATATTCTCTGCGGACCTAGTGTCTGGGCAGAATAGGAGCTATGATACAAAAGGGCTGTGGAAAAGTCGAGTCTGTAAACGTGGTCATTACAACCTCTTTTTTATCCAATAAAGGCAAAAATTGTGTCAGTCACTAGAGTAAAACAGGTAAAATTCGAGTTTTTTCCTCATCTTTCACTTGACAGGACTCCTGAGCATACTTACTCATAAACCACTATTGTCGAATCGAAAGGAGCGCCCCCCCATGCATCACAAAGACCCGCATGAAAAATATAAGCAGGCTGCCCAGATGGACGTGGAAGAAAGCCCTGACACCACGCCCGAATGCCCTGTAGCGGAACCCAACGTGCCAGAAAGTGTGCCAGAAAATCTGGAAGCCTTGGCGCGTCAGTATGTTTGCCCCACCTGCCCTCAAAAAGCGGAAGTGGACGATGAACGCTTACGCGCTCTTGCAGAAATGGAAAATTTTAAAAAACGCCTTACCCGTGAACACGAAGACCAATTGCGTTATGCGGCGGAAAAAGTATTGGCCGATCTTTTGCCCACTTTGGACAATTTGGATTTGGCTTTGCAATACGGGAGCCAGCATGAAGCCTGCAAAGATATGCTCATGGGGGTGGAAATGACCCGTAAATTGTTGCTGGATGCTGTGCGCCAACACGGTCTGGAGCCTGTGGGGCAGGAAGGGGAAGAATTTAGTCCCGCCCTGCATGAAGGGCTTACCTTTGACCTGCGTGATGATATGGACGAGGGCCTCGTGAGCACAGTGCTGCAACGCGGCTATAAGTTGAAAGATCGCCTGCTTCGTCCTGCCAAAGTCAGTATTAGTAAGAAAAATTAATCTCTTGATACCGAATAAAAGAAGCTTCCGCTCTGTACAGCGTGTGCGGAGAGGAAGCTCTTTTTTATTCGGGTAAATTTGCCAAAATGGGGGGGGGGCAAGGGGAGGCTGCGTGCCCCCCCCTGGATTGCAAATTTGGTTTAATTGATAATCAAATCAGCGCGACGGTTATGGAGGCGTCCGTCATTATTTGAATTATTATACTTGTAGGAAACGCTGTTTCCTTGAGTATATATTTTTTCTGCAGCTACACCGCGATCGAGGAGATACTTCTTTACGGAGGCTACGCGGCGGTCAGACAAACGCTGATTGCTGTCGAAATTTCCTACACTGTCGGTGAAGCCTTCAATTTCTACACTACGCACGCCGCGAGGAACATTATTGATGATGGCGGCAAGCTTGTCTAAGGTGGAGCGGGCCGCGCCGTCTAGCTTGTCGGAACCTGTGGCGAACAGCACGCAATCTACCACGGTGGCTGTGCCATCAGTGTAGAATACGGTTTTAATAAAGGCGTCCATGGCGTCAGGGTCTGTCAGCAATTCGTAGCCATCTGCTACGACAACGTGGTTGTTCAGTGCGCCGATTCTGTTGACAGAACGCTTACCTTGGCTTGAATCTGCGAAAGAAATGACGGCGATGGTTGCTTGGGGCTTAGAAGCCATGAGGCTTTGCACTTGCGCCACGGTGTCAGGGCCGATGTTGTCCCAACCGTCTGTGACGAGAATGATGGCTTCACTACCACCAGCGGCAAAAGAAGACTGCAGGGTGGCAAGGCCGCCGCCCAGATCGCTCATGCGACCGTACACGCCAAGTTTAGCGGGTACTTTACGCACTGCAGCGCCATAAGCAGGGCGATTCCAAGGGCCTTGGGAAATCAATGTTTTGGCTGGGGCGAGTGTGTACAAGCCCGCATTGTAGTCCAGTTGCGGCAAACGGGCATTAATGCCGTTGACCACTTGTTTAGCTAGCACAATTTTTTTGCTGTCCATGACCGCATCTTGCATCATCATGGAGCCAGAGATGTCCATCAGGAAGGAAAAGCTATCTACTTTTTTGATGAGGGGGGCGTAATTTGGGCGTCCGATGGGTTCGGCGGAGACAGTCATGGCTCCCATTGCAACGCACACCAAAGCCAATACAAGAATATGAAATTTGCTTAAACACTTCATCATGATCTCCTCAGGTAATGGTGTTAAAACACAGCAGCCAGGCCTCTCATACTTGCTGCAATTCCTTTGTATCTTTGCCGTATGGTAAAACTACTGTGCGATTACAATTGATGTCAAGCTTTTATTTTTTTAAGTATGCAAAAACGCCCTCAAACGTAAGCGTGAGGGCGTTTTGGTGGGCTATTGCGCCGGTTGAACGATAAAAAATAATTATCGCGCTAATAAAATCCACGCGGGGCCTTTTTTGTCCAGATGGCTGGCAA
Source organism: Desulfovibrionaceae bacterium (assembly GCA_036655975.1). Lineage (GTDB taxonomy): Bacteria > Desulfobacterota > Desulfovibrionia > Desulfovibrionales > Desulfovibrionaceae > CASQEL01. The sequence goes on along the minus strand of JAVVPD010000082.1, from coordinate 3,706 downwards.
CATAATTGGCGCGTTCATCACCCCCACAGAAAATATCAATCCTATTGCGTTTAATGGCACCGCCTACATCTTGGGCAAAGCCAATTCCGCGTAAAGGTATATGGCCTTTTTCTGGGTCAGGAATATTCACGCCATAGGCGACGATAGCGCCCAGGGGAATAAATTTACGGTCTGTGGCAAGACTGAGCCAACCGTCCACCACATGCCCCATGGCGCCTGTAGGGCCACGGTGTCCGAATTTGAAAAAGACATAGCTTGGATTGTCGTGCAAAATTTCTGTCACGCGGTGGGGATTATCTTTAAACCATTGACGTTGCTCAAAAATATGCCCTTGAGACAGCAAGCCTTTTTCGCGCATAATTTTGCCGGAGCTTTTATATTTATGCCCGTTTTGTTCCGCATAATTGACATAGGTTTGGGTACCGTCTTCAAATTGTAAACGCCCAGAACCTTGGATTTCCAGAAAAAACACGTCCACCGGATCGGCGGCCCAGGCCAGTTCCAACCCGCGCCCCTGCAAGACCTTTTGACCATCAATAGCCCTGCGTGTATAATATTTCCCGCCGTGTCGGGCTTTGTAGCTGGCAAGATCTGGAGGGGGCGAGTAGAGGGGGTGGGTATAGCCGGGCTTTTGGGTGCGGCTGGCCCGCACAACAGGTTCGTAATAGCCTGAATAGTTTATTCCTTCACCTATATTGACCCATTCAAAACGCTGTAAAAACAGCTTGGGGTCTTCATCGAGGGCGGGGAGCAGCGTCAGCAGACTTTGCAGACTTTCCGTCATTTTGCCCCAAGTGATGCGCTGCCCGTTGCGGTTTACCGCGACTCCATGGGCGGGTTTTCTTTTGACGTAATTGAGGCTTTTACGCACGGTGGGGGCCAGATCTTTCCACGAGGACAGTTCCAAGCCGGACAGGCGTAAATTTTCTACAAAAACTTCGGGGCTTTCAAAGCTTACCGGAGCTGGTGGGGGCACTGCCGGCACAACGGGAGGCTGGGCTTTGGCACAAGCGCCCAGCAGTGCCAGCGCGCACAGTATGAAGCAGTACCACAAAACACTTTTTTTTTGCACACCCTGAACAGGAATAGCACTATGCATGACTTTCCTTTAGCAAGTATTTGGTTTACGCACCGCGTTTCGTATGGCGAAACGGACACCATGGGAGTTTTGTATTACGCGGAATATCTACATATTTTTGAGCGAGCTCGCAGTGAATATATCCGTTCATACGGCATGAGTTACGTGGAAGTAGAAAAACGCGGAATCCTTTTGCCCGTACGTGAAGCCCAATGCCGGTATCGCAAGTCTGCCCGCTACGACGACCTGGTGCAGGTGCGTACGGGGATTAGCGAGTGGTCACGCGCGTCTCTCCGCTTTGTATATGAAGTCAGAAATGAGAACAAGGGCCTTGTGCTTGCCACCGGTATGACCCAACATGCCACTGTGGATCTTTCTGGAAAACCCGTGCCCGTGCCCCCATGGCTTAGGGAATTATGGAAATAATTCCTTTATTATTCCGGAAAACGCCGCCGGAAAGCTTCCCCCTCGTCCTGCGTCACCGGGCAACCCTGTATCACCTTTTGCAGGTATTGCATGGTTTGCCCTAGGCTTTGGGTGTGTAATGGCACACCCTGAGGCCCGCATACGGTCCACGCACCACCGCCGTGCAATACTTTATTTTGACTGTGCAAGCGCGTTGTTTTGCACATAAAGGTGATCTCAAAAGGGCCCTGGGGGGTGTGGAGGCGCACCACCTTGGGCTTGGCATCCACATAATAGCCCTTGGGTCTGCCCGCCAAGTCGAGTTCTTCGTCAAGGGCTGCGCGGATAACCGTCATTTGTTCGAGCAGCGATATGGACAAATTGCCCTCGCGTACCTGTTTTTCCGTAGCCCGCACTGCCTGCCGAAAGCTGTTAAAATGCTGGTCAAAGGTGCTCAGTCCTTTACGAAAAATACGCACAAAAACCATCAGGCTTGCAATTAATAGCCCTCCTAAAATCAGTGTTTCCGTACTCATCATACTTTTAGCCTGCTCCTTAGTATCCTGAGGCGGATAAAATACGCCTTCTGTCCCGTAAATCAATCCCCACGGGCCCCACGCAATATTTTGGATATTTGTTATTTTTCTCTATGAACACAGGGTGGAATGGCTTTCCTTTTCTTGCCATAGCGGGTATCAGGAAAGAACATATACATGGCACATCGGTAATGCACGAAGAAAGGGAGAATACCATGTCCAAAGATTATGACACACAGCGTGCCTACGCACTGATCGGCACGGGCGGCAGCGGCAAAACCTCATTAGCGGAAATGCTGCTGTTTCAGGCCGATATCATCAACCGCTTGGGTGCTATTGAAGACGGCACCACCGCCCTAGACCACGAGCCTGAAGAAATTCGACGGCGCGGCTCCATTCAACCCGGTTTTGCCTCCTTTGTATGGCAAAAAAATCGTCATTTTGTGGTGGATGTTCCGGGCGACGGGAATTTTACCGGTGACATGGCCTGTCTGCTTAAGGGCGTTGACAGTGCCATTTTTGTTATTGACGCCGTGGACGGTGTGCGTCCTCTAACAAAAAAACTTTGGAGTATGGTCAAGGCGGAACATCTCCCCGCCGTGGTTTTTGTTAATAAAATTGACCGTGATAGAGCCGATTTTCAGATGGCCTACGCGGGCCTCGGGACGATGCTGGGCATCAAGGCTGTTCCGCTGTATCTGCCCATTGTTGAAGGCGAAACCTTTATGGGGCTTATTGACGTTTTTGCGAATAAAGCCCTTATGTTCGGTGATAACGGCACCTTTATTGAAAGCTCCGTACCTGCGGCCCACGCCGATGAAGCTTCTCTGCTCCGCGATACCGCCATTGAAAATATTGCAGAAACAGACGAAGAACTTATGGAAAAATACCTTGAAGAAGGTTCCTTGAGCGCGGAAGAATTGGCTACTGGGCTGCGTAAGGGCGTTCTTACAGGCGATCTTGTGCCCGTAATTGTGGGAGCTGCCTTGCAAAACAAGGGAGGAACCCAATTGCTTAATGCCGTGCAAAGCCTGCTGCCCGCCCCCGGAGAGCGGCCCGCTTTTGTGGACGCCGCAGGCGAAGAACGCGCCTCCACCGACGAGGCCCCGGCTGCCTGTTTCGTGTTTAAAACTATATCTGACCCCTTTGCAGGGCAATTATCATTATTACGCGTTATTTCAGGTACTATTTCCTCTGAATCAAGCCTGAAAAATTCCCGTAGTGGTGAAACAGAACGCTTGGGGAGCCTCATTTATCTGAACGGTAAAAATCAGACCACCTGTAAGGATGTTCTTGGCCCTGGCAGCATTATTGCCGCCGCCAAACTTAAAAACACCCGTACGGGCGATTGTTTGTGTGACGAAAAAGTTCCCTTTGTTCTGCCCATGCCTGTGCTTCCGCCCCAGCTTATCACGTATGCCCTAAGCCCCAAAGAAAAAGGCGATGAAGATAAGGTGTATACCGCCATACAGCGCCTGCTGGACGAAGATATTACCCTAAAATTGTCCCGTGATGAAGAATCCGGTGATATTCTGCTGGCCGGTATGGGGCAATTACATATTGAACTTTCCGTCGAAAAGGCCCGCCGCCGCTATAAAACAGAAATTGTTCTCAAAACGCCCAAGGTGCCCTATCGTGAAACGGTACGCGGAAAAACGCAGGTTCAGGGGCGGCACAAGAAACAGTC
>JAVVPD010000081.1:4368-9429 GCA_036655975.1 Desulfovibrionaceae bacterium | reverse complement strand
ATGGGCGCTATCTGGACACTACAGAATCGTTATGCTGCTTGGCTACAAGTGGAATTGGCCGTGTGCGAAGCTTGGCACCGCTTGGGGCGTATTCCCGCAGCGGCCATGGACATTATCCGCCAAAAAGCGGCTTTTGACGTAGACCGGGTGCTGGAAATTGAAGAAACTACCCGCCACGATGTGATCGCCTTTCTGACCTCAGTGGAAGAACATGTCGGCCCAGAGGCGCGGTACATCCATTTAGGCTGTACCTCTTCTGACATTGTGGACACGGCCAACGCCCTGTTGCTGGTTCAGGCGGGGGATATGCTGGTGCAGGATTGTAAAAATCTGCTCGCCGTCATTGACGCTTTGGCCCATAAATGGCAAGGCGCCCTGTGTATGGGGCGCACCCACGGTATTCACGCTGAACCCACCAGCTTTGGTCTGAAAATGGCGGGCTATTATGCGGAATTTTCGCGCCACCTTGTGCGTATGCAGGACGCTTTAGAAAATATCCGCGTGGGCAAGCTTTCGGGCGCGGTGGGCACCTACGCCTTTTTGTCTCCCGAGGTGGAAGCCCTGACCATGGCAAAACTTGGTCTCGGCGTAGACCCGCACTCTACCCAAATTATTCAACGTGACCGCCACGCCCAATTCTTCACTACTTTGGCGATTATGGCCGGAGGGGTGGAGCGTTTGTGTGTGGAATTGCGCCACCTACAGCGCACCGAAGTTTTGGAAGTGGAAGAAGGCTTTGGTAAGGGGCAGAAAGGCTCCTCAGCCATGCCCCACAAAAAAAATCCCATTTCTGCCGAAAATATGACGGGGCTGTCCCGCCTGATCCGTTCCAACGCGTTGGCGGCGCTCGAAAATCAGGCCCTATGGCACGAAAGAGATATCAGCCATTCGTCTGTGGAAAGAGTGATCATGCCCGATTCCACCATCTTGGCAGACTATGTGCTGAACCGTCTGTGCAAATTGCTAGACGGGCTGGTGGTGAAGCCCGAACGCATGAAAAAGAATATGGACCATTCCTTGGGCTTGTATTTTTCGCAGCGAGTGCTCACTACCCTCATTGACACGGGCATGCCCCGCCAAAAAGCCTACGAAATGGTGCAACGCTGTGCGATGCAAAGTTGGGAAAATCAGGAAGACTTCCCCACGATTATTCGTCGCAATGCCGATATTAGTGCGCGTATCCCCGCTGAAACGCTTGCCACTTTGTTTGACACTCGTTATTATTTGCAGCATGAAAAAACAATATTTGATCGGGTATTCGCCCACTAGCCGCCCTACAAGGATGTATTTATGACAGAGTATAAAAAACGCCTTGCCCAATTGCTGGTGGAAAAGTCTTACCGTGAAGGTGATTTCACGCTGGCTTCTGGCCGTAAGAGCGAGTATTATTTTGATTGCCGTGTTACGGCCCTCCATCCAGAAGGTTCGTGGCTCATCGGCACTTTGTTCAATCAACTCTTGCTGCCCCTGCAAGAGCGCGAGGGGATCAAAGGCGTGGGCGGCATGACCTTGGGGGCAGACCCTTTGGTATCGTCCACCACCGTCATTTCACACCAGAACAAGCGCCCTTTGGCGGGCCTGTTAGTGCGTAAAGAAGCCAAAGGCCACGGTACGGGCCAATTTGTGGAGGGCCTTGCCAACTTTCAGCCCGGTGACAAAGTTGCGATGCTGGAAGATGTGGTCACCACGGGCGGCTCACTGCTCAAAGCCTGCAAAAGAGTGCAAGACGCCGGCCTGACGATTGTGGCGGTGTGTACTATTCTGGACAGGGAAGAAGGCGGTCGGGAATTGCTGAAACAAGAAGGCTTTGACCTGCTTGCGCTGTACACCCGTAAAGAACTGGTGAGCCTAGCTCGTTCCTGAGCTGCTCCATTCAGTGGTGAAAATAAACTCTATGTGGCGCATTGCTGGCAGACCTTTACCGTGGCTCTTCAGTATCTTTTTGATACTGTGCGCTGGCTCTGCTCAAGCCGACAATTGGCAGGCCCGCCTCTACGATACGGCCTTGCCTACGCGCGTTGTGGCTGTTGATAAAGCCAATCAACAATTCCACCTGTTCGAGAAAAAAAGCCCCCTCAATTTGAAGTATTCCTTTGCCTGTACCACGGGGCAGGCTGTAGGCGACAAATTGGTCATGAACGACCTGCGTACGCCTGAGGGCGTGTATTTTGTGGAATATAAAATCGCCAATGGTCTTGATTTTAAAGAATATGGCGGCATTGCCTATACGCTGAACTACCCCAACCCGGTGGACAAGTTGCGCGGCAAAACAGGGCACGGCATCTGGATTCACAGTAAAGGTTTTGGTATTGTTCCCCGCGACACGCGGGGGTGCGTTGCCATCGGGCTTGAGGAAATTGCCGAGGTAGGCCCCTTGCTTACCCCCGGCACGGCCGTACTTTTGGCGGAAAATGTCCCCGCCAGTGAACAACCCAAACGCGATTCGGGTACTGCCCATGTATTGGCGCAAAAAATGGAGCAGTGGACCCGTGCTTGGGCCACCCGCTCCTCGCGCATGTTTGAAATGTACGACGAAGGTGCCTACACCAAGGCCATGCCGGAAAGTTTTGCCGCGTTTAAAGCAAATAAAGAGCGCTTGTTCCGTCTGCTGCCGTGGATCAATATCTTCAATCGTGAAGTGTACGCCTTGGAAGGGCCGGGCTATTGGGTTACGTGGTCGGAGCAATTTTATCGGGCCCCCAATTTGTCCACGGAAGGTATCCGCCGCCTCTATTGGCAGCAGGGCAATGACGGCAAATTTCGCATTGTCGGGATGGAGTGGACACCCCGCAATCTTGGCATGCAGGCAGATTTTTTGAAAGGACACCTTGTCGCCAGTTCCGAGCGTACACGATCAGACGCCAGTTCTGAAGCCCCTGTGCTCCCGCCCCTGTCTATGCCGGAAAAGCCTGAGGAAAACCCTCCTTTAGTGCCACCGGCGCAGGATGCCCCTCTGCCCGCCAGCACGGTGCCCCTCGCCCCGAGCATTCAAGTGGCCCAAGCCACCCCCCCCGTCGTACAAGAAATGCCCGCCCCGTCGATGCCCGCAGATGGCCCCGCCGAAGTGCCAGCTCCCCCCGCGTCCGTGCCCCCGCCGCCCCCTGTGTTGACGCTTGACACCGCCACTTCGGCCCTATTGAGCGCCAAAATGACCCAGTGGGCGCAGGCTTGGCAGGCGCGTTCCGCCAGTTTTTTTGATTTTTATGATAGCGCCACATACGGCAATGCCACGGTGCTCAAGGCCGCCGGAATGCCCCAAAGGCGCAACGACAATTTCCGTTCACTCAAAAGCGATATGGAACGCCGTTTCCGTTCCAGCCCGTGGATTCATATTATTAGCCGCCCGGTGAAGGTCAGTACTGAAGGTACGCTTGCCCGCACGACCTGTGCCCAATTTATCCGCATTCCTGGCCAGAAACCTGTGCAAGGGGAACGCAGCCTGTATTGGCAAAAAGGCGCAGACGGGCAATTTCGTATTGTCGCTAGTACGTGGCAAGACCAAGCCTTGGGCATGGAAGCCGAGTATCTGGAAGCAGTCAGTCCGCAAATCAGCCAATTTGTCGCCCACTGGGGTGCGGTGTGGCTTACGGGTGATGCCAAGGCCTACGGCGCATTTTATAGCCCCAAAGCCAAGCAACAGGGCCGTTGGGGGCAGAGTGCCATTGTCAGCCATAAGGCGCGCATCTGGGCTAAGACCGCGCCTGCCGTGGTGCAGTTGAGCGGGCTGCGTTTGATTATGGATACGCGGGGTATTCGTGTGGATATGACCCAGATATATCGTGACAGTAATAATTTTGAAGATAAAGGCACAAAAACCCTATTGCTCGAACCGCTAGGCACTACATGGAGCATTGTGGAAGAAGATTGGGCGCCTCTTACGACTCCAGCAACTCCCCCAGCCCCTGCGGGACAAGGCTAAAGGCCCCCTCTGTATGGCTGAAAACAAAAAAATTAGTATTATACTCATGCGCGACGACGGGCAAACCCACCGTTACCGTCTTAGCATGACCCTCTATAGAGTTTTATGGGTGTTGAGTATCGTTATTCCCCTATTGGCTGGGGGGGCTGTGTGGCTTTCCTACCACCTGTGGGAGGAAAATGTCCGTCTGGTTACCAACAGCTCTCGCCTTGAGCTTGCCATGCACGAAGCCCAGCATACCGCAGAAAAATTATCGAATCTCCAAACACTGCTTGATCAGGAAGACAGCGCCGTTACCGGCCCTGTACTGCAAAATTTGGCCCGCCAAAGTTCCCAAGAAGCCCCGCAAGACAAGCCCAAAGCGCCGAATGACGAAGCCGATTCCGCCGACAGTGGCCCCGGGCACGCGGATTTCCCCGTGGTGGATACCAAGGTTGTGAACATTGAAAATGTCAACGCCCGCCTGCTTTCTTCGGGAAAAATTCGCATCAGTCTTGATTTACGTAATCCTGATTCAAAACACAATATTATCGGCCACGTCAAGTGTCTGTTTATCGCCGATTCCGGTGAAACCTTTCCCCTGTCCACCACCTCGGAACAGGCCGATTTTAAAATTAATCGCTTCAAACGTGCGGTCTTTCAACCCCCCGTCCCTTCCGCAGTCACCGACACAACCAATGCCCGCATGATTTTAGAAGTTTATACGGAAGGTACTACGCTGATATACAGAAATATTTTCCCCATAGAACGATAAAGGGGCGCGGTATCCCAGAATTGGGCATAGTATATGCTCGTGACAGAATGTTATCTATTTCTTGACGAACATACGCAAAAGGGATACATCTTTTTGCCATGTGCTTGTGCACTGCATAATGGGGAAGTAGCTCAGTTGGGAGAGCATTGCCTTCGCAAGGCAGGGGTCGAGAGTTCAAATCTCTTCTTCTCCACCAAAGAAATCAAGCCCTTACAGATTTTACACTGTAAGGGCTTTTTGTCGTGGTAACACCATTGGTAACACACAAGGTAAAAATAGGGAGTAGCGGGTCTACGCCAAAGCCTTTGCCGTGAATGCCATTCCCCTGCTCAGAACAGCACGAAAGCAGCAAAAAGCCCCCACCATAGGGCAGGGGTATGGGTGTGTA
>JAVVPD010000081.1:4104-4358 GCA_036655975.1 Desulfovibrionaceae bacterium | reverse complement strand
CGCCTATCCACCTTGGGGGGTATTGCCAAAGCCTTGGGGGTTCCGGTCAAGGAAACATTTGACGGTGAGCATCAAGCCCCGACCGACAAGGAATAGGCACCATCGCAAGCTGCTGGACGGGTAAAACCCATTGAAGCAAGGACGAAGCAAGGAAGAAATGCGAGAAAAATACCAATCGAAGCTTGGATGAAGCTTGGCTGCCACCTCCGCCACCTGCGACATCTTTTCATGCTGCATCTCCATGAGCTTTGGCT
>JAVVPD010000081.1:3463-4094 GCA_036655975.1 Desulfovibrionaceae bacterium | reverse complement strand
ATACTGGTGGAGAAAACCCCATGTGGCATATTCGGCGGCGGCGCGGCTGCCAGCAAAAATGAAGGGCACACGATACCGCCCCATGAAAGCCAGCATACTTTGACAGGCTGCGTGCGGGTTCAGTTGGCTCCGATACTTTCCCCCTGCCAGTTCAGCCCATGCCGCCTCTACCACCACTGCAAAGGCATCAAGAGCGGCACCACGCTGTAGCTCCCTTTCAAAGCGTTCCCGCTCCCGCCCTAAGCAGGCCACAAGGTCAGAAAGTTCTTTGCGCTCCACAGCTACCTTGTCTTCCAATCCTGCAAGGGAATAGTCACCAATGGACAAAGTTCCACACACAAGCTCTACTTTTGACCATGCATGCTGAAAGGTAAAAGGGGTCTGTTCGCGGGTGTCTTGAATAATTCGCATCAGGCAGCTCCTCTTAGCAGCTTGTAACAGTTTCTTCCTTTCACCGCCACGCGGCGGGGAAGTTCTGGCCCTGTCCAGCCTATGCCCTTCATAAGCGCATTCCATTGGCCCATTGCCCATAGAATGATATGCGCCTCCAAACTGTCGGACACGGCATAGTCACAGTGGAGCACCAGCCCCTTGGTGGGGGTAGGCACTACATAAAAACCGTGCTGGTTAA
>JAVVPD010000081.1:0-3453 GCA_036655975.1 Desulfovibrionaceae bacterium | reverse complement strand
TGTCCCCCCCCTATAGAGTGGGACAGGTGGGACAAGCTTTTTCAACGTAAGTTTTTGTGGATGTGTGCATCACTTCCCCCCTCTCGTGTCGATGCCAAACTTTTTGCAAAGACGGTTTACGTTTGACTTGCTGACATCCAATTCGGTGGCAATTTCACGTTGCGTCATGCCGTCATTGGCAAGAGTACGCACCTGTGATTGTAAGGCATCTTCAATGCTGCGTACTGTCCAATATGAGCGTGTGCTGTCAGACTCAAGACGTGCTTCAAAGGGTTCCGCATCTGGCCCAAAAATTCCCCGCGCTTTAGTCAAGTGTACCTCGAAACGTGCGCCCTCTTCGGGGTTGTAGTCTTTGGGGCGGCTCAGGTTGATAACCGTGTCCAAAACATCTTCTTTGGCACTGGTTCCCCGTTGTCCTCCATTTTTTGAGGCATGATGCACAAGCAGAACACTTATCCCCCTGCGGCGTAGCTCAAGTATCCACGCCTGCACAGGGAGCCAGCTTTCCTCATCGTTGGCACGTCCAGAACGGCAAAGTGTGGCAAGGTTATCAATGACTACCAGTGATACACCGTCAAGGTATGGTGCAATAGCATCTTGCCCCTCACTGGTAGCAAGGTTGGGCATGGGATTTTCACCCTGCATATCAGGGGTCAGAATACGAAAAAAATGGGGGTCTGGTTCGATGTCATGCGCTCGCACCAATGCTGCCAAGCGTTCTTGCATAACCGTAAATGGCATTTCACCATCAACATACAACACCTGCCGTGGCTTGGGGCATGTCCATTTTAGGACTTTGTCACCACTAGCTACAGCATAGGCAATACTCAGGGCGATATGGGTTTTACCAACTCCACGGGCTGCGTAAAGTAAGCATAGGCCCTGTTCTGGTATAACAGGATGCACAACGTATTCTCGCGGTGGCATTTCAATGGTGAGCATCTCTTCCAGATCAAGCACACGCAAGGCTGTTTTCATAGTGTTGTGCGGGGCTTTGGCCTCCTCAATACACGTCAATACAGCCTCAAACCCCCGCCACTGGTGCAAGTCGTTGAAGTCACATGCCTTGCCCTCATGCGCCGGCGGAACAGCCAAAAGCCCATTGACGGCCTGAGCTGCGGCGGTGGCAGCGTCAAGGCCTACGTTGGTGGCATCGGCTTTCACATCATTATCTGCACACAGGATTAAACGCCGTTGAGGGTACAGTGCACGCGCCGCCTCTGCCACGGGCAAAAGATTGCCCGCATTAAAAGCGCACAGCACGGCGTGCCCTGTGGCAAGGTGGATGCTGGCAGCGGTGGCATAGCCCTCACAGATACAGAGCGGCCCGTCCTTACTGCCATCTTTGGAGGGTATCGAAAAGAAGCCCCCTGCAGTTTTGCCACCTGTCAGGAAACGCTTGCCGCCGTCCGCACCTATCCGAGGGAAATGTTGCTACGCCTGTGCCAGCACTTCGGCGGCATACTGGTTTATACTCTTCCCATGAACCTGTGCTTGCAGGGCAATGTGAGCATGTGTTGCAGGGTCAAGGCGCAAAAAAATTTTGCCTGAATAAGGCTTGTTGGGTTCTTCCCCTCGCTCAGTGCAAGTGCTGAGGTAAAAGTCAACAGCCTCATGAAATGCATTACGAATTTCTGACACACTTTCACCGTGAAAGGTGATGATATCTTTAATACCCGCCACCCTGCCAACAAAGCACTCATCTTCGTCACTGTACGCAATATGGGCGGCGTAGCCCGTGTAATTCATGGCTTTCATATATGAACTCCTATAGCTTCCAAAAATTCTCTGACAGCTTGTATCTGATAGGGCTTGGCCTCTTTGCCGGGGTGCGGCCTATGCACATCTAAGCGTTGCGCTCCTTTTTTGAAGGCCACACGCGAACCATTGCCTTCAATCAACTCACACCCCAAGGCTACCAGCAAACTCTCCACTTGGGCAAAGATGATACTTTTCAGGACAGGACGGGCAAAGATTGCCTTGAGCGTTTTTTGCTGCTGATTGTTCATAGCTAGATGTTATCATTATTTGCTAGCATGTCAAGATACTGTTTCATTCTTTGGCTTTGGGGGTCAGCACACTGTCAGCCACGGCGGCGGCGCGTTTCATAGCTTCATCGGCAAGGTGGGCATAACGCTGCGTCATGGTCGGACTTTCGTGGGTTAGAAGTTTTTGCAGGGTGTACATATCCACTTGCCCGGACGATGCCAGACGTGAAGCGTAGTTGTGCCGTAAGCCGTGTAGGGGGCGAAAATCTTCGGGCAACCCGGCCTTGGCTTTCACACGGCGGGCAATACGGCGGTAGTCGGTGCGCTGCGCCCCACCTCTGCCGGGAAACACAAAGGGGCTGCCTGTATTGTCTATGCCTTCCAGCACGGTGCGGGCTGCGGTACTCATGGGAATAAAGTCGGTCTTGCCCTTCTTGGCGGCTTCCCCTCGCAAGGTGATGATGCCGCGCTCAAAGTCGCAATCATCCCAGCGCAGTGCCAGCAATGCCCCCTTGCGCATACCTGTCACCAATGCCAAACGGATAAGAGCGGCGGCGTTCTGGTCGTCTTCGGCATCCAGAGCTTGTAACAGGCGAACGAGTTCAGCATCTGTCAATACTTCTGTTTTTTGGTTGTCCACCTTCATGGCCTTGAATTGCAGCTTGCCGGGGTCAATGGGGGGGCAGTGCCCGTGCTGCACGCCAAAGTTGATAACAGCCCGCAGAACAACCATGATGCGCTGAATAGTAGCGGGTTTGCGCCCAACTTTGAGAAGAGCACCCTTCATGCGCTCCACATCGGCGGTGGTGATGTCAGCGGGCAGCATATCGCCAAAGCGTTTTTTTAAATGGGCATTGTAACGGGTACAATCAATTTTCCTGCTGGCACTCTCTGTGTGGGCATCCTGATAGGCTTGCCATATCCTGCCCAAAGGCCAGCGGCTTTCATCAGCACGGCGGGCGGCGATTTCAGCGGCGCGGTGTTCGGTGTTGCTCTGTTCCTTGCCTCGCATACGGTCAGCGCGTATCTGTGCAGCCTTGGCAGCAGTCATGCCCGCAGAAGCATTTCCGACAGGCTCTTTCACTAACTTGGCTCCACGTCCACGACCTTGGCGATAGAGAATATAAAAAATACGCTCATTATTGCCGTCAGTGTAAATGTACACACCTGCGTATTTAGCTGATTTTTCCATACTTATACCCATTTCCCGTGGTAACACCTATGGTAACACACAAGGTAAAAATAGGGCGAAAATAGGGGTAAGTCAAACAAGTCAACTTGACAAAATATTCAATAAAATAGATACTTATAGAAACAGTGCAAACTAGAGAGTAATATAGATACATGCCTTCGCAAGGCAGGGGTCGAGAGTTCAAATCTCTTCTTCTCCACCATGAAATCAAGCCCTTACAGATTTTACACTGTAAGGGCTTTTTCTGTCCCCGCACCGAAGGCCCAAATACCC
>JAVVPD010000080.1:0-9748 GCA_036655975.1 Desulfovibrionaceae bacterium | reverse complement strand
AGCATTTAGCTATTTTCAATAGCAAAATGCTCTCTGGTCTTTGGCTATTTGCAAGCATAGCAAACCGCATCGTTCAAGGAGCTTATGGAATAAAACGAGCTTTGTGTAGCTCTGCTTTTTGTTTCGAAGTGGGTTAAATTTTCGTTAATGGGAATATTCCAAAGTTGAGCGCGGAAATAGTTGAGAATTTGTTGTGTTGACGCTCTTTTTGTTGCCACTTCCTGCTGCCATTTTGGGCATGGAAGAACGGATTTACTTCCCCCGCAAGTTCCTGCCAAAAGCAGCAATGCGTAGGCAGCTACTATGAACGCAGGTGCACTTTCTACCGAACTTGATTTACGGACTTGGGCTTCTCCCACTCCCATCACTGTTTTTTCGTCTCTGAAATTGACTTCATTTCCCACCGGCAGACATATGTTTGGATCAGTTGTTCCAAAGGAAAGTTCGGGGCAGAGCAGATCAGGTATACTGGTTTGCGGTAGAGGAGGTGGGCTCCTTTACGCCACAATATGCGGCATGGAGGGATGGGAAAAAATAGAGATTTTTGCAGAAAAGCGAGAAGATTGGTTCAGGGTGATCTGACAGGTTATAATTTAGGGGAAAATTGCGGGATAAGTCGGGAATATCCGTGATATTTCGGGACAGGACTTGTAACGTGATTGCACGGGGTGGGTCACTTTTGTTTGCTCGTTGACATATTGACTTTACCTTGAACACCACATACCAAACATAACTATGCAATTACACCATGAGTATACTATAGAGTTGGCGACACCGGCCCATGTTCCCTTGCTGGCTGCCATTGAAATCGCCGCAGCGGGCATTTTTCCTCCCGGCTCCATTCCCGAACATATCCGCTCAGATTCTGTGCCGGAAAGCGTATTGCTTGAGGCTGTTCAGAAAGGCTTGCTCTGGGTGGCCCTGGTCGGAGGCGGGCGGCCTGTCGGCTACTGCCTTGTGCAACTCATTCAAGATGCCGCACTGCTGGCGCAAATGGATGTGCATCCTGACCATATGTGCAAAGGCATAGGTTCAGCGTTGGTAGCGCATGTTACGGACTATTTAAAATTGCATGAAAAGGCAGCTTTTTACCTAACGACGTTCACCCATGTCCCTTGGAATGCGCCTTTTTATGCCAAGCTTGGTTTTGAAGTGCTGAACAAAGAGGAAATTCCGCTATTTCTCAATATGATACTGGACGAGGAAAAACGCTACGGCTTAACAAGCCGGGTAGCTATGCGTTTGAATATACAATAGGTTATACTATACGCAAAAGTGCTTCACTTTCGCCGTAAAGCGCCGGAAGGAGTGTCTGGAATCAAAAATGCTTTAGATAAAAGCCAAAGACAAGATAGGCGGGATAAACCCGCCTATGAGAGAAAATATAGAAACAAATATTATTTATTATGCCCGATAATGCCCCCAGCCAAGGCGCCAACACCTGCCCCAGCCAAAGCACCCCATCCAGCATACCCACCAGAAATAGCGGCAATGCCTGCCCCCGCCGCAGCCCCAAGAGCTGCACCGCTCAAGCTGCCTTGCTGGGTTTTGCTCATATTCGTGCAGCCAAAGCCACTTACCAGACTTAAGGCCAGTAAACCTATGGCAACTTTTTTATACATATGTGTTCCCCGCGCATTATTTATTTTTAGGCATAATCAATTCGTACCAAATAACTTCGAATACAGGGCGCTGCTGCTTATCAGGATTTTGTGCATACCATGTATCAATGCTTTCCACGATTTCACCACGGGGCACGCCCTGAAAAGCCTGTGCCCAACCCTGCTCAAAAGGAGACAAAGTAGACATAGCGGCAATTTTCTTTTTGGTATCTTTATCCAATTCCTGAAAACGCTTGGCAACGGCCTGTTCAATAGAAACCGCGCAATCCACCCCGAACAGCAGGGCTTTTTTCACGTCATTGGTGGAATTCAGCCAGATGTCACCCGTCAATTGCTCAATAGGGTTACTTTCTTGAATTACAGGCTTAGCTACTGGAGCTTTAGAAGTTTCCACCGCCACCGCGCTGGTAACGCCCATGCCGAAAAGAACAAGACACATCCATACTATACATATTTTTTTCATATACGCTCCTTGGGTACTACAAGTATCTATCCCCACAAGTATACTTATATATAAAAAAATACGTGTCAAGCTATGCCCCCACATGTGTTTGTACCAATTGCCGAAAACGGGCAAAAAAATACTGGCTGTCAATAGGGCCGGGGGAGGCTTCGGGGTGATGCTGCACCGCCAGAACGGGCCTATCCTTATGGGCAAAACCTTCAAGCGTGCCATCGTTCAGGTTGACATGGGTAATCTCCACCCGTGGCACCTTGTCCAGCACCACACAAAAGCCGTGATTCTGTGACGATATTTCCACCTTACCCGTGGTCAAATCCTGCACCGGATTATTGCAACCGTGATGCCCAAATTTCAGTTTGGTGGTAGTACCGCCCACGGCATGACCCAATAATTGATGCCCCAAACAGATACCCGCCGTGGGATAATCGTCAATCAATTGGGTGATTGTCGCAATTTCATCCTTCAGCGTGGCAGGGTCACCGGGGCCATTGGACAAAAACACAGCCTGTGCGCCGCAGAGCTTGACCTGCGTGGCACTGAAGGTGGGGGGAACCACCAGCATATCAAAGCCTTGGGCAGCCAACAGGCGTAAGATATTCCACTTGATGCCAAAATCATAGACCACCAAACGCGGCCCTGTGCCCGCCCAAGCGTGCCCGCCCTTGGCATCCAATTGTACGGGTTTGGGAGCGTCATCACGCCAGCAATAGGGACTGGTGGGGGCCACTCGGGTAACCAGATTTTGCCCTTCCATGGACGGAATAGCCTGAGCTTGGGCGACCAAGGCCGCCACATCCCGCGTACGGGTGGAAACCACACCGCGCATGGCCCCATGAACCCGCAAATGGCGAGTCAGGGCGCGGGTGTCCAGCCCTTCAATGCCCGGGACATTATGCTCGCATAAAAAGTCGGGCAGGGAAAGAGTCGACCGCCAATTAGACGGAACCTTGCAGCATTCTTTAACCAAGAGCGCTGCCGCATGAACATGCCCAGACTCCATATCTTCAGGATTGATGCCATAATTACCGATCAGTGGGTAGGTCATGCACACCATCTGTCCCGCATAGGAAGGGTCGGTCAGAATTTCCTGATAGCCCGTCATACCGGTGTTAAAAATGGCTTCGCCACCGCCTTCACAGTCTCCCGTAAAAGAACGTCCTTCTAGGGTAAAACCGTCTTCAAGAACAAGTAATGCTTTCATGGTATTAGCCTTTCACCGTTTCGCGGGCATAGTATTCTTGTAAACATTCCACATGGATGTCGCCTTCACGCCGCGAGCCGATGGCCCGGGCCGTGGCGCGCGCTCCAGCCAATGTGGTGCAATAAGGCACGGAATAGGCCAGTGCCGAACGGCGAATGGCTTTGGAATCTTGGGCCGTGCGCTTGCCGGAGGCAGTGTTGACCACCAGCGATACCTCGTTATTTTTAATCAAATCTACGATATTGGGGCGGCCTTCATACACCTTAGCCACATGGCTCACCTTAAGCCCGTGCTCACGCAACAAAGCGGCTGTACCGGTGGTCGCCAACAATTCAAAGCCGAGGCTATCGTACATTTGTGCCACTTCTGCCAGAAAGGGCTTGTCCCGATCATTGACCGACAAAAAGACCTTGCCGCTTTGGGGCAAGCGTTGCCCCGCCGCCAACTGACTTTTCAAAAAGGCCGCCTCAAAGGTGGGGCCCATGCCCATAACTTCCCCTGTGGAGCGCATTTCTGGCCCTAAAATCACGTCCACACCGGGGAAGCGGTTAAAGGGGAAAACCGCTTCTTTCACGCACACAAAGCCACCCTTACGCATGGCCCACGGGTCCAACTCTTCCAAGCTTTTCCCGAGCATAACTTGGGTTGCCAGATAGGGCAAAGGCACCCCCGTGGCCTTAGACACAAAGGGCGCAGTCCGCGACGCTCGGGGATTGACTTCCAGAATATAAATATCGTCGCCCTTGATGGCAAATTGAATATTCATCAGCCCTACCACCCGCAGTTCACGGGCCAGTGCCTCAGCTTGCACGGCAATAGCCGCCACATGGTCATAAGACAGCGAGAATGAGGGCAACACACAGGCTGAGTCGCCCGAGTGGATGCCCGCTTCTTCTATATGTTCCATAATACCAGCAACATACACATCTTTACCGTCTGACAAGGCGTCCACATCCACTTCAATGGCCTGTTCGAGGAATTTGTCAATTAAGATAGGATGTTCCAACTTGTTCGGCACATGTTCCACAAAGTATTCGGCCAATTCCGCATCGTCATAGACCACCGCCATAGCCCGCCCGCCCAGCACATAGCTGGGGCGCACCACCACCGGATAGCCAATGTCGTGAGCCACAGCGCGGGCTTCTGCCTCAGAAGTGGCGATGCCGTTTTCGGGTTGGCGCAGGTGCAATTTGTTTAACAAAGCCTGAAAACGCTCACGGTCTTCGGCACGGTCAATGGCGTCCGGAGAGGTACCAAGAATGGGCACCCCAGCCCGCATCAGTGGCACTGCCAAATTCAACGGCGTTTGCCCGCCAAATTGGATAATCACCCCCGCAGGTTTTTCTAATTCCACAATGTGCATCACGTCTTCAAAGGTCAGCGGCTCAAAATAGAGGCGATCCGAAGTATCATAGTCGGTGGACACGGTTTCGGGATTGGAATTGACCATAATCGCCTGCACCCCCGCATCCCGCAAGGCGTAGGAAGCGTGACAACAGCAATAGTCAAATTCAATGCCCTGCCCGATACGATTAGGCCCACCGCCCAAAATAACCACTTTTTTGTTAGCAGAAATTTGGATTTCCTGCCCCTGCTCGTAGGTGGAATAAAAATAGGGGGTATACGCTTCAAATTCTGCCGCACAGGTATCCACTAAATAATAGGTGGGCAGGATGTGCATTTCCTTACGCAAACGGCGAATGTCTTCTTCAGGACGTTTCCACATTTGCGCCAGCTGACGGTCAGAAAAGCCGTATTCTTTAGCACGGCGCAACACCACATGCAATTCAGGATTGGCAGTCGTCATATCGTTGGCAAGGCCAAATCCCTGAATTTCTTTTTCCATCTGCACAATGTCTTGCATCTGGGCCACAAACCAAGGGTCAATGCCCGAAATCTCGTGAATATCCTGCACACTCAGCCCCGCCAACAGGCCATCGCGCACGCTAAAAATACGCCGAGAATTGGGCACCCGCAGGGAGCGTTTGATCTCTTCCAAGGGGGGCAGATTGCCGCGAAAATCGCATCCCAAACCAGGCATGCCTATTTCCATGGAGCGTAAGCCTTTTTGCAAGGCTTCCTTAAAGGTACGACCAATGCTCATGGCTTCGCCCACGCTCTTCATGGCGGTGGTCAATTCGTCCTTGGCCCCAGGGAATTTTTCAAAAGTGAAGCGGGGAATTTTTACCACGCAATAGTCGATGGAAGGCTCAAAAGAGGCCGCCGTTTCGCGGGTGATGTCGTTACGCAATTCGTCAAGAGTATACCCCACCGCCAATTTGGCGGCAATTTTGGCAATGGGAAAACCCGTAGCCTTAGACGCGAGGGCCGACGAGCGCGATACCCGAGGATTCATTTCAATGACGACCAATTCACCGTTGGCCGGATTAACCCCAAATTGCACATTGGAGCCGCCTGTTTCCACCCCGATTTCACGCATAATTGCCAGTGAGGCATCACGCATGTATTGATATTCTTTATCCGTCAGGGTTTGGGCTGGGGCCACGGTAATGGAGTCTCCGGTGTGCACGCCCATGGCGTCCACATTTTCAATGGAACACACAATGACGCAATTGTCCTTGGTGTCACGCATGACTTCCATTTCAAATTCTTTCCAGCCAATAACAGATTGCTCAATCATGACCTCAGAGGTGGGACTCGCCGCCAGACCGGAAGCCGCAATCGCCTCAAGGTCTTCCATATTATAGGCAACCCCGCCCCCCGTGCCCCCCAGCGTAAAGGCGGGGCGGATAATCAGGGGAAAAGGCATAGTATTGCCCAGTTCGCGAACGTCAGCACTGGTACGGGCAATACCGCTGGCGGGCACACGCAGGCCGATGTTTTCCATAGCTTGCCGGAACAATTGGCGGCTTTCGGCCTTTTCAATAACCTCGGCGCGCGCGCCAATAAGCTCCACCCCGCATTCTTCCAGCACGCCAGACTTTGCCAATTGCAGGGCCGCGTTCAGGCCTGTTTGACCGCCCAAGGTGGGCAGAATGGCACAGGGGCGCTCTTTACGCACAATGGCTGCCAAGGTATCGGGTTCAATAGGTTCAATATAGGTGCGGTCGGCAAGGTCAGGGTCGGTCATAATGGTAGCAGGATTGGAGTTGACCAGAATTACTTCGTAGCCTTCTTCCTTAAGTGCCTTTACCCCTTGCGAACCGGAATAGTCGAACTCACAGGCCTGTCCAATAATAATAGGGCCCGCGCCAATAATCATAATCCGCTTTAAATCAGTACGTTTGGGCATATCGTTCAGTCTTGTGCTAAAGTGTTACCATCTACGAATCGTAGATATTGTCATGCAAATTTCTTTAATCTATCCTTACACCCCACGCGCCGTCAAGAGTGCGTGCAGAGGACTTGCACATAAAGCCGCTTTAGGCAATACTTAGCGCGCACAAATTTTGCTTGCCCGTGTGGCGTGCGTATTTTACCGAAATATAAAAGGATATATCATGCAAAACGTAAAAAAAGTCGTCCTTGCCTACTCGGGCGGTCTGGATACCTCCGTTATTCTAAAATGGCTCATCACAACCTACGGCTGTGAAGTCATTACCATGACTGCCGACCTCGGTCAGCCAGAAGATCTTTCGGGTGTAGAAGCAAAGGCTTTGAAAACCGGTGCGACCAAAGCCTATGTGGAAGATCTAAAGGAAGAATTTGCCAAAGATTTCGTTTTTCCCATGATGCGTTCCAGCGCTATTTATGAAAGCCGCTATCTGCTCGGCACCTCCATTGCCCGCCCGCTGATCGCCAAGCGGCTGGTGGACATTGCCCGCGCCGAAGGCGCTGATGCTGTGGCCCACGGCGCCACCGGCAAGGGCAACGACCAAGTGCGTTTTGAATTTGCCGTCAACGCCTTGGCCCCAGATCTTAAGGTTATTGCCCCGTGGCGCGAATGGGATCTTATGTCCCGCACGGCCCTCAACGCCTTCGCCGAAAAACACGGTATCCCCATTTCCACCGCCCAAAAGCGCTACAGCATCGATATGAATATGCTGCATTGCAGTTTTGAAGGCAGTGAATTGGAAGATCCCGGTCAGCAACCCCATCAAAGCTGCCACATGCTGTGTACCCCCGTGGAGCAGGCCCCAGACAGCCCTGAAATCATTACTATTGATTTTGAACGCGGCGACCCCGTGGCCCTGAACGGCACCAAACTTTCGCCCGCAACCATGATTATAGCGTTAAATGCCATTGCCGCCCGCAACGGGGTAGGCCGCTTAGACATGGTGGAAAATCGCTTTGTGGGCATGAAGTGCCGTGGCGTGTACGAAACCCCCGGCGGCACTATTCTCTATCATGCCCACCGCGACCTTGAAGGCATTTGCCTTGACCGTGAAGTTATGGCTGTGCGGGATATGCTCGTGCCCCGCTATTCGTCCACCGTATACAATGGTTTCTGGTTCTCTCCCGAACGCGAAGCCATGCAAGCCCTCATGGACAAAGCCCAGGAAACCGTCAGCGGCAGTGTCAAAATAAAAATATACAAGGGTGGCGTGTATCCTCTCGAACGCACTTCCCCCCATACCTTATTCTGTCACGATCTTGCCACCTTTGAAGAATGTGCCACCTATGACCACAAGGACGCGGCGGGCTTCATTCGCCTCAATGGCCTGCGCTTACGCACCTTTGCCGCCATGAAAAAACGGAAATAAGATTTTTTGCTAAATGTTTGCATACAGGGGGCTTTGGCCCCCTGGTGGGTAACAAATTTACTATTGTCAGAACAATATTTTTTTTATATCGTGTAAACAATGACACCTCAATCTAGGCCTGCACCCCACCCGTCTTTTTATTTTCGGTTGATTTTACCCATGCTTGCGCCTATGTAGCAGCCACGCACATATTACCCCAAGAACAAACACATATTGCCCCCTTAAAGGACTGTTTATGTTATGGGATATTACGTGGGTCACGGATCTCACCGCATGGGGCGGCGTTGCCACACTTATTCTTCTTGAAGTTATTCTCGGTTTTGATAATTTAGTTTTCATCTCTATGCTTTGCTCTAAGCTTCCCGAAAAAGAGCAAAACAAAGCCTTTACGCTGGGCCTCAGCTTGGCGCTGGTCATGCGCTTAGGCTTATTGTCCGTTCTCGCATGGCTGGTCACGTTAACCACGCCGCTATTCACGATAGGCACTTTTGGGCTTACCGCCCGTGATCTCCTGCTCTCGTTGGGGGGCGTATTTTTGGTCTATAAAGCCACCTGTGAGCTGCGACAAAAATTGCATCCCCCCCAGCCACAGTCCGACGAGCAGCATACTGCGGTGGTGTGGAAAGTCGTAAGCCAAATTGTGGTACTGGACATGGTATTTTCCCTCGATTCCATGATTACAGCCATAGGCATGGTTCCGGCCCTGCCCATGATGATGCTGTCCACCACCGTGGCTGTGGGCATCATGCTGCTTGCCGCGCGCCCCTTAACGCTTTTTTTAGAAGGGCACCCCTCCGCCATTATTTTATGCCTCGGCTTTTTGTTCCTCATCGGCGCAAGCCTTATTTTGGATTCAGCAGGTATTACCATCCCCAAGGGCTATCTGTACGCGATCATTCTTTTTTCCATCTGCCTTGAGGGCTTTAATCAATGGATTATTCAAAGTCGCAAAAAACAGCTTCCCACCACCAACTTGCGGGAAGCGACCGCACACACCATCTTGCAAATGCTTGGCGGAGAAAGCCAAGAAGCCCATCTGAGTATGCAGGCCCTGAGCGCCACAATCCCAGATGCCGCCCTGCTGGCCCCGCAGGAAAGACATATGGTTGCGCGCGTTATCCGCATGGGGAACCGCACGGTGCGTTATATTATGACCCCACGGCAAAGAATTCCTTGGCTGAACGCACTGGAAGACAGCGCTACCCTGCTCCACAAAGCCGGAACCAGCGGGCATGCCTTTTTACCCATTTTCAACAGTGAAACAGACGAAGTGCTGGGCATAGTGGATGTGCGCGAATGGCTTTGGCGGAGCCGCACGGAGGGGCCTACTGACCTGCACGCCTGCATCCGCTCTGCACCGATTTTTTTTGAGCACACGCCTATTCCTGATATTTTACAGCAATTTAAAGAGCATCCTGCGCCTCTGGGGCTGGTGTTGGACGAATACGGTAGTGCCGTGGGCGTTGTCACAACCATGGATCTGCTTGCGGCCTTGGTGGGGCATATGGGCCATACCGATATGGATGCCTACCCGCGCAATGCGGACGATTCTTGGCTTTTACCCGCAAATTTGGCAGTAGACACGGTGTTCCCCGCCTTGGGCCTGCCCTTGCCCCCCGACATCAGTTGTTCTACCCTTGGCGGCTTTATCATGGAAAGCATGGATTGCATCCCGAATAAAGGCCAGTCCATGCGCTATGGCGGGTATATCTGGACAGTTGCTGAAAAAACACACACCCGTATTGACTGGGTTCACATTAGAGCATTTTGCTATTGAAAATAGCTAAATGCTCTCTGG
>JAVVPD010000079.1:0-9778 GCA_036655975.1 Desulfovibrionaceae bacterium | reverse complement strand
GCAAAGGTCTTCTCAAAATGGGTACGCGCCGAAGTCCTTCCCGCCCTACGCCGTGACGGGGGCTACATGGTGCCCGCCTCGCCCACCGAAAGCCCTGAAGATATCATGGCCCGTGCCCTTATTATTGCCCAGAACACCATCACCCGGCAAAAAGAAGCCCTCATAGAAGCCAAGCCCGTGGTTGATATGTATGCACGCCTGACTAAGGGCAACACCGTCTGGCCCATACGCTTGGCAGGCGACACGCTACGGGTACGCTTGGTAGTAATTCGCAAAGTTTGTGCACATCACCGTATCCTGCGCTGGGATAAGGGAACCTCCGCTTCCAATTCTCGTTGGTGGCCTACCAAGAAGGCTATGGAATTGGGCCTTGTGGAAAAAATCCGCAACGACAGTAACGGGAATATCAACTACGGCTTCACCGTCAAGGGCATGGCGTGGTTGAAGGAAAAATTATTTATCGACTAGCTAAATAACTAAGCGATGTTCAATCCTCGAAAAGGCGACTTTTAAACAAGGTCGCCTTTTTATTCCCTTTCATCACATCCTGTAAAAGCCTTACTATTAGCATCAAACACCTGTCTTGATACGGAGCGTGTATGTTTCAAAAATTCGTTAAGCTCTTCCACAGATGGCGAAGTAAGCCCATTAAGTGTGAAATGAAAAACAATATGGTGACAGATGTGCATATCCAAGGGGGAGGGAATGAGCTTCGACTTCCCTTGAATAAAAGCATCCGTAACAGCCCTATACTCTGTGATGGCTGTATTTACCGCACACAAAAGTACCTGTTGCCGGGTGATTGTATCGGCATTTATTTTTGCGACTCTGAGCGTAGTCCTATTTGCTATAAAAGCTACTATTAATGCGGATACAAATGATACAATAACAGTTATCCACGGTTCCATAATATACCCCCAATTTTTTAATATAATCCTAATGCTATACCGATTTTGATAGCTGTTCAATCATCGAAAAGGCGACTTTACCACGGTCGCCTTTTTTATTGGTGGAACATGAAATTTACAGAGCAACATATTTAGCAAGTACACACAAAGGAGCACCATCACTATGTACGATACAGATGACGAATATTCTCTTCCTTACCCCCTTTTTGCAGAAATTATTGATGAACCACTGTCTGTTATTATTGAAAACATTGCCCCTCAACTTCAAGGGTTATAAACACATGAAAAAGCAAGCAACAGCACCTAAATTGCCTCTTGGAGTGCGTTTGCATAAGTCTGGTGGGTACCTCGCTGACGTATGCGTTAATGGCAAAAGAAAGACTAAGGTATTCCCCACGCTTGAAGAAGCAAAAGAAGCGCGTAAAGAGATGCGAATAACTCTTTCCAGAGAAACAGCACCAAAAAGAAGTGGGGCAATAAAAGAGGATGAATGGACACTGGAACAGGCCATAAGCCGAACTTTCCAACTCGTATGGGCAGGGAAGGGCAGCGAGGAGACAAACAAATTCAATTCAGACGCTGCCAACGCCTTCTTTGGTAAAGATAAGAGGGTGAAAGACATCACACTGGATAGCATTGATGCCTATGTCGAGCACCTCTTGAATATTGGTAATTCAGGCAGTACCGTAAACCGCAAACTTTCCTGTCTTTCCCGCATTCTCAGAACAGCCTTTGAGCGTGACAAAATCAAGACCTTGCCCAAGATGCCCCGCCGCCGTGAAGGCACGCATAGGGTGCGCTTTCTCTCCATTGATGAAGAGGAAAAGCTCTTAGCCGCCGTGGAGCACCTAGGATATATCGCGCACAAAGAGGCAATATCCATGCTTATTTACACAGGCTTTCGCTGTTCCGAACTCTGGCGGCTGGAACGCCGAGACGTTGACCTTGAGCACCAAACGCTCACCGCATGGAAAACCAAGAACAGCCACCCCCGCACTATTCCTATTGTTGAAACCATCCTCCCTATTATTAAGCGGCGCATTGAGGCCACCACGAATGAAGATGACCGCTTATTCCCCGAAGGCTCAAACCCGTGGCTCAGAAACCTATGGGAGAAAGTACGCCTGCACTTAGGCAAGGATGATGACCCGCAATTTGTCCCCCACATGCTCAGACATACGTGCGCTACACGGCTCTCACAAAGGGGCGCGTCCATGATGATTATTAAGGAGTGGATGGGGCACAGTGATATTTCTACCACCGCAAGATATACCCACTTTGCCCCTAAGGATTTACGCAACGCTGCACAATTATTAGCCCAATAATCCTAGCATGCAGGGTGCACAGTTTTTTGGAGCCTGCATCCTGCATGTGACCTAAAAAGTTAATAGAGTAAAAGTATATAGAGCTAAAATTAGGAGTGTAAAAGCGAGAGTTACTCTGTGGGTTGCATTTCTTATAGGCGTAAAAGTGCAAAAATTAGCCTTACAAGCCTTATTGTAACTAGTTGATATTACTACACCCAAAGTCCAGTAAACAGCAAAAAATAAACCCGCTGATACTTTTACATATCAGCGGGTTACGTTAACTTTTGGTGCCGAAGGGGAGACTCGAACTCCCATGCCGTTGCCAGCACTAGACCCTGAACCTAGCGTGTCTACCAATTCCACCACTTCGGCGCGAAAGATGTTTTAAGCAAAGTTTGTGGCTTTAGCAAGTGTTTTTTTGCTTAAATTTTATTATATATAAAACTATACTTGATACTATAAAATATATAGTCCTCACAGCACATTTTTACGCATGCAGCCAGCAATAAACCTTATGGCCGCTTTCTTGATGCAGCGGGGGGGATTGCGTGGTGCAGCGAAGCTGCGCTTCGGGGCATCTGGGGGCAAAGGGGCAGCCTGTGGGCATAGTGTCTGGTGAAGGTACGGTTCCTTTAATGCTGGGCAAGCGCCTGGTCAACATACTTTCGCGGGTAGGAGCGGCATGCATGAGGCCACGTGTATAGGGATGCAGCGTTTGTGTGAACAGTTCTCGCACAGGGGCTTCTTCGACCATGCGGCCTGCATACATCACTACAACGGTATCGGCCATTTGGGCGACAACTCCCAGATCATGGGTGATCAGCAGCATAGCCATGCCGCGATCGCAGGTCAATTTTTTGAGTAATTGTAATATTTGCCCTTGAATGGTAACATCCAAGGCGGTTGTGGGTTCATCGGCCAGCAGTAATTGTGGTTCGCAGGCCAAGGCCATGGCAATCATCACTCTTTGTCGCATTCCGCCACTCATAAGGTGTGGGTAGTCCTGCAAGCGCGAGTGCGCCGCTGCAATCCCCACTTGTTGGAAGAGTTCTCCCGCACGGAGTAATGCTTCCGGAGCGGACATGTTTTTGTGCAAGCGCAGGGGTTCAGCCACTTGATCGCCCACTTGCAACACAGGGTTGAGCGCGGTCATGGGCTCTTGAAAAATCATACTCATGCGATTGCCGCGCAAACGGCGCATATGTTCTTCAGACAGAGTCATCAGATCCTGTCCTTCAAACACTATCCTTCCTGACAGGCTGCCTGTGGGGGGGATAAGACGCAACAAAGCCTTAGCGGTCAAACTTTTTCCACATCCAGATTCCCCTACCAAACACGTGGTTTGTCCGCCCACAAGATTGAAATTCACTTGCGATACGGCGTCAAAGGTATAGGAATCCGTACTAAAGCGGACAGTCAGATCGTGAACCGTTAAAATATTTTTTACGCTCATAGCTTTACTTTCTACCGTACTTTTCATTGCTAGGGAAGGCTATAGTTGCAGTTGACAATCATTTTCAGCTGGAGTAGAAATGCGCTCGGACATATAAAGATATTTCGTTTTGTCCACAACACGCACCTATAAGGTTCTCTATGTCAACTGTTATTCCTTTGCGTCAATTATCTTTGGGTGTGCAGGCACGTATTGTGTCCGTTAGTGCCGTGGGGGAACTGGGAAGGCGTATCAGGGATATGGGGCTGGTGCCAGGAACAGCGATAGAAATTATCGGGCGCGCACCTTTGCGCGATCCTGTGGCTGTGCGCCTTCAGGGTTTTACCCTGTCCCTGCGTAACAGTGAGGCGGATTTTGTCACCGTCGAGCCGCTGGTCTTGGGCGAATCTGTGGAAACTGTAGAATGGCAATGCTAGTTCCGCAGCTCAGTATCGCCCTTGCGGGTAATCCTAATGCGGGCAAAAGTACGGTTTTCAACGCCATAACGGGCTCACACCAGCATGTGGGTAATTATCCCGGCATTACCGTGGAGAAGAAACAAGGCACCGCGCATGTAAACGGGCATACGGTGCTTTTTGTTGATTTGCCAGGCACCTATTCGCTCACGGCGTACACCATTGAAGAAGTTGTTGCCCGCCACGTATTGGCGGATGAAGCGCCCGATGCCGTAGTCAATGTCCTCAACGCTTCAGCTTTAGAGAGGAATCTATATCTCTCTGTGCAATTGTTGGAAATGGGCGTGCCCGTGGTGTTGGCGCTGAATATGATAGATGAGGCCAAGGCGCTGGGGATGACCATTGATATCGCGCACCTCTCCCAACGCATGAATCTTCCCGTGGTGGAAACTGTAGCCCGCCGCAACGCAGGCATGGACAATCTGCTCCGCGTGAGTGTGGATTATGCCCTGCAATGCCACGGCAAAACGCGTGAACCACTCAGAATTTCTTACGGGCCGGACATTGACCCTGTGCTGTCCGTAATGGAAGCAAGCATCAGCCAGCACAATTTGCTTCAAGGGAAATATCTTCCACGCTGGATTGCCTTGAAATTGTTAGAAAATGATACGGATATCCGGAAGTTGTGCCAGCAGGACAATCCCCGTTTAACAGATGAGCTTGAGGCGGGGGTGCAGGAGCTGACCAAACATTTACAGGACACGCTCAACACCTATCCCGAAGCCGTAGTAGCCGATTATCGCTATGGCTACATTACTTCGCTGTTACGCGATGGCGTACTAACGCGCCCCAATAATGCCTCAGATCGTCTGGCTTTTTCAGACAAGCTTGATGCGCTGCTCACCCATCAAATTTTCGGCCCCTTGCTCCTGTTGCTCGTACTTTTTTTGGTATATCAGCTGACCTTCACTGTTGGGGCCTACCCCATGGAATGGTTACAAATTATTTTTGACGTGATCAAAAAGGGTCTGGCTGCCGTTCTCCCCGATGGTTTACTACAATCTTTAATTGTTTCCGGCCTCATTGACGGCGTGGGCGGGGTCATGAGCTTTGTGCCCTTGATCATGCTCATTTTTATGCAGATCGCCTTTCTGGAAGATTCCGGCTACATGGCGCGTATGGCTTATATGCTGGATAGGGTATTCCGCGCTTTTGGCCTGCACGGCTGCTCGGTCATGCCTTTTATCATCGGCGGTGGTATTGCCGGTGGTTGCGCTGTGCCCGGTATCATGGCGGCCCGCACCTTACGCAGTCCGCGCGAGAAATTGGCAACCCTGCTGACCGTGCCTTTTATGGCCTGCGGTGCCAAACTCCCGGTATTCATTCTTTTTGTGGGCGTTTTTTTTCCCAGTCACGAGGCGCTCGCCATGTTTTTACTCACCCTTGCGGGCTGGGTTACAGCCCTGTGCGTGGCGCAACTTTTGCGTTCTACGGTCATTCGTGGTGCGGCAACGCCTTTTGTTATGGAATTACCCCCGTATCGCTTACCCACCTTGAAGGGGCTGTGCATCCACACGTGGGAGCGGACTTGGGAGTATTTGAAAAAAGCGGGTACAATTATTTTGGCTGTTTCGATGGTGTTGTGGGCAAGTATGACCTTTCCACGTCTAGATACAGAACAATTACAGTATTTTGCACAAAAGACGGAACAGGCTCGTTCTGAAGGTGAAGAGGCAGTGCTGGCTGTTGCCGGAGCAAAAGCACAGGCCCAATTACGGCATTCGTGGTCTGGTCGTTTAGGTACGGCCCTAGAACCGCTGACGCTCTATGCCGGGTTTAACTGGCGCACTGATATTGCCCTGCTTGGAGGTTTTGCCGCCAAAGAAGTTATTGTTGCCACCCTCGGTACCGCGTATTCTCTCGGTGATCCTGAAGATGAATCTCGTCTGGCCCAGCGCATTGCTGACGATCCGTCGTGGAATAAAGCTTCGGCTATGGCCTTGATGCTTTTTGTGCTGCTCTATGCCCCTTGCGTGGTAACTGTGGCCGCTATCCGTCAAGAAACAGGATCGTGGGGATGGGCCTTGTTCAGCATGGGCTTTAATACGATTATTGCCTTTGGCGTGGCCGTGACGGTCTATCAAGTTGGGCGCGCTATTCTGTAGCCCTTTCCCCCAAATGCTTTGAAAAACCTAGGGCATGCGGGTACAAAAATCCGCATAGGCGAGGCGCAAGCCTTCCTGTAAGCGTACTGTGGGTCGCCAGCCCATGGTAAACAGCTTGTGCACGTCCAATAATTTACGCGGTGTGCCATCCGGCTGGCTAGGGTCGGTGCCAATGTCACCGTCAAAGCCCACCACCTCGGCGACAAGGCGAGCCAAGGCCATAATGGTCATGTCTTGGCCGCATCCCACATTGACATGCTCAACATCCGAATATTCCTGCATCAAAAATAGACAGGCCCTCGCCATATCGTCCGCAAACAAAAATTCGCGACAGGGGGTGCCTGTGCCCCAGATGGTGACCTGTGCGTCGCCCCGGAGTTTCGCCTCATGAAAACGGCGAATCAGTGCGGGAATCACATGGCTGTTTTCGGGGTGATAATTGTCCCCCGGGCCGTACAAATTGGTGGGCATGACGGAAATAGCGTCAAAATTGTATTGCTGGCGGTAGGCTTGGCACATTTTGATACCCGCAATTTTTGCCAGCGCATAGGCATCATTTGTGGGTTCCAAGGCACTGGTCATTAAGGCGGATTCGGGCATGGGTTGCGTTGCAAGCTTGGGATAGATGCAGGACGAACCCAAAAACAGGAGTTTTTTGGTACCAGTCCGATAGGCACTGTCGATAACATTACATTGCATTAGAAGGTTATCATTAATAAATTCTGCCGGATATGTTGCATTTGCATGAATCCCCCCCACTTTTGCGGCGGCTAGGAGTACATAGTCTGGCTTTTCTATGGCAAAAAAATCCCGCACAGGCTGCTGTTCGCGCAGATCAAGTTCTTGGCTCGTTCGGCAGAGAATGCGTGTAAAACCCTCGGCTTGCAAAGCGCGCACCAGTGCAGATCCCACCAAACCTCGATGCCCAGCCACATAAATACACGAATCTTTTTTCATGGCTATTCATTATACATATAGGTTGTAAAGCCAGCTTTTTGCACAACAGTATCTTTAGCCGCCAACATTAGGTCGTGGCGTACCATTTCGCCAACCATGGCCTCAAAGCTGATGCGCGGGGCCCAGCCCAATTGGGCATGAGCCTTACGGGCATCACCCAATAGGGTTTCCACTTCCGTGGGGCGAAAATAGCGTGGGTCAACCCGCACAATAACATCTCCCGCTTTCACCCCCACCCGGGCCTGGGCATTATCGGGTAAGGAGGCGCGCAAACACTGTTCATCCACTGAACGCACAAGGCCTATTTCGTGCAGTCCTTCGCCCTGAAATTCTATGCTGATACCCAATTCATTCGCCGCTGCCTGCACAAATTCCCGCACCGAAAATTGTCGCCCCGTGGCGATAACAAAGTCCTCGGGTGCGTCTTGCTGTAACATCAGCCATTGCATTTCCACATAATCTTTGGCATGCCCCCAGTCGCGCTTGGCATTCATGTTGCCCAGACGCAGATCATCATTCAAACCCAGAGCAATACGGGCCAGCGCTCGGGTGATTTTACGGGTTACAAATGTTTCGCCGCGCACTGGGGATTCATGATTAAACAAAATTCCGTTGCAGGCATACATGCCATACGCTTCGCGATAGTTGACAGTAATCCAGTAGGCGTACAATTTGGCACAGGCATAGGGGGAACGCGGGTAAAAAGGCGTTTTTTCTGTTTGGGGGGTTTCCTGTACCTTACCGAAGAGTTCCGAGGTGGAGGCTTGATAAAAACGGGTTTTCTTTTCCAAGCCCAGAATGCGGATAGCCTCGAGCAGACGTAAAGTGCCCAATGCGTCAGAATTAGCTGTATATTCTGGTGTTTCAAACGATACCATCACATGGCTCTGCGCCGCTAAATTATATATTTCGTCGGGCTGCACTTGTTGGATAATACGAATAAGATTAGTAGCATCGCTTAAGTCGCCATAATGTAATACAAAGCGGCGGTTACCTTCGGAAGGCCCCTGATACAGGTGATCAATCCGGTCGGTGTTAAATGAAGAAGCGCGGCGTTTGATGCCATGCACTTCATAGCCTTTGGCAAGCAGAAATTCTGCCAGATAAGCACCATCTTGCCCTGTAATACCTGTGATAAGAGCCTTTTTCATGAATATACCTTTATTTCGTGGCAATGATTTGCAGGCTAAGCCTTGCAGAGCCGTTGACGCATTTCAGGCGTGAACAGTTCTAAAGAAGAATTTTATAGATATAAAGAAATGAATTTAGCCCATTCCCCTTATGCTGACAAGCGCAAAAACAGAGACGGCAGGCATCCGGTGTCGCCACACTGTCTGGGTAAGGGCAGGGGACAGATTGGGGGCTTTGTGGCCTCTTATCCGCTAAATATATAATAATATCATAGTATTATTCTGCGGTTGCTTAGGTGTCATCGGACTGCCCTGTTTTCTTTTGGGGGAGGAGCTGACGCAAGGCAACGGCGAGTATTCCCCCAAGCACGATGCCGCCTGTCCAGTGTATTGCGGTAGCGATGGGGGGCATGAAGCGTAGGGGGGCTGGTAGCGTTGCCGCATGCGGCCAGTCGGTGGGAGATGTCCCTCCGATATAGGCGACACTTGGGCGTGTGCCGTGTTCTTTACCCATGATGTGCGTTATCTTCTGCTCCCGTAGGGCGTGCGCCACAGGACTATCTGGAGCATCGGCATCACCGAAGAGACGCGCATGCGTGGGGCATACCGTTACGCATGCAGGTTCCAGACCGGCGGCACGACTTGAGGCGCAGAAGTCGCATTTATCCATGATCAGCGTTTGGGGGTGGCGGAAACGTGCATCGTAGGGGCAGGCATCTCGGCAAGCCCCACAGCCAATACATTTATCCGAACGCACGAGGACGACCCCCTCTGCATCTTGAAAGGTTGCGCCTGTGGGGCAGGCCCGTACACAGGGGGCATCCTCACACTGCATACAGTTGCCCGGTTGATAATGAATGCCGGAGAGAGGCGTCAAAGGGCTGGGCACGTCACTTTTTGTACGGGTTTCCCGCACCCAGTTGCGGTTTTTCCCGTAGGGTACCCCATTGCGCTGTTGGCAGGCCACAACGCATGCCTTACAGTTCATACATTTAGTAGCGTCTATAATCATTTGCAATCGCATATATTTTACTCCTTACACCTTGGTCAATCGGCAGCCGATGCCGTTGAATTGCGCGGATACACGATCCCAGTAATTGGGCAAAATGGTATTAATGTGGGGGCTACGGCATTGCGGGAAGGGACTGGATTCTGTCATATGGGACTGTGTGAAGACGCAATCTTCCCGAATGCTGTCATCCAGTATTACGCGCGCCTTGATGCCCCCTGAAGCTGTTTCCAAGGTGACTGTATCGTCTTGGCGTATACCGTGTTGTGCGGCTGTGACCGGGTGAATAGTGACCGTGCGACCAGAGGAAAATTGTGCCAGCGAGGGAGCAAAATTTGTTAAGGTCTGCTGCCACTGTGTGAGCACCTTACCTTGCACCAAAATGAGCGGGTACTTGCCGTCTGGGTTGACCTTGGGATCACGAGGGCTGCCTTTAGGCAATTTCCAGATGATG
>JAVVPD010000078.1:0-10157 GCA_036655975.1 Desulfovibrionaceae bacterium | reverse complement strand
GGTTTTGGCGCCAAGGTTCGCAGCACCAAGGAACAGCCGATGTCCGAATTGCTGGAACAGATCCATCCGGCTGATCTCGTGAAATTTGGGCTTATTCCTGAATTTGTAGGCCGTATTCCGGTCATTACCCATGTGGAAGATTTGTCCGAACCTGATTTAATCCGTATTCTGACCGAACCTAAAAACGCCTTGGTGCGTCAGTACCAAAAGTTGTTTGAATTGGATCATGTCAGCTTGCGTTTTACCAATAATGCTCTCAAGAGTATTGCCACGCAAGCTATTGAACGCAAAACGGGCGCGCGGGGTCTGCGTAATGTGATGGAAAAAATTATGCTGGATATCATGTTTCGCTTACCATCCATGCCTAATGTGAAAGAATGTCTGATCAATCAGGCCGTCATTACCAAGGGCAAGGAACCTGTGTTGTTGTACGATGCAGAAGAACGGGCCGCTTCTTAAGGAGTTTATACCATGGCAGATATTGTCATTCCACGTATCCCCCAGGACGGCCTTGAGCTGCCCTTGATGACCCTGCGCGAAGTGGTTATGTTTCCGCGCACCATCATGCCGCTTTTTGTGGGTCGTGATGCCTCTATCCGTGCCATTGAAGCGGCGCTGGGCGACTATGGGAAAAAGATTTTTCTGGTTGCCCAGCGCGAGCCGGACATGGAAAAACCCACCACCGAAGATCTGTATTCCGTAGGTGTTGTCAGTAAAATTCTGCAATTATTGCGTTTGCCCGACGGCACTATCAAGGTGCTGTTTGAAGGCTTGTACCGGGCCTCTTGGCAGGGCGAGCCAGCGGTTGCAACCTTTGGTGAGGGCACCTATCCCCACGTGCGGGCTATTCCGGTGGTGGAAAATTCCATTGCCGATGTGGAAACCGAAGGTTTGGTGCGGGCCACCCATGAAGCCCTCGAAGAATACGGTAAGATTAATAAAAAGCTTACGCAGGAGGCACTGCTTGCCATTCTGGCCTTGCAGGATACGGGTCGCCTTGCCGACGCGATAATGCCCCACTTGAAAGTGGACTACCGCCAAAAGCAATTGGTGCTGGAAATGGCGGATACCTCGCCCCGCTTGGGGAAGGTGTACGAAATTTTGTCGGGCGAAATTGCCGTGTCCTCGGTGGAAAAAAGCATTAAGAGTCGCGTTAAGACCCAGATGGAACGCAATCAGCGCGAATATTATTTGAGTGAGCAAATAAAGGCGATTCACAAGGAAATGGGCCGAGAGGAAGACCCGCAGGCCGAAATTCTTGAGCTTGAACAGCGCATGAAAGACCGCAATATGCCTGAAGAAGCCCATGAACGCGGCCTGCGCGAAGTGAAAAAGCTGCGGGCCATGCCTCCCTCGTCCGCCGAATACACGGTAGTCCGCAATTATGTGGACTGGATTCTCGACCTGCCGTGGAACGATCTGAAGGATATTGACATTGATATCCAGAAAGCCCGGGATATTCTGGATAATGACCACTATGGTCTGGAAAAGCCCAAGGAACGTATTCTGGAATATCTGGCGGTGCAAAAACTTTCGGGCGGGCTGAAGGGCCCCATTCTGTGCCTTGTGGGCCCCCCCGGCGTGGGGAAAACGTCACTGGCTAAGTCCGTTGCCAAGGCTACGGGCCGTGATTTTGTGCGTCTGTCCCTCGGAGGGGTGCGCGACGAAGCCGAAATACGTGGGCATCGGCGTACCTATGTGGGCGCGTTGCCGGGCAAAATTTTGCAATCGCTCAAGAGGACAAAGTTCAATAATCCTTTGTTTTGTCTGGATGAAATTGACAAATTGTCGGGCGATTTTCGGGGAGATCCCGCTTCAGCCCTGCTGGAAGTGCTGGATCCTGAACAGAATAATACCTTCATGGACCACTATCTTGACCTTGATTATGATTTGTCCAAAATATTTTTTATCACCACCGCCAATTCTCTGCATTCCATTCCGGCAGCCCTGCAAGACCGTATGGAAATTATTGAATTGAATAGCTATCTTGAAACGGAAAAGCGCCGCATTGCCCGGCAATTTTTGCTGCCCAAACAGCGCGAATTACACGGCCTGCACGAGCAGCATCTTAAACTTTCTGACAACGCGCTGATGGAAATTATCCGTTGTTATACCCGTGAAGCGGGGGTGCGTAATCTGGAGCGTGAGCTGGCTGCCCTGTGCCGCAAGGTTGCCATCAAATTGGTGCAGGAAAGTGATCAGGACAAAAGCTACTCTATTTCCTGCCAAAGTTTGAATACCTATTTGGGCGTTAAGCGCTACCGTCACGACGAACGTGAGCCTAATCCGCAAGTGGGCGTGTGCACGGGCCTCGCCTATAATCAGAGCGGGGGGGATATTTTGTTTGTGGAAACCAGCCTGATGCCCGGAGCGGGGCAGGTTGTTACCACCGGACAATTGGGTGACGTGATGAAGGAATCCGCCAAGGCAGCCATGTCTTACGTGCGTTCGCGTTCAGACATGTTTGGCCTGTCACCGCGCTTTTATCGCAAGGTTGACATTCACGTCCATTTCCCCGCCGGTGCCACCCCCAAAGACGGGCCTTCGGCAGGCATCACGCTGGCAACGTCCATTGTCTCCGCGCTGTTGGGGATTCCGGTGCGTAATGATGTGGCCATGACCGGGGAAATATCTTTGCGCGGTCGGGTGCTGCCCATCGGCGGTTTGCGCGAGAAGCTGTTGGCGGCGCGGCGTAGCGGGATTACCAAGGTGATTATGCCCCGCGATAACGAAAAAGATTTAAAAGAAGTACCGGAAGAAGTGCTGCGTGACCTCCATATCGTGTTTGTGGATCATGTGGATGAAGTGCTGCCGCAAGCCCTTGACGCCACCGCTGCTGAAATTTTCAGCGGGCGTACAAGCGGAACGGTAGAACCGCTCTATCTTTCATTGCGCCGAAAAGACAATCCTGAGGTGGTCACGCCCGCGCAATAGACTTAAAGCATTAATGCTTTAAATCAGGAGTGCGTCCACCATTTGCCCCTGTTCAAGGCCTTCTTTTGGGGCGGCAATGCGGACAAGCCCCTGTGCTTCGGTCAGGGTGCGTAATAGGCCGGACAAGCCGAGCAGTGGCACGGCCAAGGGGGGCAGGGGCGTACCGTGCGGGTTTGTACGGGGTTCAAGGCGTACGCGCACATAGTCTTCGCGTCCCTGCTGCGAGGCCACATTGCGGGACAATTCCGCGCGGCGTAGGGGCCAGTGCTGTTGGTTGAAAGGGTCGACCTGCCCGCTGCAATGGCGTAAAAAGGGTTGGCCCAGTACCGTCATCACCACCTGTGCTGAGGTCACTTGCCCGGGGAGCCCCCAGACCATTTTCCCTTGTGGGGTGCGGGCAAGAATGAGCGGCTTGCCGGGCGAAAGTGCCACGCCGTGGCACAAAATTTCCGTGCCTTTCCGGCGCTCCAGCGCCTTGACGGTCAGGTCGCGCACGCCTACGGAACTCCCGCCGGACAGTAGCACCACATCGGCGTGCTGTAAGCCCTCGGTCAGGGCTTTTTCCAGCGCCTCCAGCGTATCTTTGACAATGCCCAAAGGCCGTACGGAGGCACCGCAGCGTCGCGCCATAGCCCCGAGGGTATGGCTGTTCACGTCGCGTACTTGTCCGACACGGGGCTTGTCTTCCACCGGAATGACTTCATCCCCCGTGGACAGAATCGCCACCACCGGCTGTTTGTACACCGCAATGTTGACCGCGCCGACAGCCGCCAATAAGCCCAATTCCTGCGGGCGAAGCAGGGTTCCGGCGGGCAGGGCCACGGTGTTTTCGCGGGCGTCTTCGCCTTGGAACATCACATATTCCCCCGGAGGCACCCCCCGGCGCACCTCAATACAGTGGGCGTCCATGGGGTGAGTGTGTTCCACCATCACAATGGCGTCGGCCCCTTCCGGCAGAATTCCCCCCGTGACAATGCCCGCGCATTGGCCCGGTTGGATGCGGAAAGTGGCAGGATGCTCAATGGCGATATGTCCCACACAGGTGAGATAGGTGGGATTACTCTCTGTCGCCCCAAAGGTATCAGCGGCGCGCACGGCATAGCCGTCCATGCCTGAGCGGCTGGCAAGGGGCACATCATCCAGAGCCCGTACGTCTGCCGCCAGTATACGTCCTTCTAAACCTTGCGGGTGGTGCAGGGAAAGCGTTTCAGATTCGAGGCGAGGCATAGCCTGAAGGCAGGCCCTTACCTCGGCTACACTCAATACCGTGAAAAAATTGTGGTGCATAAAAATCCGCCTTGTTGTGCTTTGGCCCCTGTGTATAGCGCAGACAGGCTATAATTCCAAGTTGCCTTATTTGGGTAAGTTGGTAGCTTGTTGCTCCTGCCATACATGGTGTAGGCAGGATAGATGAATGAGCATGGTTTGCAAAGTATATGACAACAAAAACTCTTGGTTATTTGGCTGCTCTAGGCGCTACGATGGTGTGGTCGGGCAATTTTGTCGTGGCCCGCGCCATTGCCACTGACATTCCCCCTATTCAACTGAATTTTTGGCGTTGGGTTGTGGCTTTGGCCTGCCTGCTGCCCATGGCTCTGCCGCATTTGCGGCGAGAATGGCCGGTAATTCGACAACATCTCGGGTACTTGGCCTTTATGGCGCTTATGGGTATCAGTTTGCTGAATACGCTTATCTACAAAGGCGGGCAAACAACGGAAAGCCTGAATATGGCTCTTCTTGTGCCTACCGTGCCGATAATGATTATTATTCTTTCACGCATCTTTTATGGCGAAGCCATTACGCCTCGCCGCCTGCTAGGGGTTGTTGTCGTTTTGCTCGGCGTGCTGATCATTATCTCGCGCGGGGATATGCAACGCCTTGCGGCTGTGCGCTTTGCGGCTGGAGATTTCTGGGCTTTGGGAGGGGCGGCATGTTTTGCCGTGTATTCTCTTTTTGTCCGCCAAAGACCTGTAAACCTTTCCATTGAATCGTTTAATACTCTGACTTTTGCCTTGGGCCTTATGTTCATGATTCCCCCTCTTATCTGGGAAATGTGGGTTTTGCCCCTTCCGGTGCTCACCGTGCCCGTGGGGATAGGTATTTTGTATTCGGGCGTGGGGTGTTCGTTTGTGTCCTATATGTTGTGGGCCAAGGCCATCAGCATTCTTGGGCCTGTGCGAGCGGGTTTTGTCTATTATACCTTGCCCTTGTTCACAGCTGTGGCCGCTACAATGGTGCTGGGTGAAGTGGTCAGCATGGCCCATGTTTTGGGCGGCCTGTGCATCATCGCGGGCATTTTAGTTGCTACCGTCCAAAAGAAGCCGTAAAAGTAGTAAAAAAGGACATCGAAAAAATGATCGAATCGAAAAAAAATATTGTGGTATTAGCCACAACAAATGCGGGCAAGGTGCGCGAACTGGCAGCCCCTCTACAAAATTTTGGTTTTGAAGTCGTGGGCTTAGAGGCTTTTCAGGGTTTGGGAGACGTGGAAGAAACGGGGCGAACCTTTGAGGCAAACGCCTTGCTCAAGGCCCGCACCGTGGCTGATGCCACGGGTTATGTGACGGTGGCGGACGATTCTGGTTTGGAGGTGGAGGCCTTGGGCGGTGCTCCGGGCATTTACTCGGCACGCTACGGCGACGATTGGCCCTTTGTGGCAGGGGAAAGCCGCGATGCCCGTAATATTCGTAAATTACTCACCGCCTTGGCGGAGGTGCCGCAGGACAAGCGCTGCGCGCGTTTTGTGTGCTGTATGGCGGTGTGTGTGCCGCGCGGCAAGGAATTGGTGGTGCGCGGCCTGTGGGAAGGGCGTATATTGCAGCAGGCGCAGGGCCATAATGG
Organism: Desulfovibrionaceae bacterium; assembly: GCA_036655975.1. Classification (GTDB taxonomy): domain Bacteria; phylum Desulfobacterota; class Desulfovibrionia; order Desulfovibrionales; family Desulfovibrionaceae; genus CASQEL01. The sequence goes on along the minus strand of JAVVPD010000078.1, from coordinate 4,382 downwards.
TTTTGGCTACGACCCCGTGTTTTTTGACCCCGCACTCGGACGTTCAGCCGCCCTGTTGACATGTGAGGAAAAGGGGGCGATTTCGCATCGGGGCAAGGCCTTACGCCAATTGTTGGCGCACTGGTCGGATTTTTTGGAATCAAAAGCGTAGGATTGTCAAGACATTCTCTTGACCTGACCGGATATTTGGCATACGCAATGGTATTACACCAAGTTTTTTGAGGGAGACCCCCGTGGACACTAGGGATCAGCAGAAAAAGTCGAAGGCCGTAAAATTGGCAACAAAATCGTCGCATGCAGCATATTTTGCGTCTATGCTCGAAAGTTTTGTCGCTCGTGATGACCTTAATGAAGTGGTCAAAAACAGGGTTGTCAAATCTTGTGACCTGTTGGATGCAGGCGTTCCGCTGTTTCCCAACACCTTTGCACAAAAACATCATAGCGCTGATATTGTTCATGCCTATGGTGAGCACAGTGCTGAAGCCCTAGAAGCATGCGACGAGGAATTTTCGCTGGCGGGGCGCATGGTGTCGCACCGTTCCTTCGGGAAGGTGAGCTTTTTCCACTTGATGGATCAGTCGGGAAAACTCCAATGCTACGCGGCAAAAGAAAACGTGGGTGATGAGGCCTATGCGGTATTCAAAAAACTGGACGTGGGCGATATTGTGGGGGTGAGCGGAACCTTGTTCCGTACCAAAACGGGAGAATTGACCCTAGCCTGCAAGACGGTGCAATTGATTTCTCGGTCTATGCGGTCTTTGCCCGAAAAGTACCACGGCCTGAAGGACATGGAAACCCGCTATCGCCAGCGCTATGTGGACTTGATTGTGACCCCGCGTGCGCGCGAAATTTTTCAGAAACGTACCCTCATTGTGCGCGAATTTCGTAAATTTATGGAAGAGCAGGGCTTTATGGAGGTGGAAACCCCCATGTTGCAGCCTTTACCTGGGGGCGCCACGGCACGGCCCTTTACCACGCATCATAATGCGCTGGATATTCAGTTGTATATGCGTATTGCGCCGGAACTGTACTTGAAGCGTTTGCTGGTGGGCGGCTTTGAAAAAGTTTTTGAAATCAACCGCTCGTTCCGCAACGAAGGCACCTCCACACGGCACAATCCTGAATTCACTATGTGTGAATTTTATTGGGCTTACGCCAATTTTATTGACCTGATGAATTTGACTGAGCAATTATTTTCGCGCATCGCTTTGGCGGCATGCGGCAGTACCGTGGTCAATTATCAGGGGGTGGACATTGATTTGACCCCCGGCAAGTGGAATAGGGTGTCTTTTTACGAATCACTCGAAAAAATTGGCGGGCATTCGCCGGCTTTTTATAATGACTACAGTAATGTGCGTGCCTATATCCGTGAACGCGGTGAAAAAGCGGCGGATTCGGAAAGCCTTGCCAAATTGCAGGCTAAATTGTTTGACTTGGACGTGGAGCCTAAATTGATTCAGCCCCACTTTATTTATCACTATCCCACGGCCATTTCGCCTTTATCTCGTCGGAATGATGAAAACCCTGAAATTACTGACCGTTTTGAATTATTCATTACCGGACGCGAAATCGCCAACGCTTTTTCGGAGCTGAATGATCCTGTGGATCAGCGTATGCGCTTTGAAGAACAGGTGCGCGAAAAAGAAGCGGGGGATGATGAAGCCCACGGCATGGACGATGATTACCTGCGCGCTTTGGAATACGGAATGCCGCCAGCGGCGGGACAGGGCGTGGGCATTGACCGGCTTGTGATGTTATTGACGGATTCACCGTCCATTCGTGAGGTGATTTTGTTCCCCTTGCTTAAGCCGGAACTATAGCGGTGACCATGCAATCTTCTTTTTCTTTTGAATTTTTCATTGCGTTTCGGTATTTATTTTCGCGCCGTAAGCAGACTTTTATCTATATTATCTCGCTCATGTCCATTTTTGGGGTGGCCCTTGGCGTGGGGGCTTTGGTAATTGTGCTCGGCGTGTACAATGGCATGAGCACGGACATTCGCGACAAAATTTTGGGCGCCAATGCCCACGCCATTCTTATGTCCAGCATTCCCTCTTCCCTTGATGAGAACGAGAGCGTGCTGGAAAAAGTACGTCAAACTCCCGGTGTGGCGGGGGCAACCCCTTTTTTGTATACGGAAGTGATGCTGTCTTCCCCCCACGGGGTGAAGGGGCTGGTTTTGCGCGGTATTGACCCCAAAACAGCGCCGGACGTGTTGCAAATTTTGACGCATCTGGTGGAAGGTTCAACCCTCAGCCTGGAAGAGCAGAGCGACCCGCCGGGCCTGATTATCGGGCAGGAATTGGCGAAGCGTTTGGGGCTTGGATTGTTCAGCCGGATTAATTTGCTGACCGCTTCGGGGCAGAAAACAACCACCGGCTTTGCGCCACGAATCCGGCCCTTCATGGTGGTGGGTATCTTTAAAACGGGTATGTACGAATACGATTCGTCCTTGGGCTTTGTGTCTCTAAACGCCGCGCGTGACGTGTTGGGTTTGCCGGCAGGGCGTATTTCGGGCATTGAAATTACGGTCAACGATGTTTATGCCGCTGATACTATTGCTGAAAAGCTGACCAAAGAACTGGGCAGCCCCTATTATGTGCGTCACTGGATGGAAATGAATGCCAATCTTTTTGCCGCCTTGAAGCTGGAAAAAGTGGGCATGTTCATTCTTTTGACCATGGTGGTGTTAATAGGCTCCTTTTCTATTGTGACAACCTTGATTATGCTGGTTATGGAGAAAACGCGCGATATTGCTATTTTGATGTCCATGGGGGCCACGCGAGGGATGATCCGCCGGATCTTTATGCTGCAAGGCACTATTATTGGCTGTATCGGTACCGCGCTCGGCTATGTGCTGGGTATTTCTTTGGCCCTGTTACTCAAGCGGTATCAGTTTATTAAATTGCCCCAAGGTGTATATACTCTTGATCATTTGCCCGTTATCCTGACATGGCCGGACTGCCTGATTGTGGGCGCTTCTGCCATGCTGCTGTGCTTTTTGGCGACCATCTATCCAGCGCGGCAGGCGGCAAGTCTCGAACCTGCAGACGCATTGCGGTATGAATAATGACTCCAGTCTACGAATTTATTGAAGCGCGGAAAAATTTTTTTGGCCCTGGAGAAACTCTTGAAATTTTCCAGAAAATTAACCTTGTTATCGGACAAAGTGAGTCGCTTGCTATAGTGGGCGCGTCAGGTTCTGGTAAGTCTACCCTATTGCATCTTATGGGGGCACTTGATACTCTTTCGTCTGGAAAGATATTGTTTGAAGGCAAAGACTTGGCAACGATGTCTCCTGATACAAAAGCGCATTTGCGTAATACTGCATTGGGTTTTGTATTTCAATTTCATCACTTATTGCCCGAGTTTTCAACGGTAGAAAATGTAGCCATGCAGGCTATCATTGGTCACATGCCCCGTAAGCAAGCCTTTGCCAAGGCGGAAGAAATGCTGGTTCGCGTGGGGCTTGAAGACAGACTGGAGCATAAGGTAACAACCCTTTCAGGTGGCGAGCGGCAGCGTGCTGCTATAGCGCGTGCGATACTCATGCGACCCCGTGTTTTGCTTGCGGATGAACCCACAGGTAATCTTGATGACCATACCGGAAAGCGCGTGGGCGAACTACTTGTGGAATTGAATCGTGAGCTAGGTATGACCCTTGTAATTGTAACTCATAATCGAGAGTTGGCAGCATGCATGGGCCGCAGCCTCGAACTTCGTTCAGGAGTTTTGTATGACCAAAAGACTTTTTAGTATCCTGGCATTGTTCTGCTGTGTGGCTTTGGGCGCGCAGTCGGTTTTCGCCGCCCCTCAAAAAGCTAAGGCTACGCCTAAAGAACCTTTGGTTCTGGTGTTGCCTTTTCAGATCAATGGCGGGCCTGAATTGTCCGCAATGAATGAAGAGCTTCCCAAGCTCATGGCGGAGAGATTAAAACTGCAAGGCCTGCGCGTGGTGCCTGCCGCCACTGCGGCTGCGTTGTTGAAAAAGAAAAATGTGGAAACCCTTGACCTTGCCGAGGCGCGCGCTTTAGCAAGGGCCGCAGGGGCACAATATACCGTATACGGTACCTTGAATCAATTGGGCGAGGGCTTTGCCCTTGATTCCCGCTTGGTTCCGGTGAGCACGGGCACACCGGCCCAACCCGTGGCCGTACAGAAAAAAAATTTATTGGAACTCACCCCCGCTGTAGACGCGCTGGTTGAACGCGTGGCTGCTGGGGTGAACGCGAATCGTGCGCCTGCAGGCGCACACGCGGGCGATGGTACGGTGAAAATAGGCGGCGTGTCAGGGGGATTAGCCGATGTGACCGTGCGCGGCATGAAGGTGCTAGACCCTGATGTGGTGCTTATGCGCCTGTCCATTCGTAAAGGCGATAATC
>JAVVPD010000077.1:6574-10194 GCA_036655975.1 Desulfovibrionaceae bacterium | reverse complement strand
ATGCCCCTGTGCAAAAAACCTTATGGTAGACCCCCGCAAACAACTCGGGAATACGGGGGAAGACATTGCCGCCCATTTTTTGCAACAGCAAGGCTTCTGCATTACCGCCCGAAATTGGCGCGCCCAGCAATTAGAATTGGATATTATTGCCCGCGATGGCGATACATTGGTTTTTGTGGAAGTCAAAACCCGCACCCATGGCGGCATGACCTCCCCCGTGGAGGCTATCACCCCGCGTAAACAGCAGTCGTGTATTCGGGCAGCCCGTGCCTATCTGGCGGCACACCATGTATGGCAAATCCCGTGCCGTTTTGACATCGTATGCGTGGAATTACTGCCCTCCCCGTCCATCTTATCCCCCTCGCCCAACCCGGTGCACGGCAAGCGTGTGCTATGGAACGGTGTAACCTTCAGTGTGGAGCATTATTCCCATGCCTTTGAACTCCCCTCAGCTCTGGATAGTGGCAACACCGCTTGGCAACCCTGGTGACCTGTCCCCCCGCGCCCGCGAGGTGCTAGAAAGTGTGGACATCGTGCTCGCCGAAGACACCCGCCGCGCTGGCTTGCTGTTTCAACGCTGCGGCCTACGCGCCCAACGTTTTATCAGTTTCCATGACCACAATGAAGACGAAAAAAGTCAGGGCATCGTGCGCCTGCTCCGCGAAGGGCAACATGCGGCGCTCATTTCCGACGCGGGCACTCCGCTGATGGCCGATCCCGGCTATCGCCTCGTGCGTGCCTGCCGTGAGGCGGGGCTGCGCGTCTCCATGATTCCCGGCCCCTGTGCGCCTGTGGCTGCCCTGTCTGCTGCGGGTATTGCGCCGCAGCCTTTTACTTTTTTGGGTTTTCTCCCCCGCGACACCCGTGGTCAAGAAAAACTGTTTGGCGCTTTTGCCCGCGTTCCCAGCACCCTTATTTTCTTTGAACGCAAAGACAGGCTCAGCGCCAGTCTCGCCACAGCCTATGCCCAACTAGGCCCCCGCGAAATTTGCATTGCCCGTGAATTGACCAAAGCGCACGAGGCCTTTATCCTGACACGCTTGGAAAAGCACGCTCAGGTGCCTACAGATCTGTTAGGAGAAATCACCGTCATTATCGGCCCGCCAGAAGCGGGCTATCGCACCCCCCAGGCGGAGGTAGAACGCCTCCTGCACGAACAGCACGCACAGGGCGGCAAGGGGCGCGATATCGCCCGCCGAGTGCAGGAACACGTTTCGGGCTGGACAGGCAAAGAACTCTATCAAATGTTACAAAAATAGCGTACTATAGTCTTTCGTAGTGGAAAAAATATGAGGGGAGGCCCTGAATGACCCTGAACGCCCGCACCTGCTTGCAATGCCTCTGTCGCACGTGGCTGATCGGTGCCGCCATGACCACGCGCGGCATGCAACATGTTGGCGTTCTGTACGCACTTGACCCCGGCTTACAGGCTATTTATCCACAAACAGCCGATTTACGTCAGGCGCGGCAACGCTATAGTGAGCATGTAAACACCCATCCCTTTATGGCACCGCTGTTCATCGGGATTATGCTCGCGCTGGAACAACAAATTGCCCAAGGAAACGTGGCCCCAGAAAACATCACCGCCCTCAAAACCACAGCCGCGACAACGCTTTCTGCCTTGGGCGATTCCTTTTTTAGCGGAACAGTCCTCGTATTTTGGGTATTTTCCACAACACTCTTACTCCAATGGGGCCATAGCTCCTTGGCTATCGCGCTAACGGTCTTATTCTTTGTCTTACAGGCGGGTTTTCGGGTCGGTACCTTCTTTTTGGGCGTACGCATGGGTTTAGCCGCTCTGATGGTACTCAAGCGTATGGATCTGATAAATCATGGTGAAATTATTAAACTTATTAATGCTATTTTGTTAAGTATATGTATCTGGCGCTTGTTCCCCACCGTCACACACCACGATTTGTGGGGGCCTTTCGGTGTGGGACTGGCAGCCTTGGGAGTGGCAGCTTTTCTGGTGGCGCGTGTGCACGTGCCTCGGTACGTCTTTCCCTATATTTTTCTCAGCTGTATGGTCTTTGGACTGTTGTAACACCTTTGCCACACCAACACGGCTCCGTTATTCTGGAGAAAAGGGAGGAAAAACGTGGAACACGTCATTGAAGAATCGCCAACGGGCCTCATGTGTACGGTGCAGGTGCGCTCTCCCCTGGGATTGCACGCCCGCCCGGCAGCCCGAGTGGCGCAAGTGGCACAAAATTATACGGCAGACATTGTGCTACGCCTAGACGATGTTGCAGCAGACGCCAAAAGTATTTTGGATATTTTGTCCCTAGCCGCTAGTCAGGGGACAAAATTGACCGTGGAAGCCTCGGGCAGTGATGCCCGCGAGGCCATTACAGGTATTGCAGAAATATTTACCGAGGATACACAGGGCTAAACATGGCACGCGCCATTTTATACGGAACTCCCGTTTCACCGGGGATTGCCATTGGCAAAGTTTCCCTCATGCACTCGCCCCATGATATTGAGGAGCGCTTTGTGCTACCCGGTGAAGTCGAAAACGAAGTGAAAAATCTGCTCCGCGCCGCCGCTACAGTGCGCGACGATCTCGCCCGAGCACGCGAAGCTGTCCCCCCAGAACTCGCCGAGCACCGTGACGTGATCGCTTCGCATATGCTGATTTGCCAAGACCCCAAATTGCTCAAAGGAGCCACCACCCACATTCAAAATCACTGCATGTGCGCGGCGTGGGCCTTAAATAATATGGTTGAAGCTTTGTGCGCGACCTTCCGCGCCATGGACGATCCCTATCTGCGCGACAGGGCTCAGGATATCCGCGCCGTGGGCTTACGCATTCAGGCCCGACTGACCGGCGCAGGTGAGACCGCCCATTGGGAAGGCCCGCGCATTGGCTTGGCAGAAGATTTATCCCCCGCCGACGCGCTGGATTTGAATGTGCAACACATTCTGGCCCTCGTCACCCTTGAGGGCGGGCCTACCTCGCACACGGCTATTTTGGCACGTTCCTTACGAATTCCCGCCATTGTAGGGGTGACAGGCCTGCTAAAAACAGCCCATAATGGAGAATTTGTGGTGGTGGACGCCCTCAAAGGCTGCGTCTATATTGAGCCGGATGAAAAGGAGCTGGACGAATTCGCCTTGCGTCAAGAAGCCTACATTGCTTGGGAATGGAATGTCCGCCGGGGCGCACACCTGCCCGCCGAAACCTTGGACGGAGTGCGTATTGAGGTACAAGCCAATATTAAAAATGCGGAAGAAATTGACATTGTTACTACTTCTGGTGCGGAAGGCGTGGGCCTCTACCGCACCGAGTTTGCCTATTTAAAAGGAACCTTGCCCACTGAAGAACAGCTCTATGCTGAATACAGCGCCGTGGCCGCGCAATTGGCCCCCAAGCGCGTTGTTTTCCGCACACTGGACGTGGGAGCGGACAAAATGCTCTATGCCCAAAGTGCCCTCAAAGAACCCAATCCCGCGCTGGGCTTACGGGCCATCCGTTTTTGCCTGCGCCACCAAAATATTTTTCGCACCCAATTGCGGGCACTCTTACGGGCGGGCGTGTACGGCGATGTGGCCCTGATGTTTCCCATGATTTCCGGCCCGCAAGAAATCCAATCCGCACGGCGCATCATTGATGAAGTTAT
>JAVVPD010000077.1:2202-6564 GCA_036655975.1 Desulfovibrionaceae bacterium | reverse complement strand
GGCCATTGACCGGGGCAACAAACATGTGGCCTATTTGCACGAACCCCTGCACCCTGCCGTCATGCGCGCCCTGAAAAGAGTCATCGACTGTGCCCACCGCGAGGGCATCGGGGTTTCGGTATGCGGCGAACTGGGGGCCGACCCCTATTGCCTGCCCATTCTGTTGGGCATGGGCGTAGACAGTATTTCGGCCACCCCACAGTCCATTCCTGGAATCAAACACCTTATCCGCAGTTTGAATGCGGAAAAATGTATGGATCTGGCCCGCTCCGTGGTGATGACCCACGATGTGGCCGCAGCCAACTCTTTAGTTACAGAGACCTTATCTCAAGATTTACGGCATGATCTTGCCTTTCACACTACCATGATCCACACGGGCGGCTCCGCATGAACAAAAAAAAATCTTCTCCCTCCTCCATTGCACAAAACAAAAAAGCCCGACATCTGTATGAACTTTCGGACTTTATGGAAGCAGGCATCAGCCTCACCGGGCCAGAAGTTAAAAGTCTGCGCGCCGGGCAGGTCAACTTTGTGGACAGCTATGTGGATTTCCGCCAGCAGGAAGCCTTTCTGGTGGGTCTGCACATTGCCCCCTACACCAATGCCAACGCCACCACCCTGCAACAACCTGACCGCACCCGTAAATTGCTGCTTCACGTCCGTGAAATACTCCAGTTAAGCACTATTGTAGACCAAAAAGGTCTGACCGTGGTGCCCGTACGTCTGTATTTCAAATGTGGCAAGGTCAAGGTAGAAATTGCCGTGGGCAAGGGCAAACAATTGCACGATCACCGCGAAACACTCAAACGTCGTGCCGAAGAACGTGACATGCAACGGGATTTAGCCAGCCACTAGAGCCACTCATGACAAAAGCCGCACCGGACTGGGAACAGCCGCCCCCTCTGCAAGCCCTGTTATTTTGGCAAAGCTGTGTTGTTTGTGGCGTGTTAGGTCTGTTGGCCCTGCACTGGCCCATACCCGCCGTGTGGGCTTTAGGCCTGCTGCTTTGGGCTGACGCGCGTGTGCATTGCTGGCCCCTGCCCACCGCCCGCGCCTGTGTGCGTTTAGTGCTGGCCCTAAGCTGTTTTGCAAGCGCTTGGCACGCGGGCATAAGCCTTCTGCCCCCCACCGAAGAACTTCCCCCTTGGGCTGTACACCAAAAACAGGACAAAACGCCGCCCCGCCTGCGAGGGGTGGTAGACAGTGTGCAAGGCCTTACCGACCAACGTTTGCGTATTATCCTGACCCGCGTTAGCCCCGACAACCCCAAAACGGCGGACAACGCGCATGCAGTGGCCCCCACCTTGTCCGGTAAGGTCGTATGGACGTGGGATGCGCCCGTGCAACGCCCCATTGCGGGAGAAACCTGGGCCTTTTCCCTCCCTCTAAACTCCACCGACGGATTTCGTAATTCCGGCACGGCAGATTGGGGCTTCGCAGCCCGCACCCAAAACCATTTGTGGCGGGTGTGGAGCAAGCAACAACGCGGTAATCCCCAAAAACTGGAGCACTTTCCCCCAGCCACTCCCGCCGCCCTCGAACGCGAAAATTTGCGCCAAAACTTTTTTGCGGCCCTCAAACCCGCCACAGACAGCGCCCCCATACCACAAGGGCAGGCTATCATTCCCGCGCTGCTGTTCGGAGACCGAAGCGCGCTGGACAACATCACCATTGACCTGTTTACACGGGGCACCCTGATCCATTCTTTGGCCCTGTCCGGACAACATTTGGGTGTCACCGTATTGCTGGCGGTGGCTTTTATCGCCCTGCTCGGTCGTCTGCGGCCTGAACTGTTTTTGCATGTGCCACGCCTAAAAGCCGTCATGCTCTGCGCCCTGCCGCTGGCCTTGGCCTATCTATGGCTGGGCAATGCTCCCAGTTCCCTGCTGCGCGCGGCCTGCATGATGGTTCTGCTGAGTCTGTACCTATGGCGCAATAGCGCGGTCACCACACTGGACATTCTGTGCGGCGCCGTGTTCTGCCTGCTCTTATGGACGCCCCTGTCCGTGTTCGAAATAGGCCTGCAACTTTCCGTCATCTGCGTTGGCACCATTGCGCTGGTCATGCCCATCATCCGCAGTCTGCCCCGTGTCCCCCGTGACGGCAGTAGCCCACGTAGCCGAGTAGCCGCGCACATCACCGCCATGGCCCGCGCTCTGTGCAGCATTTGTCTTATTTCCTTAGCCATACAAATAGCGCTGCTCCCCATCAACCTGCTCATCTTCCACACCGCCAGCCCGTGGTTCTTTCTGAATGTGCTCTGGCTGCCCGTCCTCGGCTGTTTTGTCCTGCCCGCCAGCGTGCTGGCCCTTGGGCTGGTAACTTTACAGCTTCCCACAGCCGCCCACGTCGTTATCACTATCGCGGCATGGCCCTGCGAACTCCTGCTGCGCCTGCTCCACACACTCAATGACTACAAACTGCTGGACGAAATACTCTTCCTGCGCCCCCACTGGACAGCCTTGCTCGGTTATACCGCCCTCGTGTGCGCCGCCGCGCTACTTTGGGGGCGCACAGGGCTGCCCGCTGCCAGCCGCCGTTTGACCGTGGCAGGAGCCGTGTTATTGCTGATCGGCCCGCTTATACGCTATCAGGCCGAAGCCGCCCCCCATATCAGCCTGCATATGCTCGATGTGGGGCAAGGACAAGCGCTGGCGCTACAATTTCCGCACGGGCAAAGCCTGCTTGTGGACGGCGGCGGGTCATATTCCACCCGCTTTGATGTGGGACAAGCCGTACTCAGCCCCAGCCTCACCTACAATCAAGCGCCGCGCGTGGGCACGCTTATTAATACCCACCCCCATATGGATCATCTTAAGGGGCTTCTCTATGTCCGCAAAAAATTTCAAACCCGTATGTGGCACGACAACACCAGCCTTGCCGCTGGCGACCGTCTGCTGCTCTGCACCAAGCCACGCCTGATTCTGGAAGTTTTGCACCCGCAACGGGGTATCCGCCACCCGAAAGAAAATGACAATTCTCTCGTGCTCCGCCTTGTTGCTGAAACAGCTCAGGGGAAACACGGCTTGGCCTTGCTCACGGGCGATATTGAACAGGAAGGGCTCAACAGCCTCCTTGCACGCCGCGATGACCTTCGGGCCGAGGTGCTCGTCCTGCCCCACCACGGCAGTAACACCAGCTTTAGCCCAAAACTCTACGCCGCCGTCAAGCCTCACATTGCCCTCATCAGCGCGGGCAACAACAATCGGTATGGCTGCCCCGCCCCCAAGGTTCTGAAAAACTTACAGGAGCAGGGCGTTGCCGTTTATCTCACCGCCAAAACGGGCGAAATCAGCGTGCGCTGGACGTGGGACAAGGCTCATCCGCTTGCACATACAGCTCAAGTAAACCTTCCGGCGGCGCCACCCGGATTCGTCCCTGCTCCACCTCAAAAGCCACAATAAATTCTTCCACAGCGGGCAGAAGTATTTCCTTCCCGCTGGCATGCTGAATGGCCCACAATTCCTGCCCGCCTGGAAATTCCACATGATCTAGAATACCCAGCGATTGCCCGTCTTCGTCCCGCACAACCTCAAGGCCGATAATAGTGTGCAGGTAGACTTCATCGTCATCCAATGCGGGCAAGTCATTACTATGGACAAGCACCTTCAGGCCACGCACGCTTTCGGCAGCGGTACGGTCAGAAATATTTTCCAGCACCAACAAGGGCTGCCCTTTGTGCATCCGAAAATGTTTGGCTTTAGCCGCCTGCGGGGGGGTATCACCCGCTTGCAAAAAAAACGGCCCCTTGAGCAGGGCAGGATCTTCACCGAACCAGTCAACGCACACTTCGCCTTTAAGACCGTGAGGCCGGGTAAGCGTACCAATATGAATAAAGGGATTGTCTGTCATGAGTATCCGAAGGGGAGAAAGAGGGTTCCAAGGCAAAAAGACGCTAGAACAATTTCAAGGTTGATATGCCCTAGGCCCAACACAAAGGGGGGCTACTCCTGTAGAAGAAGCAGCCCCTGAAAAACATACACCAGTGGTACTTTTATTCTAAAATTTCCAGCACAGCACGTTTTTTACTTTTGGTTGAGGCAGCCCCCAGCAAGGTTCGCATGGCTCGGGCAGTGCGCCCTTGCCGGCCGATGACCTTGCCGAGATCTTCCTTGGCAACCTTTAATTCCAACACAGACGTCTGTTCACCTTCCACTTCCGACACCTGTACCTGCTCAGGATTATCTACCAAAGCTTTGGCAATGTACTCGATCAAATCCTTTAACATGAGTCACCTCCACAGAAGAGCCTTGTGACCAATGAGAACATGGTACGACACAGTGAGCACATCTGACAGTTGGAACGTCGTACCAAATTAGGCAAGATGCTGCTTAATCAAGGCACGGACAGTATCAGTGGGTT
>JAVVPD010000077.1:0-2192 GCA_036655975.1 Desulfovibrionaceae bacterium | reverse complement strand
CTGCGCCAACAGAAATCCATTTCTGAATCTTTTCAGCGTCCAACTTCACCACCACGGGGTGGGTCATAGGATTATAGTAGCCGAGCAGTTCCAGAGGACGACCGTCACGGCGGGTTGCATCGTTAGCAGCCACGACACGATAGAAAGGTTGCTTCTTGCTACCCATGCGGGTCAATTTGAGCTTAACAGCCATGTTATTTATCTCCCATAATGTTATTGTGTCAGTATATAAGTCAAAGGGGAAAAGGGCAATACCCTAGCACCCCCTTTATCTCACGCCTTATTATTTCTTTTTATGACGCTTTGGCTTTTCACGCTTTTTCTTTTTCTTGGTGGCAGAGCTGGAGCTCTTGGGCATACCGCCCATGCCGGGCATTCCCGGCATACCGCCCATACCGGGCAAGCCAGCCATGCCGCCCATGCCCCCCATCCCTGCGGGCATGCGGGGCATACGCCCGCCTCCGCCGCCTTTGCCGCTCATCATGCCCTTCATCATCTGGCGCATTTGCTCAAATTGCCGCACCAACTGATTAACTTGCTGCACCGTGGTGCCCGAGCCTTTGGCAATACGGGCGCGACGACTGCCGTTGAGCAGGTCGGGGTTACGCCTTTCAGCCATGGTCATGGAATTGATGATGGCCTCAGTGCGGGCCATTTCTTTTTCCGGCACCGCGCCATTCGCCGCAGCCAACTTTTCACGGAGGCCGCCCATACCGGGAATCATCTTTAAAATAGTGTCCAGCGAGCCCATCTGTTTGACCCGGCGCATCTGGGTACGAAAATCTTCCAGATTAAACTGGGCCTTTTGCATTTTACGGGCGAGAGCCTCAGCTTCTTCAGCCTCCATAGACCCTTGGGCTTTTTCAATCAGGGTGAGCACATCCCCCATGCCCAAAATACGCCCCGCCACGCGGTCAGGGTGAAAAACTTCCATTTCGGAAAGCTTTTCCCCAAGGCCCACAAATTTTACTGAAGCTCCGGTCACAGCCTTGATGGACAGCGCCGCACCGCCACGGGCATCACCGTCCATCTTGGTGAGCACCACACCGGTAATGCCGAGTTTTTCGTTAAAAGCCTGCGCCACGGTCACCGCATCTTGCCCGGTCATAGCGTCAGCCACAAACAAAATTTCTTGCGGATTAACAGCCGCCTTAATGGCGACCAATTCTTGCATCAGGGTTTCGTCCACATGCAAACGGCCTGCCGTGTCAAGAAGCAACACTGTGGCCTGCTGGGCGCGCGCTTCTTCCACCGCAGCTTTAGCAATATCCACAGGATTCATAGCCGTGGTGGAGGGATAGCAGGGCAAATCCAATTGCTTGGCGAGCACGGTCAACTGGTCAATAGCCGCCGGACGGTACACGTCGGCGGGCACCAGATAGGGGCGCATCTTCTGCTTACGCAGCATATTGGCAATTTTACCCGAAGACGTGGTTTTACCCGAGCCTTGCAAGCCTACCATCATAATGACGGCGGGCTGGGCACCGCGCAAATTCAATTCTGCGGTATCACCACCAAGCAGCGCCACCAGTTCGTCATGGACAACCTTGACAACCTGCTGTGCGGGGTTCACCCCCTTGAGCACTTCCTGCCCGAGGCATTTTTCACGCACCGAATCCACAAAGTCTTTAACAACTTTGAAATGAACATCGGCCTCCAGAAGCGCCAAGCGCACTTCGCGCAGGCCCTCCTGAACATTGTCCTCGGTGAGCTGACCGCCGCTGCTAAACTTGCGGAAAACGCCGGAAAGTCGATCTGAAAGGCTTTCAAACATGCCTACCCCTTCGTGCCAAAATACGAAACCTGTGCACAAGAGGATGTTTGTTAGGCAATTTTTAGTTCTGAGTCAAGCAATTCTCCGCACACGAACACAAGTTATCTCTTGCCAACCCAGAAGAATACATTGACAATTCCTCTGGTGGTAGTGTATGGTAATATATTATTTTTTACCAATTCTTTTAATATATTATGAGGACGTCATGTCTACCAACATCGGCAAGGCCCTAACTTTTGATGACATATTGTTATTACCCAGTTATTCGGAAGTCACCCCCGACATGGTGGATATCACCACCTACCTCACGCCATCCATCCCGCTGCGTATCCCCCTACTTTCCGCCGCCATGGACACGGTGACCGAAGCCGCCATGGGCATTTCTATGGCTCGCATGGGGGGTATCGGCATTATTCAC
>JAVVPD010000076.1:0-10198 GCA_036655975.1 Desulfovibrionaceae bacterium | reverse complement strand
GGCGGCCCTCCCTTCAACCCCATTGAAATGGACAGCAAAGACTGGCCGCAAATTATCGCTAAATTGCAGCAGGATGCGGCACTCACCGCCGCCTTCACCGCAGTATACCCCAGCGGTTGGACCGGTGAAAATATCACCCACGCCATTGCTGAGTACGAAAAGACCCTCATCACCCCCAACAGCCGTTTTGACAAGTGGCTTATGGGTGACAAAAAGGCTCTGAGCGCCAATGAAGTGGAAGGCTACAACCGCTTCAAGGCCTACCGTTGCGCCTCCTGCCATGTGGGTAAATCCATTGGCGGTCAATCTTTTGAGTACATGGATCTGAAAAAAGACTACTTTGCCGATCGTGGCACTCCCTTAGGTTCCGATGAAGGCCTCAAGGGCTTCACTAAGGTTGCCACTGACCTGCATAAATTCAAGGTTCCCAATCTGCGGAACATTGAACTGACCGCCCCCTATCTGCACGACGGCACGGTCACAACTTTAGACGAATCCGTGCGTATTATGGGTGTATACCTTTCCGGTATTGACCTGCCCAAGGGCGACCGCGATCTTATTGTGGCCTTCCTGCGTACCCTCACGGGAGAATATCAGGGTAAGCCCTTACAAGGGACTGTTGCCCCGTAAGCTCTTCCCTTTTTTGGGATAACACGTTCAAAGCACATAGGCTTTTCTTGCTGTGACAACACGGGGAGAAAAGCCTATGTTTATTCCACGCTCCCTACAAATTTTCCGCTTGCAGCGTAAAAATAATGAGACTAGGCTCAATATATTGCCCTGCCCTCTTACCCTCGAGCGTCCCATGCCGATACCTAAATCTTCTCTATTTCTGAACAGTTATCACATTTTAATTGACGGCCTGTTTGACGCCACCCCCATTCTACTTTCCTTCATTATTATTGGCTTTGGTGCAGACGAAAAAGCGGTGGGTTCCATTCTTTCTTTGGCTTTTATCGTTACCACGCTGGCAGGGTTGGCGACGATCTATCTCTCCCAAAGGTGGGGATTTTTGCGTACCATCTGCATTGTCACCACTTGCCTTGGGGTGGGCTACACGGCCAATGCCTTCTCCCCCAATTTGTACACCACAGGCCTCTTTTGCATTATTGCACTGGCCGGTCACGGGCTTTTTCACAATATCGCCTTTTCCTACCTCACCTCGCACAATGACCGGGCCGTGCTTGGCAAAGCCATGAGCAATTTTACCGTGCTTGGCGATATGGGCCGCATTCCCTTTGTATCCCTTGCAGGCTATGCGGGAGCTATTTCCCTGTGGGGTTTTGCCGGCTGGCGGAGCGTTTGCCTGCTTTACGGCCTGCTCGCCCTTGCCGCCAGTGTCTACGTGCTGTATCTCAACACGAACAAAACCACGCCGCTGTTTCCGCAAGATCCCACAAGGTCCAGCACACCACGCCGCTTTCCTTCCTTTGCCCTATTGCACGATCCTCAAGTGCGCCTTGCCCTGAGCGCCAGCGGCCTCGACGCCTTCAGCTCTGACCGTTTGTTTGCTTTCCTGCCCTTTCTCCTGCTCGCCAAAGGCATTGAACCCACCGTCATCGGCACTTTTGCCTTGGGCTTCACGGTGGGCAGTCTGGCGGGAAAATTCGTCTGCGGGCGCATGACCGATATTTTTGGCAACCGCCGTGTATTTATTGTGTCTGAATTGCTCATGGCTGTGCTGGTTGTTGTCCTGCTGTTTAGCCAACAATTATGGTGTATTATCAGCGCCGCCATGCTTCTGGGGGCCGTCACCAGAGGCACGGTGCCCATTATTCAAACAATCATCACCGAACCCGTCAAAAATGCCACGAATTTTGACGATATATTTGCCCTCAATTCCTTACTGCGCGGCAGCATCAACACCGCCTCGCCCGCCATTTTTGGTTTTCTTGCCGCCGCCATGGGCATTGAATTTGTCTACGGCCTCATGAGTGCCGTGGCTACCCTGGCGGTGCTGCCCATTTTCTTTTTACGAACGGACAAAACAACACCCTAAACAAAAAATTTTCCCCTACGCTCAAAAAACGCAAAGCCCCCCTCAATAACACGCGTATTGAAGGGGGCTGATCTGCGGGCTTAGCGCGGTATTATTTGCCGAACAAGATTTCCTGATAGCTCGGTAATACCCACAAATCGTCCGCCACAATCACTTCAAGGGAGTCGGCAACTTCCCGAACTTCATTCATAGCGGGGATAATTTCCTGACAATAGAATTGTGCAAGGGCAAGGGTACCATCGCCAACGGCTTCACGACCCTCCATCTGGATTTCAAGATGCCTAATGGCAGTGTTAAGGGTCTGCAATTTTGTAGACACGTCACGCAACACGCCTTCTTCAAAAGGCAGACCTACAGCCTTGAGACTGCCCCCAGTGGAGGCAAGCTCGCCCTGATAGCGCATGGCAGCGGGATAAATAATGGTGCGAGCCATACGGATAACCAGATTGGCCTCAGTATTGATGGTCTTGCAATATTGCTCCAGATAAATTTCCTGACGGGCCTTAAGTTCGGTTTTACTCAATACCCCCTGACTGGCGTACAATTCCAACACGTCCGGCTCGGTGAGCACGGTTAAAGCTTCAGGAGTTGTACGCAGATTACGCAAACCTCGGCGCACCGCTTCCTTGTGCCAAATATCCGAATAGCCGTCGCCATTAAAAATGACGGCACTGTGTTCTTCAATAACGTGCTGAATATATTTCTGCACCGCCACATTTAACGCCGCACCTCCAGCCAAACTGGAGATCAGAAAGTCCGCCGCATGCGCCAGAGAATCGGCCATCATGGTATTGAGCGCCGCTAGGGAACCCGCCGCAGACATGCTCGACCCCACCGCGCGGAATTCAAAACGATTTCCGGTAAAGGCCACAGGGCTTGTCCGATTGCGGTCGCCCGGATCAGCGGGTAAGGGGGGCAAGGTGTCCACGCCCACATTCATCATGCGTTTACTTTTACCGCCCTTGACCTGACCCACGCGGAATTGCTCAAACACGTCCGTAAGCTGGTCGCCCAAAAATATAGACATAATGGCGGGCGGGGCTTCATGGGCGCCCAAACGGTGGTCGTTGGCGGCCGAGGCCACGGTGGCCCGCAACAGAGGCCCAAATTTATGCACGGCGCGGATCATTGCCGCACAAAAAACCATAAACTTGGCATTTTCATGGGGAGTGTCGCCGGGGTCGAACAGGCTGCCCAGTTCCGTATTGCCAAAGGAATAGTTCAAATGCTTGCCCGACCCGTTGATGCCCCGAAAGGGTTTTTCGTGCAACAAACATTTGAGGCCATAGCGCTTGGCGACATTACGCAATGTAGCCATAATAATGTGGTTATGGTCTACAGCCAGATTGCCCGCTTCGTACAAGGGGGCGATTTCGTATTGGCTGGGGGCGGCTTCATTGTGGCGGGTACGCACGGGCACCGCCAGTTTATACAGGTCGCGTTCCACTTCCATCATGCACGAAAGCACACGTTGCGGAATAACCCCAAAATACTGGTCGCTGAATTCCTGTCCCTTGGCCGGACGTGCGCCGAACAAGGTGCGCCCGGCGATATGGATATCGGGCCGCGCAAAGTTAAAATTCGCGTCAATGAAAAAATATTCCTGCTCAAGGCCGGCATAGGGAATCACCGGCAGGTGGGTTTCCACGCCAAAAATCGCCAACACCCGCTTGGCTTCACGATTTAGGGACTGACTGGAACGCAGCAAGGGCGTTTTTTTGTCCAAAGCCACCCCTGTCCACGACAAGAACAGGGTGGGAATGCACAAAAACACCCCATTAGGATTTTCCATAATATAGGCAGGGCTGGTCACGTCCCATGCGGTATAACCACGAGCTTCAAAGGTGGAACGCAGCCCGCCGGAGGGAAAGCTGGAGGCGTCAGGTTCCCCCTTGATAAGCATGGAGCCGGAAAATTCGGCAATCACGCCGCCCGCGCCGTCGGGCATCAAAAAGCTGTCGTGCTTTTCGGCGGTCTGCCCTGTCAGGGGATAAAATATATGGGTAAAGTGGGTGGCCCCTTTTTCAATAGCCCAATCTTTCATGACCGCCGCCACCGTGTCGGCAATGGAAGGATCCATGCGTTCACTGAGTTCGATGGTTTTATGCAACGATTTATAGACCGAGCGGGGCAGACGTTCACGCATGACCTTATCGTTAAAAACATTGGAACCGAATATATCTTGGGGTTTGGTTTCTACAAAGTTCAGCGGGGCAGTGACAGGCCGATAATTGGTAATAGCCTGAATGGCAGAGCTACGCGCGTTAGACATAACATATACTCCTATCAATATGAGATGCGCTAACCTACAATAAGCCGAAGCTAGCGTAAAGACGGGAATTGCCCCGCAAAAAAAAAGCCACTGCACCTTGGGCATGCAGCGGCTTTAGGTATTTGTAAGCGCGCTTATTCGCTGACGGAAACTATTTCAATAGCAAAAGTCAGTTCTTTACCCGCCAAAGGATGGTTGGCGTCCAGCTCAATTTCGTCTTCAGTGATAGCAGAAATCGTCACGTCCATATCCCCTTGGTCGCTGCTGAGTTGCAATTGCATACCCACTTCGGGGGTGATGTGGTCGGGGACTTCGCTCACGGGCACGGTAAATATCAATTCGGGGTCACTGCTGCCATAGCCTTCCGCAGCGGGAAAGGTCACGGTGATGCTTTCGCCCACTTCGCGGCCCATAACAGCGGCTTCAAAACCGGGCACCAACATTTGCTTGCCGGTCACAAATTCCAGCGGGTCACGTTCGCGGGATGAATCAAATATGGTTCCGTCAGCCAAGCTGCCTGTGTAATGCACCTTAACCGTATCACCCTTTTTAATTGGCATATTCTACTCCAAAAGTTAATTTTTTGCAGATAAACACGCGGGGGGGGGAATGTCAAACATCTTCCAGATGGGGCTTGCCGTCTCCAACATTTAACGCTATGCCTGTAGTTATGCTGCTCCTTTTTGTATTTCTTCTTTTTTTTCTGGCTCTGGGAGCCAGTATTTATTGGAAATTTTTCATTCTCTACCCTTTGTTGTGGGGTCTTGCAGGCATGGCTTTTGTGGCTTGGCGGCGGGGCTTCAGCCTGTGCAGCATTGCAGGCATGGGGCTTTCAGGAGCGCGCCAAGCCTCAATTGTTATTAAAGTTCTTATCAATGTGGGGGCCTTAACCGCCGCATGGCGCGCCTCGGGAGTCGTGTGCTTTTTGGTCTATCACGGCCTGCAATTTCTTTCACCGCAATACTTTCTTGAAGGCGCATTTTTATTTTCAGCGGCCTTTTCCTTTCTTATCGGCACTTCTTTGGGCACGGTCAGTGTGCTCGGCATCGCGTTGATCGTTATCGCCGGGGGCGGAGGTTTGAGTGTCCCCATGGCCGCCGGAGCCATTGTGGCTGGAGCTTTTTTTGGCGATCGTGGCTCGCCCATGTCCTCCAGCGCTCATCTTGTGGCGGCTGTCACCCACACAGATGTGTACACCAATCTTAAAAACATGATGTACACAGCCTGTATTCCCTTTTTTTTGTCCGTGCTCGCCTATGCCCTCTTGGCTTCTTCCCACGGACTCAGTTCCTTTGACCCCACCTTTATTCACGCTATTGACCAAGCCTTTCCCCGTCACCCCATCATGTTAGTCCCCCCGTTGATTATTTTGGTGGGCAGCGCGTGCCGCATCCGCCTAACCTACATCATGCCCGCCAGCACCCTGAGCGCTGTGGGCATTTGTCTGGGCGTACAAGACCAAAACCTCCTAGATATCCTTGGCTATTTGGTCACGGGCTACCAACCCGCCGTGCTCACCCCCGCCACAAAACTCTTTGCCGGTGGGGGCTGGGTTTCCGTTATCCCCGCAATTTTGATTATCTTTTTTTCTTCCGCCATCACGGGAATTTTTGCCGGAGCGCATTTACTTACCGAGGTGGAAAAAACGGTGGCCCGTCTGTACCGCCTTTGCGGTGCCTATTTCACCAATTTGCTGGTCAGCACCCTGGCCTCGGCTGCGGCCTGCAACCAAACCCTTGCCATTATTCTGGTAAACCAGTTACAATACGCCATACATGCGGAAAGCCCCGCCACCCGCAGCCGTTTTGCCCTGATGCTTGAAGACAGCGTGGTCATGATTTCTGCGCTGATTCCGTGGAACATTGCCGTATCTTTACCCCTAGCCATTCTTGATGCGGAACCCTCCAGCATTCTGTACGCCTTTTATATTTGGCTCATTCCCCTCTGCGGCTGGTTCACACCAACACGACGCAAACAACACCAAAACACAAAAGAATCCACATAAAAACTGAATAAACTTCACGACATGCCCAAAAGATGAGAACACTTCTTCTTGACAGGGGCCGCCGTGTAGTTAAGAATCATAAGTTATGCACTTATACACGAGGACTCCTATGCCCAATATTCGCTCTAGCTACACTGATTCCGTCAATTTTTTTGGCAACACCACCCCCCAGCAATTGGCAGAACGCTTTGGCACGCCGCTTTATGTCTATAATGAAGCGATATTGCGCCAGCGTTGCCGAGAATTGCAGGGACTGTCCAGCCATCCGGCTTTTTGCGTCAACTATTCAGCTAAAGCCAATACAAATTTACATCTGCTCAGTATCATTCAGGAAGAAGGCTGTGTGGTGGACGCCATGTCCCCCGGTGAATTGCACTTAAACCAAATTGCGGGCTTCACTCCTGACAAAATTTTGTATGTTTGCAACAATGTGTCCGCCGCAGAATTGCATGCGGCTGTGGACAACAAGGTACTGGTCAGTGTGGATTCGCTCGCGCAGATCGATCTGTACGGTCAGGTCAATCCCGGCGGCGAAATCATGGTGCGCTTCAACCCCGGCATCGGCGCGGGGCACCACCAAAAAGTTATCACCGCCGGCAAAGCCACCAAATTTGGCGTTACCCCTGACGACATGGAGGCCGTGTTTGCCCTGCTGAGCAAATACCATTTGCGCCTTGCGGGTATTAATCAACACATCGGCTCCCTGTTCATGGAAGCCGAAGGCTATTTGCAGGCCGCCACATTCTTATTGTCCCTTGCGGAGCAACTCCCCAATAATGCTTTAAAAACACTTAAAATTATTGACTTTGGCGGCGGATTCGGCATTCCCTACCATAAATACGAGCACCAGTCCCGTCTGGATCTCGCCGAACTGGGCAGCCTTTTGCACACTCTTATCAGCACTTGGGCCGCGCGAACCGGCTACACAGGGCGCTTTTTCGTGGAGCCGGGCCGTTTTGTGGTGGCTGAATGCGGCCTGCTGCTCGGCACGGTTCACGCAACCAAAAATAACGGCGACACCCGCTATGTGGGCACAGACCTTGGCTTTAACGTGCTGGTACGCCCCGCCATGTATGACTCCCACCACGACATTGAAGTATACCGCGAAAACGGCAGCCCCGATTCCCGCCTTGAAAAACAGACCATTGTGGGAAATATTTGTGAAAGTGGGGATATTCTTGCTAAAAATCGTCCTCTCCCCCCCATGCAGATAGGCGATATTGTGGGTGTGCTGGACGCGGGTGCCTACGGCTATGTAATGGCCTCCACCTATAACCAGCGCTTGCGCCCTGCCGAGGTCTGTATTGGACTG
Organism: Desulfovibrionaceae bacterium; assembly: GCA_036655975.1. Classification (GTDB taxonomy): domain Bacteria; phylum Desulfobacterota; class Desulfovibrionia; order Desulfovibrionales; family Desulfovibrionaceae; genus CASQEL01. The sequence continues at coordinate 2,610 of JAVVPD010000076.1, read as the reverse complement.
GACGGCGAGGCCCGTTGCATTCGCCGCCGTGAAAGCTTTGACGATTTGCTGGCGGGCTATGAAGGCATGTAGGTGAGTATTTCCCTCCCCCCCATAGCCGCACGCACCTCCCCCGGTGCCATTTGGCGGCTCACATGGCCGCAAATGCTCATGATGTATCTGCACTTTTGCATCGGTTTCACGGATGTGTGGGTGGCAGGCCAGCTCGGGGCTTCGGTGCAAGCGGCCTTTGGTGTGGTGATGCAATGCGTCATCTTCCTTATGCTGGTGGCTAACGCCCTGTCCAGTGGCGGTGTAGCCGCTGTGAGCCAGTCCATCGGGGCGGGGCGGCACCGTCGTGCCCGCCGCTATATTTATATGATCGTCATGGGCTGTTGCGGCATCGGTATCGGAATCAGTCTGCTCGGTCACGCGCTGCAAGGCGGTTTGTTCACCCTGCTCATGGTACCTGAAACTATTTTGCCCATTACCCGCGAATACTGGAGCGTTTCGCTACTGACCCTGCCCGCCAACTATGTATTCATCTGCACAGGGGTTATGTTTCGCGCCACCCGCCATGTTTTTCCGCCTCTCGGGGTTACGGCTCTGGTGGCCCTCACCAATTTGGTGGGGGATCTTGGCTTTGGGCTTGGCTATTTTGGCCTGCCCAACTATGGCTACATGGGTATTGCGTGGACAACCTTCGGTTGCGTCCTGCTCGGCGCACTGACCAATTGCCTGCTGCTGTCCCGCTTGGGTTATCTGGCCCGTATCGACCTGCCCCCGTGGCGTTGGGCTCGCCGAGCCATGCGCTATTTGTTCAAAGTAGCGCTGCCCGCAGGCGCCTCGCAAATTGTTTGGAACACCGGCTATTTAATGCTTTTTGCCATTGTGGCCTCGCTGCCTATGGACAGCGTGAGCGCCCTTGCCGGGCTTACCGCCGGCATGCGCGTAGAATCGCTTATATTCCTGCCCGCCATGGCCTTCAACATGACCGCCTCTGTGCTGGTCGGAAATATGCTCGGCGCGCGGAATAAAGCGGAAGCACAACGCCTGGCTCTGATCATTTCGGGCAGTGGTTGTCTCTTCATTTCTGTGTTTGCCCTGTGCCTGTGGCCTTTTGTCACCGACATCGCGGCCTTGCTCTCCTCCGACCCTGCCGCGCAAATACAAACCCTGAGCTATTTACGTTTTAATCTTGTTTCCACCCCCTTTACCACCGCGAGTATGATTTTGGGTGGTGTTATGACCGGGGCGGGAGCCACCCGCTATAACCTCATGATCTACGGTTCCAGTTTTTGGCTGGTACGCCTGCCCCTCGCGTGGCTCTTCGGACATATTCTCTGGCAAGATGCTTCAGGGGTGTTCATGGCTATGTTGGTCTCGCAGGTAGTGCAGTCTCTTATCATGTTCTATGTTGTCCTCAAACGCGACTGGACCCGCTTTGCCATGCACAGTCAGTGCTCGCCGCTGCCCACAAAAGGAACTCACCATGCCTGATTTTTCTCCCATCCACCTGCATACCACCACCCCAGAAGGCCGCTGCCAGCATGACCGCTACCTGCATCTACTGGCCAGCACACCCTGCCGTTCCATCGATTATGCCCTCGCAAATATCTGGGGTTGGGCCCGCTACTTCGCCTTGGAATGGCACTTTGAAGACCAACTCTGCTGGCTACGCCAGCAACACCCCTCGCCTCAGCTCTGGGCACCTGTGGGAGACTGGAGCCTGGTGGATTTTTCCGCCAGCCCCCTGCTGAAGCAAGCCTGTACGCTCATCCGGGTACCCGAGGCTCTGGCCCTGCACATCCAAAGCCAACTGGGCCCCCGCTGTACCATCACCGAAGACCGCGACCAGTGGGAATATCTCTATTCCACCGAAGAAATGGCCCAATTGCCCGGCAATCGCTTCCATAAAAAACGCAATCACGTCAACGGCTACCAAAAAATTTACGGCATCCCCAACTACCGCCCCATTTGCCCTGCCGTTATCGAAGACGTGCTTGCCCTTGAAGACGAATGGTGCCAATGGCACGAATGTGCAGGCTCCCCTGCCCTTGTGGCTGAAAATGAAGCCATTAACCGTGTGCTCGCCCACTGGACAGATATGCCACAACTTGTCGGCGGCGCGCTTTATGTTGACAACAGCATGGTGGCCTTCAGCGTGGGAGAAAAACTGGACGAAAACACCCTTGGTGTGCATTATGAGAAAGGGCGCAACGGCTTTCGCGGTGTATACCAAATGATGAACGCCGCCTTCGCCGCCACTGCGGGCGTGGGTTTTGCCCGCCTTAACCGCGCCCAAGATTTAGGTGAAGAAGGTCTACGCAAGGCAAAAATGTCCTATTTACCCGTAGATTTTTTAAAAAAATACAGTATTGAAATTCACTAACCCTCCCCACAAACTCTAGGAGGAACCATGCTTCAGCAGCGGACGAACATTCTGATAACCTGTCTGGCACTATGCCTTGCCCTAAGTGCGTGTACAACCAAAAAAGTGGTTCCCACGCGGGACGGCACCTTGCCCACGCACATGAAGATGATCAAGGATCTTTCGGTGTATCCACAGGACTTAATGGTCTATGCTAAACTTTCGGGTGAAGACCGCAATTTATTGTCTCCGGCGGAACA
>JAVVPD010000075.1:0-10415 GCA_036655975.1 Desulfovibrionaceae bacterium | reverse complement strand
CTTGCAGCTGGCTTTTGGTAATGCCTGCCAGCAAGGGAAGCTGGGCCAGACGCGCCGCCAGTTTGGTGCGGTCCATGGGGAGGAAGGGGCGGAAATATACGGCGTCCTTGAGGCGTAGCGCGTCAATATTCTGGGCGATAAGCTCAGGATAGCCGCCTACCACAGGACAATTGTAGTGATGATCCTGCTGCGCGAATTGCCTTTGTTCAAGGGGAACACAGGGGAAAAATACTGCCCCCCGATGTTCTTTGGCTAAGGCCACCATGTGCCCATGGGCCAGCTTGGCGGGATAGCACAGGGTTTGCGAGGGGATGGTGTGGCAGCCCAGCGCGTACAGGCTGCGTGAACTGGGCGGGGACAGCTCAACCCGAAAGCCCAGATGTGTGAACAGGGTGAACCACAGGGGATAGTGCTCAAACATGCCCAAGGTGCGCGGCATAAATAACAGCCCGCGCGGCGCACGGTGCTCGGGCAGGGGGCTATAGTGTTCGAACAGGCGTTGGTATTTCCAGCTCACCACATTGGGGAGCGCGCTCTGTTCACAGTGCAGACCCGCACCGCGTTCGCAACGGTTGCCGGAAATAAAACGTGTCCCGTCTGGAAAGCGCGAAACGGTCAATTGACAATGATTAGGGCAGGCCTGACAGCGGGTTACGGTATTGTGTACGGTGAAGTTGTCCAATGCCTGGGCACTGCATAAGTTACTGATTCCAAAAGGTGTTTTGTGGTCATGGCTCAGGGCTGGGGCTCGGTCGCGGGCCAATAGAGCCGCCCCAAAAGCCCCCATCAATCCGGCAATGTCGGGGCGTAAGACAGAACGGCCCAGGCATAGTTCCAGCGCCCGCAGCAGGGCGTCGTTGTGAAAAGCCCCGCCCTGAGCGATAACATGGGCCCCCAATTCTTCAATATCTTTAATCTTAATAACTTTATACAGCGCGTTACGGATAACGGAATACGACAGCCCCGCCGCAATGTCCCCCACACTGGCGCCTTCCTTCTGGGCTTGCTTGACGCGCGAATTCATAAATACCGTGCAGCGAGTGCCGAGATCAATGGGATGCTCTCCGCTGAGGGCCTGCTCTACAAATTCGACCAAATTCATATTTAAAGAATTGGCAAAGCTTTCGACAAAGGAGCCGCAGCCGGACGAGCAGGCTTCGTTAAGCTGGATGGTGTCAATAATACCGTCGCGCAGGCGCAGGCATTTGATATCCTGCCCGCCGATATCCAGAATATAGGAAACTTGGGGCAGGAAAAAGCGGGCCGCTGTCCAGTGGGCCACGGTTTCCACTTCGTCGATGTCCACACCCAAGGCGGCGCGGACCAAGGTGCTGCCATAGCCGGTGACGGCTGCCGCCGCCATGTGGGCTTGGGGGTGCATGCGGGCGTAAACATCGCGCAAAATGTGGATGGCGGCCTGTAGGGGCTCGCCTTTGTTCGGGCCGTAAAAGGTATACAGCAGGGTACCTTCAGGGTCGATGCATACGGCCTTGGTGGTGGTGGAACCCATGTCTAGCCCCAGAAACACGGGGCCGGCGTGTTCCTCCAGACGGGCCCGAGGGGTGGAGGCACGGGCGTGGCGGGCCGTAAAGGCGGCGCGGGCTTGTGCGTCGGCAAAGAGCGGGGGCAGACAATGTTCCAGACTGGAAGCTTGCTGCTCCAGAGCGTGCAGGCCTTGTTGCAGTGAGGAATATGGGTATGCCTGAGTTTTGGCGCAAGCCATGGACACATAGGCCGCGCCCATGGCAACAAAATATTCGGCATAGGGGGGGAAGATAGCCTGAGCTTCTTCCAGCCCCAGGGCGTCCACAAAGCGCTGGCGCAAGGCCCCCAGAAAAGCCAAGGGCCCGCCCAGAAAAACTACCGTACCGGAAATGTCGCGCCCGCAGGCCAGCCCGCCGATACATTGCTCCACAACGGCCTGAAAAATGGAGGCGGCAATGTCTTCCTTGGCGCAACCTTCATTCAGTAGGGGTAAAATATCGGTTTTGGCAAATACCCCGCAGCGGGAGGCGATGGGGTAAAGGTTGGTGTGGTTGCGGGCCAGCGCGTCCAGTCCCATGGGGTCTGTGTGCAGCATGTTTGCCATGTGATCGATGAAGGCCCCCGTGCCCCCAGCGCAGGTTTCGTTCATGCGCTGCTCCACGCCTCCGGTGAAAAAGGTGATCTTGGCGTCTTCGCCGCCCAGTTCGATGGACACGTCGCACTGGGGAAGGCGCTGGCGGATACATTCAGTGCAGGCGACCACCTCTTGCACAAAGGGCAGATCAAGCGCGCTGCTCACGTCAATGGCCCCAGAACCCGTCAGGGTGATGTTCCACAAAACATGGGGCAGGGCGGCATGCCCTTCGGCCATGATGCGGGCAAGGGTGGCGCGAACTTGAGAATAATGGCGTTCATAACGGGCAAAAATCACGGTATGGGCGTTGTCCAGTACGACCAGCTTGACCGTCGCTGAACCAATATCCACCCCCGCATGCGCGATACAGGCTTGTTCTTCCATCGATGGCTCCTCTGAGGGGATATTCTAGCCTTGAAGCGGGAACAAAGTCTAGTCAGGGGGGCAAAAAAGCAGAAAAATTACGGGGTGGGAAGGGAGCTTGGGGCGGACGTAAAAGACAGGCGTTGCCCGTTTTCCGCCTGACTCAGCGCCTGCCGAGCCAATATCACATCCTGTTTGATGCGGGCGCACAAGGCTGCGGGATTGGGAAAGCGGATTTCGTCACGCAGGCGGAGCGCGAAGGAAACCTTGATATCCTGCTCATACAGGTTGATATTCGTGTCCAAGAGGAACGATTCCACGCTGATGTTATTGCCGTCAAAGGTGGGATTAATACCCACATTGGTTACCGCAGCGTGGGGCACGCCCTGTACGCTCACCCACGTGGCATAGACCCCTTGACGGGGCAGAAGCACTTCCGTGGCGGGCAGATTGGCGGTGGGAAAACCGAGGCCTTCGCCGCGCCCGTGCCCGTGTATGACCGTGCCGTTGATACTGTGAAAGCGGCCCAGCAGGGTGCGGGCTTCCCAGACCTCACCTTGGCGGATCAGGTCACGAATGCGGGTGGAACTGACCACGGCGTCTTGCAAAATGACCGGCGACAATTGTTCCACCGCAAAGCCATAGCGTTGGCCCAAGTGTTCGAGCACGTCTGCGGTGCCCATGCGGCCTTTGCCCAGCGAAAAATCATAGCCCACGATCAGATGGCGGGTGTTCAAAGGCACGAGTACCTGCCGTACAAAATCTTCGGGACTGAGCGCGGCAAGGGGACGGTCAAAGGGCATTTCTAGGCACACTTGCACCCCAAGCTGTTCGAGCAGGCGGGCGCGCTGGTGGCGACTGGTGAGCAGGGGGGGCGCGTGTGAGCCTGCAAGTACCCGTAAGGGATGCGGCCAAAAGGTCAATACGGTACAGGGCAGGGCATTATGCACGGCTTTTTGGCAGGTACGCTGAATCAGCGCACGGTGGCCCATGTGCACCCCGTCAAAATTACCGATGGTGACACAGGTGCCCTGAGCGCACAAAGAGGGGGTGTCGGTGACAGATGACAAATTAAACATGCGCGTAAGAGCCTTTTAAATAAGCCGGGAAAAAATAAAACCGTACAAGCGCCGGATGGACAGGGCCAAGCGGAGATTCTGCGCCTTACGGTCTTTTTCTTCCAAAACGCTGAAGGACAAAATATGCTGGCTGATGTGGGTATAGTCTCTATCCCCTTCAGACAAAAGAATTTCGGCGTATTGTTGACCGCGGGCCAGCAGGCGCTGACTCGCGGCATCACGGTGTTGCTGAGGATATGTTGTCAGGAAGGCCGCAAAAATGTCTTCTCCTTCAAGAGGAAGGGAGCGGGCCAGCGCCAGACGCCATAAACCGATATACAGGGCGCGGAACTCAAGCAGCAGTTGACGACGACGCAAAAACTGGAACTTGCCAACCTTGAGTATGGCAAGTTCCTGAGGAAAATTTGCATCGTGCAATAATGCCAAGAAATTATCTACGACATATTCTACGGCGTATCCGCTTTGGGTCACAGATCTCCACCTGTAATGGGTTTGGGTGTTTTACGGGCACGCGGGGACGCGGGGCGTCGGGCTGCGGGTTTGGGAGCGCCGCCGTCACGGGATTCACGGGCAGGGGCTTTGTCGTCGGCACCGGGGAAACGGGGGGTGCTGTCACGGTCGCCGCGTGGGGCTCGGTCTGCACGGGGGCGGTCTGCGCGATCCCGATCAGGGCGATCCCGGTCAGGGCGATTCCGGTCTGGGCGATCCCGATCAGGGCGGTCAGGGGCCGCGTTGCGGGGCGCGCGGTCAAAACGGTCTCCGCCTCGGGGGGCACCACGGTCGGAACGGCCTTTATAGCCGCCACGGGGGCGTTCGTTCTGCAAGGGATTTATCGGCAATTCCGCCCGGCGGGGTGCGGACTTGGGCAGGCCGTGCAAGGTCTGCTGATAGGCCGCATCCAGAAGCATTGCCAGCAGCACGCTTTGGTCTTCTTCGCCGCCCTGATGGGTGGCAATGGTTTTTGCCAGTGCGGTGAAGCGTAGCAGGCGTTCTTTTTCCAGCCCCGTCAAATTGCGGAAACGGGCTTCCAGCACGGCAATCAGGCGATCGCCGACAACCTTGGCCACGTCTTCGTCGGTGGGGGTTTCAAAAGATTCAATGTTAATTTTGTAATGGCTGGCAATACGACGCAAGTCGCTTTTTTGCATGAAATCTACCAGCGAGATAACCGTGCCCGCCGCTCCGGCGCGTCCCGTGCGCCCTGCACGGTGAATGTAGGATTCGCGGTCTTCTGGCGGTTCATACAAGATAACGTGGGACAATTCGGGAATATCGATGCCTCGGGCCGCCACGTCGGTAGCCACCAAAAAGCGCACGTGCCCGTCACGCGCGCGGCGCAGCACTTCTTCACGGCGGGACTGGGAAAGGTCGGCGGACAATTCGTCGGCATTATACCCGAAACCGCGCAGCACTTCGGTAACATAGTGGACATTGGCCTTGGTATTGCAAAAAATAATGCACGAGCTGGGATTTTCGGTTTCCAACAGGCGCACCAGGGCGCGGTCTTTGTCCATGCGTTTGCATTCACAATACAAATGCTGCACTTCTGCCACGTGCACTTGTGTGTGTGACAGAGACAGCATGGAGGGTTCGTGCAAAAATTCATTAGCGAGTTTGAGTACATAGGGGGGGAATGTGGCGGAGAACAGGCATGTGGTGCAATGCTTTTTAGGCATGTAGCGCTGCACTTCTTTCATGTCCTGATAAAAGCCCACCGACAACATGCGGTCGGCTTCGTCAAAAACCAAACTCCGCAAGGCATCAAGCACTAAGGTGCGGCGCAGTAAATGGTCCAGCACGCGACCGGGGGTACCCACAACCAGTTGGGCTCCGGCGCGTAAGGCATCCATCTGCTTGCCATAGCCAACACCGCCGTACACGGCCACGGCTTTAATGCCGGTACCACGGAACAGCGTCATGGCTTCGCGCTCTACCTGTACGGCGAGTTCGCGGGTGGGCACGAGCACAAGGGCTTGCGGCACGGGGCGGTCAGCGGAAAGATGTTTGAGCAAGGGCAACAAATAGGTGCCCGTTTTGCCACTGCCGGTGCGCGATTGCACCATAAGGTCGCGGCGACCCAGCAGATAGGGCAGAGCGAGTTCCTGCACAGGCATTAAGGCGGCCCATCCTGCACGGGCACAGGCCTCTTGGAGGTTGACAGGCAGATCGTCCAGCAATACCGGCGGCAGCGCGTTGTCGGGTTCTGTGACGGAGATGTCGGGGGCTTGAGCGGCAGGAGCTTTTTTTTTCTTGGGGCGGCTGATGTCGGCAGCAGCAACGGTGGAATCGTGATCGGGAGAAGTGTTCAAATGTTCCTCATTTCCAGAATAGTGTCTTGGAGAAATTTCCTCTCCATGAAATACCACATATATATGAACCTAGCAAGAACAAGTCTGGGGCGTGGCCCCGTGGGGGGGGCTATCCCTTGTGTCAGCGGGCTAAAATCGGTATAGAGACTTCAGTTTATGGTGGTGATGTTGCCACTTTTTTCTTCACTTTTATTCTCGGAGGCCCTCATGGATATTGGCAGTACGCAAAGTCCCGTTCCTTTACGATGTTTTGTCTGTAGCCCGGCTTGCGTGGCCCGTGGGCTTTGGCTGCGTGTACGGCACCAACTGTGTGCCTATGTGTGTGCAATTTCTTTTAATTTTAGGAGATTAAAACTATGAGCAAAGATATTCAAAATACAGAAAAAAACAATCTGCTCGCGCGTATGGGAGCGGATTCTCAAGAACTCAAACACCTTGTGGAAATTTCTGCCCACGACCGCCTTATGGACGCCGCGCAAAAAACGCCGCAACAACTTGTCCGAGCTTACGAATGTTCCCTTGAAGGGCTTAAGTCCGCCCGCATCCCCCGCTTACGTATTCTGTTTGGTGAAAATGTGCTGCGCCGCTCGCGCAGGGCGTCTTTACCCATGCGTCTGCTCAAAGCTTGTATTAATCCCTTCACGGTTGTTCTGCTCTTTTTAGCCTGTATTTCTTTTGTCACGGACTATATTATTCCCGCCCCTGACCAGAAAGACCTGAGCGCCGTCATTATTGTGGTGCTCATGGTACTGGCAAGCGGTACGCTGCGCTTTGTGCAGGAATCTCGCTCAAGTCACGCGGCTGAACGCCTGCAATCTATGGTAACCACAACTATTGCCGCCTTGCGTGACGGCGCGGTGGAAGAAATCCCCCTGCACGAATTGGTGGTGGGCGATGTGATCCGCTTGGCAGCGGGGGACATGATTCCCGCTGATGTGCGTATTCTGGAAACCCGCGACTTGTTTGTCAGCCAGTCCTCCTTAACGGGGGAGAGTGAACCCGTGGAAAAATTTGCGCTGCCCGTGGCCTCTCTGCCGGGCACAGTGCTGGAATGCCCGAATTTGGCCTTTATGGGCAGTAACGTGGTCAGCGGTGCGGCGCGGGCGCTGGTGGTGGCTGTGGGGCACGATACCCTGTTTGGCACATTGGCCCAGCAATTAAGCGGTGAAAGCGTGCAAACGCGCTTTGAACAAGGCGTGAACTCTGTTTCGTGGGTGCTTATCCGTTTTATGATGTGCATGATCCCCGTGGTGCTGTTTGTCAACGGCTTCACCAAGGGTGACTGGATGGAAGCCACGCTGTTTGCGCTGTCTGTGGCGGTGGGCCTGACTCCAGAAATGCTGCCCATGATCGTATCCGCCAATCTGGCGAAGGGCGCGGTGTCCATGTCGCGCAAAAAAGTTATTGTTAAGCATCTGAACGCCATTCAGAATATCGGCGCGATGGATGTTTTGTGTACCGACAAAACGGGCACACTCACTCAAGATCGGATTATTCTGGAATTTCCACTGGACGTGCGCGGCAACGAAGATCAGCGCGTGTTGCGCCACGCTTTTTTGAACAGCTATCACCAGACAGGCTTGAAAAATCTTATCGACGTGGCGATTATCAAGCATGCCGATGAAAAAAATATGATTCCCTTGTGGCAGGAATATACCAAGGTAGATGAAATTCCTTTCGACTTTACCCGGCGGCGGATGAGCGTGGTTGTGGTGAGTAAGGAGGGTAAAAAGCAGATCATTACCAAGGGCGCAGTGGAAGAAATGTTGGCTGTGTGCGCGTGGGTTGAATATGACGGCAACATTGAGCCTTTAACCGCAGCCTTGCGTCAGAAAGTGTTAGAAACCGTGCGTGGCTATAATCAAAATGGCTTGCGCGTGGTGGCGGTGGCCCATAAAACCCATTTACCCGCAGCGGGGGTGTTTTCCACGGCGGACGAATCCGACATGGTGTTGATGGGCTATGTCGCTTTTTTAGATCCGCCCAAAGAATCGGCGGCCAAAGCCCTGCAAGCCTTGGCGGGCTACGGCGTGCGCGTGAAGGTGCTGACCGGAGACAATGCCGCAGTCACGCGCAGTGTGTGCCGCCAAGTGGGCTTGCCTGTGGACACTATTGTGCTGGGCAACGAGCTTGACACTTTGGACGACGCGGCCTTGGGCCAGAAGGTAGAACAGCACGACGTGTTTGCGAAGCTGACACCGCAGCAGAAAACGCGCATCGTGACCGCATTGCGGCACAATGGGCACACCGTGGGCTTTATGGGCGACGGCATCAACGACGCCGCAGCCATGAAAGCCTCTGATGTGGGTATTTCAGTGGACACGGCGGTGGATATTGCTAAAGAATCCGCCGATATTATTTTGCTAGAAAAAGACCTGATGGTTTTGGAACAAGGAGCCATTGAAGGGCGTAAAACCTACGCTAATATCATAAAATATATTAAAATGACCGCAAGCTCCAATTTTGGGAATATGTTTTCCGTGTTGGTGGCTTCGGCCCTGTTGCCTTTTTTGCCCATGGCCCCGCTACAAATTCTGGTGCTCAATTTTATCTATGATATTTCGTGCATCACCATTCCGTGGGACAATGTGGACGCCGATTTTTTGAAAAGCCCCCGCACTTGGAACGCTTCTTCCATCACGCGATTCATGCTGTGGATAGGGCCCACCAGTTCGGTCTTTGACATATGCACCTATGTGCTGATGTATTTTTTCATCTGTCCCGCAGCCTTTGGGGGCGCGTACCATAGCCTGAGCGCCGCGCAGCAAGTGGGCTTTATTGCCCTGTTTCAGGCGGGGTGGTTTGTGGAATCGTTGTGGTCACAAACTCTTGTTATTCATATGATTCGCACGCCGCATATTCCTTTTGTGCACAGTCGGGCCTCATGGCAATTGACAGCGTTGACCAGTCTGGGCATTGCTGTAGGTACGTTGATTCCTTATTCCTCCGTGGGGAAGGCTCTGGATATGCTGCCCTTGCCCGTGCTCTATTTTCCTGCTCTTAGCGTAATAATTGTGAGCTACATGCTGCTGGTAACCGGCATGAAGCGGTATTTTATACAGCGTTACGGAGAACTCCTCTAAGCGTGAAATACGGAGGGAAGGGCCGGGCTATGGTTTCAGAGCTTGGCCCTTCTTGCCTATTCCTGTGAATACGGGTAGGCTGACCGCTTACTTCTTGCTACGGGAGCCGTGTATGTCCTTACATTTTCCTGAAGATTTTACCCCTGATTTTGCCAAGGGCAAGGGTCTTGTGGCGGCCATCGCCCAAGACGATGCCAGCGGCGAAGTGCTTATGCTGGCCTGGATGAATGCCGAAGCTTGGGAAAAAACCCTGCAAACTGGGGAAGCCCATTATTTTAGCCGCAGCCGCCAAAGTCTGTGGCACAAGGGGGCCACCTCCGGTCATGTGCAAAAGGTGCATTCCGTCCGTTTGGACTGTGACAGCGATGCCGTGGTTCTACGTATCGAACAAGTGGGGCATGTGGCCTGCCATAAAGGCTATCGCTCCTGTTTTTATCGCGAATATAAAGATGGTACGCTCTCGTTCTGCGCCCCTTTGCTGGAACCGCAGCCTCAGTAATCCCCCCTATCAGGAGTTTTAGAAATGTCCTTGCCTCTTATCAAATTGGGTGTGCCCAAAGGTTCTCTCGAAGACGCCACCATCAACCTGTTTGAAAAAGCGGGCTGGAAAATTCGTAAGCATCATCGTAATTATTTCCCTGATATCAACGATCCCGAAATTTCCGCCTCGCTGTGTCGTGTGCAGGAAATCGGTCGCTATGTAGCCGACGGTGTGCTGGATGTGGGCCTGACCGGGCTTGACTGGATTCAAGAAAGCGGGGTGAGCGGCGAAATTCACAAGATTTCCGACCTTATTTATTCGAAATCGTCTAACCGACCGGCCCGCTGGGTTTTGGCCGTGTCTGGCGACTCCTCCTACCAATGCGCTGCTGATCTTGCCGGAAAACGTATCGCCACCGAACTTGAAGGTGTGACCACCCGTTTTTTTGCGGATCGTGCTATCCCTGTGAGCGTAAGTTATTCTTGGGGGGCCACCGAAGCCAAAGTTGTGGAAGGTCTTGCCGACGGTATCGTTGAGGTGACCGAAACAGGCACCACCATTAAGGCCCACGGCTTGCGTATTATTGAAGAAGTCATGGTCAGTAATACCGTGCTTATTGCCAATAAGGCCGCGTGGGCCGATCCTGAAAAACGTCGTAAAATTGAACAGATTGATCTGCTCTTGCACGGCGCGCTGCGGGCGGAATCTTTGGTGTGCATTAAGCTCAACGCCCCTGCCACCAACCTTGATGCCATTCTTGACCTGCTGCCCGCGCTCAATTCGCCCACCGTGTCCCCCTTACGTGACAGCAAGTGGCTGTCGGTGGAAACGGTTATCGACACCGGGCGCGTGCGTGATCTCATCCCCCTGCTCCGCAGTGCCGGCGCGGAAGGGATTATTGAATACGCCTTAAATAAAGTTATTTAAGAAAATATAACCGTGGAGAACGTCGTGGAAGAGAGCAAGGTGCAGCAAGAAGAT
>JAVVPD010000074.1:0-11059 GCA_036655975.1 Desulfovibrionaceae bacterium | reverse complement strand
AGCCCCCAAGCCGCCCACTGCCTAGCCGAGGCCCGCACCATTGTGGGCTATCCCTTATATGTAGACTTGGTTCCCCCCGCGTACCTAGAAGGCAAAACGGTGTTGACCACCGGTATGCGCCACGAAATGGACCGTTGCAATGCCGCCATTGATGCCGCCCTTTCCGGCTCGCGTACAGCCGTTGTGTGTTCTGGAGATTCAGGTATTTATGGCATGTCAGGTCTTGTGCTGGAGCTTCTGGAACAACGCGGTTTGCACCCACACGTGCCTCTAGAAATTATTCCCGGCATCCCCGCCGTATGCGCCGCCGCCGCCCTGTTGGGCGCACCGCTGATGCACGACTTCGCCTGTATAAGCCTGAGTGACTTGCTCACCCCGTGGGAAAGCATCACCGCCCGCTTGCACGCCGCCTTCAGTGCGGACTTTGTGGTGGTGCTGTACAATCCACGCTCGCGCGGGCGAGACTGGCAATTAGGCCACGCGCTGGATATTGCCCGTACCTATCGCGGTGAGGAAACCCCCGTGGGCATTGTACGTAAGGCCTACCGCCCGGATCAAAGTGTGAGTCTTAGCCCACTGCACACTGTGGCCCCCGACACGGTGGACATGCTCTCCATTGTGGTCATAGGCAAAAGCAGCACCCGCATACTCGGGCAATACATGCTCACCCCGCGCGGTTATCCTGTTAAAAAGAGCTGACAACACCCGGCGGGATTTTTGTCGTGCATTTTTTACCAAGACTATCTTGACACATCGTCTATACACGAATATGAGTAAACAAGAGTTTTATTCACTGCTTGTTACAGAGGAGTTTCACATGAGAACACTGCTGTTAAGTTCCCTTGCTTTGTTGGTTCTGGCCCTTGCCGTTCCCGCCATCGCCGCCCCACCAGCCGCACCGGCAGACGGCCTTAAAATGGAAGCCACACAAAAAAAAGTTGTGGTCTTCAACCACTCTACGCATAAAGCTCTCAAATGCGTTCAGTGCCACCATCCTGTGAAGGGTCAGGAAGAGTTCAAAAAATGCGCCTCTGCGGGTTGCCATGACAATATGGACCGCAAGGACAAGTCTGAACACGGCTATTATCAGGCTATGCACGGCAAAGACGGCAAGACCGTAAAGTCTTGCGTTGCCTGTCACACTGAAGTCGCCGCCGCCAAGCCCGAAATGAAAAAAGAATTGACCGCCTGTAAGGGTTCCAAGTGTCACCCTTAAGGAAGTAAACGCTTTTTGATGAAGCTTTGACAAACGGCTGCCTGTGCTGCACCGGATCTTAGCTTGCCATGTTTACGATGCCGGGGGTTGTTCATGACGGACAGCCCCCGGTACTCTTTCTCCCCGTGCTTCCACAAGCTTGAGGCTAGCAGCCGCAGCATATTTGCGTATTTCTGATAAATCTGCTATACAGCCCCGTGCCTTACTTTATATAGTAAGCCGCTCAAGCCTGACAAATACCGAAGTGCGGAAACAGGCATCATACTACAAGCGTTTCCAACCCGCAGAGGGCTCTATGGACTTTCTGAAAAAAAATACTGCTGCCGCTGACGATGACATTATCGAATTGACGGATATAATCGAAAAAGGCACAGAAACACCCACCACATCCGCACAGCTTGATCAAAAGCAGGCCATAGACACACAAATGGACAATCTGTTCAGTGTGGGCAACAAAGAATCCCGTCCCATTGTCCCCGAGGATATGGACGCGGATATTGACGCCCTCTTAGCCGATATGCAGGACAGCGCAAGCATACCTCCACCCCACCAAGCGTCCCCTGCGCCCCAGGCCGCCAGCCCAACAACATTGGCAGACGACGGCGCGCAGTCCACCACGGCTACGGCTCCGTTGGACGCCAACGAGGAACTGGAAATGCCCAATATGGCGGAAGTTAATGCCCTGTTGGAAGGACTAGACATCCCCCCCCAGCCCAAAGGGCCCGCCACGGAAAGCAAGCCCATTCCTTCCGGTGACGAATTGGATGATCTGCTCAAGGGCCTGCTGGACGAATCGAATACGCCCCCCGCAGCCGCCCCACAACCAGCAACACGCCCCGTGGTGGAAGCACCACACGATTCTCCCCCTTCCTTTGATGCGGAACTGGACGCTTTGCTCACCCCCCCCTCGGTGGCAGCTCCCGCCGCGTCACCCCCCCCGCCGCCAGCCCACACGCCAGCGCCAAGCCCCCAGCCAGAATTATCGCTGGAAGAGGACTTAGACGCTATCTTAGGCTCCATCGACAGCGCGCCCAAAGCTGCTGACACTGCAGCTCCAGCCCCGCAGCCGATACAAAAACCCGAGCCTGCCACGGCAGCGGATACTGCCATAGACAACATAGATTTAAGCATGCTAGATGACGATCTCACGGCACTTTTAGGCCAAAGCCAAGCCCCTGCCACGTCCGCTCCCACCGCCCCAAAGCCTATTAACGATGAAGCTATCGACCTGAGCGATTTGGGCGTTGAAGAAACCGAAGACTTTTTGTCAGAAATTTTTGAAACCGCAAAATCTGGGGGCAAAGCCGCCCCCGTAAGCGATGATCTGCTGGCAGGTCTGGACATTGAGGACGATGTTACTCAAAAGACCGCCCCCGCAACTGCCACGCAAAGCCCGCAGGCGGCCCCCACAAAGCCCGAGCCCTTCACCTGCCCCGAAACAATAGACGACGTTGCCATGTTCTCGCCCCATGATGTTGCTGACATGCCGCATCTGTCTGCGGATATGCCCACGCCCCCAGAAGAACAGGACGAAATGCAGGAAGAAGACGCATTGGAATTGGCACAAGATAACCTCACTGCCGCCCCACACCAGACCGTCAATGAAGAAATTTTTAGCGACCAAGACATCGCCAGAGCTGCTCAGGAATTGTTTGACGAAAAAATTATGACCACCGCCACCACCACCGGCGCGGTAGACACCAACGCATGGCTGAACAGCCTTGACGAAGCCCTCGGCGAAACCACGGCAATAAGTAACGCGCCTGCCCCTACGCTCACGACGGACGATACGGACGACTTACTGGCACAAGAGGATCTGGCACAAGAGGATTCTGTCAATTTGGATACCCTGCTCGCGCATCTTCCAAATACCGTTGCAACATTGAGGAATACCACGCCCACCAATGACCAGCGGACGCCCCAGTGCAAACCAGGTGAAGTGTGCTCTGCCTCACCCTCCCCCACCGTGACTTACGCCCATAGCTCCTTTGATATCGCCTATGAGCAAGGCCTCTCCCGGCTGCAACAAATTACCGACCGCCTGACCAGTAGCCTTGCCGAGGCGGATGCCCGCATCATTGCCCTCACCCAAAACAACACGCACCAAGCCCCCATCGACAGCATATTCCGTGAGGACAGTCCCTTCACTGAAAGCTTACAGCAGGTTGTGCGTACCGCCGTTGCCACGGAATTGCGCGCACACACGCCGCTGGAATCACCTGCCGACCACGCAGAAAACAGTCCTCCTCCGGTTCCCGCTGCTCCCACTGTTCCCGCAGCCGAATACACGGCGCTGCTCACACGCTTGTCCGAGGTGGAAAACCAGCACCACCTACTGCTTGAACGCATCACCGCGCTGGAAGACGGCAACACAGAGGCCCGCCTACAAACCGTGGAAGCCCGTATTGAGGGCCAAGCCGCCGCCCGTGTAGCCTTGGAAGAACGCTGCAAACTTTTGGAAAAACATCTTATTGCCCAAGAACAAGCCCACCACGATATGGAGCAACGCTTCCAGCACGACGTGGAAAAAGCCGCCGCTGCCGCCGCTGCAAATATTATTCGCGAAGAAATAGCCGGCATTCTCGCTGGGCAATAGGCAGAACAAGAACGGGGAAAAAAATTTTTTAACATCAAAAAAAAGGGGCGGGGACTCACCGTTTTCGTTTCTTCATCCCGTCCGGTGAGGTCCATCGTGGGTCGAAGCCATTCCCCAAAGGGCGGGTTTTTTACTTTTGGAGAGCATTGTGGACAAAGAACGCAAAGAGGCCTTGCAAGTCACCAAGGAACTGGTGGCAAAATTTATTGAAACGCGCACGGTTTCACCCAACAATTTTGCGGAAATATTTCCCGCTATTTATACCGTGGTGTACACAACCATAGCCACCACCGCAAAGGACACAGAGTGAGCCAGTCACAACAGCCGGCAAACGCGCCCGAGGCACACGGCAAGGCCGTAGCTTCCATGTTCGGGCGTATTGTACCGTGGTATGATCTGCTGAACACGGTTCTGAGCGGCGGCCTTGATCGGGCGTGGCGCAAGCGTCTCGCCCGGCAAACCCGCATGGGCCGCACGGGCATCGCTTTGGATTTGGCGGCGGGAACTCTGGACGTGTCGCTGGCTTTGCAGCGTCAACATCCTCAGGCCCGCATTGTAAGCATGGATTTTTGTCCGCCCATGCTGGTGCGCGGCACGCGCAAATTACGCGGCCCGCAAGGGCACACCATTATGCCCGTAGCAGCCGATGCCAAATATTTACCCTTGCCGGACGCCAGCGTGGACTGTATCACCATGGCCTTCGGCATCCGCAATATTTTGCCGCGACCAGACGCCTTTGCGGAAATGGCACGGGTGCTGGTGCCGGGCGGGCGGGCGTGTATTCTGGAATTTGGTTCGGGCCGGCAAAAGGTTTGGAAAGGCCTGTATAATTTTTATTTGGACAAGCTCTTACCACGTCTGGGCAAATGTATTTCGGGAGATTCAGGGGCGTATGCCTATCTGGCAGAAAGCATCCGTAATTTCCCCACTGCGGAGGCCTTAGAAGAGGAGATGCGCGCCGCAGGTTTTGCCTGTGCATGGCATATGCCCGTAACCTCCGGCATTGTGTGCATTCATGTGGGCGAGAAGGCCCGTTAATTCTTGGAAAGTGAGACAAAGCTATGACAATATATACCAGTGCCACCAGTGCCGCCCGTGCAGAGGCCCTGTTGACAACTTTTGACGATTTGACCAGCCGCCGCAAAGCTGTAGCGGTGGTGGGCTTGGGCTATGTAGGTTTACCACTGGCGGTGGCTTTTTCCCGCAATTTGGACGTTATCGGCTTTGATATCAGTCAATCCCGCATAGACGCCTTACGCGCTGGGCACGATCGCACCAATGAAGTGGACGACACCGCCCTCCGCAGTGCCCGCATAGACTATACGGCCCATCCAGAGGATCTTGCCAAGGCTGGGGTCATTATTGTCGCCGTGCCAACGCCCATTGACGGGCATCGCAATCCAGATATCACGCCGGTAACCGGGGCTTCGCGCACGGTGGGCCGCCATATGAGCAAGGGCTGCGTGGTGGTGTATGAATCCACGGTGTACCCCGGCCTCACTGAAGAAATTTGTGTGCCCATTCTGGAACAGGAATCAGGCTTGCGCCACGGCATTGACTTTAGCGTGGGCTATTCCCCCGAGCGCATTAATCCGGGTGATAAAGTACATACCCTCGAAACCATTATTAAAATAGTTGCTGGCGCCAACGCCCCTACCACCACATTACTGGCCGACTTGTACGGCAGCGTTGTGGTGGCGGGCATTCATCGGGCCTCCAGCATTCGGGTAGCGGAAGCTGCCAAGGTTATTGAAAACACCCAACGCGACCTCAATATCGCGCTGATGAATGAACTGGCGATTATTTTCGACAAAATGGGCATTGATACCCTAGAAGTGCTGGAAGCCGCAGGCACAAAGTGGAATTTTCTGCCTTTCCGCCCCGGCTTGGTGGGGGGGCACTGCATCGGTGTGGATCCCTATTATCTGACCTTCAAAGCCGAGGAAATCGGCTATCACCCCGAAGTCATCTTGGCGGGCCGCCGCATTAACGACAATATGGGCAAATATATTGCCGAATGCACGGTCAAACGCCTTATCAAGCGCGGCAAACGCGTCAATGGTGCTCGGGTAGGTATTTTGGGCTTCACCTTCAAGGAAAATGTACCCGACTTACGCAATACCCGCGTGATTGATGTTGTTCACGAATTGCGCGACTATGATCTTGAAGTGCTGGTTCACGATCCCCAAGCCGACCCCGCTGAAGCCCGCCACGAATACGGGCAGGAATTAGTGCATTTGGACAAGCTGGTCAACCTAGACGTGCTGCTGCTGGCCGTGGGACACGCCAGCTACACGATGCTCAACCCGCAAGATCTGCTGGCGCGTTTTGCCACGCCTGAGCAAGCTACCCTGCTGGACATCAAGGGCTTTTTCAATCCGCAGGCCTTGCAGGCGGCGGGCATTGATTATTGGAGATTATAGGCCGTGTCTGTATTACTCACCGCTGCCACAGGTACAGAACTGGTGGCAGCGGTGCCCGCCTTGGCTGAACACGCCCTTGCCGAGCACCAAGTTATAGATGTTACCATCGGCACACAGCGCTGGGCCGCCTGCCTTACCGGCATTGGGCCCATCAATGCGGGAATAGCACTGGGCATAGCCTTGTGCCGCCGACCAGACATTAAGGGAGTGATCAACATCGGGCTGGCGGGCAGTTTCACCTTGACCCGCGCGCCCTTGGGCAGCACCATCATGGTCACCGAAGAAATCTGGCCCGAATACGGCCTCGCCGACGACAATGGTGTAGACGCACGGGGTTTGGGTTTTCCCCTGTGGGCCCCTCAGGGCGACGGAATGCCCGTGTGGGAACGTATTCCCCTGTGCGTGGATGCGGCCCGTTTAGCTTTGCCAAGCCTACACCATCTTGAACAGGGCAGCTCCCTCACCGTAGCCGGTGTCACCAACAGCACCGCACGGGCCGCCCGCTTGCAGCATTGCTACGGCGCTTTGCTCGAAAATATGGAAGGTTTCGCCGTGGCTCTGGCCTGTGCGCGTCATGGTGTGCCGCTCATCGAACTGCGGACTATCTCCAATGTGGTGGGTTCGCGCTTGGACAAGGACAGAAATTTTCCTTTGGCTTTGCGTTCTTTGCGAAACTTCTTTATGTCGTATGTACACAACATACAGTGAACACTATGCAAATACTTAAAACGCGCCTTCGTGCAGAATTGCCCCGGATAGAAGCAGCACTCCAGCACGCCGTGCGGGATTTACCGCAGCCCGTGCAACCTTTGGCAGAGCATATTCTTAATGCTGGCGGCAAAAGGCTACGCCCTTTTTTTACCGTGCTCATGGCGCGCCTGTTGGGCTATACGGCGGACGATATTTATGAGCTTGCCATCAGCATGGAAATGCTCCACGCCGCCACCCTGTTGCACGATGACGTATTGGACAATGCCGCTACCCGACGCGGCAAACAGGTGGCACATTTACGTTTTGGCATCACGCCCACCATTCTGGCGGGGGACGCCTTGCTGGCTTCGGCTAACCAAATTGTGGCCCGTCACGGTGACACTCGGCTGGCAACCTGTTTTTCTGACGCCACGGCCCGCACGGCGGCGGGTGAAATCCGCGAAATAGAATTCATGCGCCGCGTGGATCAAGACCCGTCCGTCTATCTCGATGTTGTCACGGGCAAAACCGCGTGGCTTATCCGCGCCTCGTGCGAAATGGGCGCGTTAAAGGCGCAGGCCGGCCCCGCGCACCGCACCGCAGCAGCCCTGTACGGGGTTAATGTGGGCATGGCCTTTCAGATGGTGGACGACGCGCTGGACTTTGCGCCCATGGCTATCACGGGGAAACCCACCGGTGGAGACCTGCTGGAAGGCAAACTGACCCCGCCCGTCCAGCTCTACCGCGCGTCTTTGCCCGCAGCCGAGCAAAGCGCTTTTGACGCAGCTTTCACCACCGGCCTGATAACCCAAAAAGATGCTGAAAACATCAGCCAGCGCATCCGTGAGCAG
Source organism: Desulfovibrionaceae bacterium (assembly GCA_036655975.1). Lineage (GTDB taxonomy): Bacteria > Desulfobacterota > Desulfovibrionia > Desulfovibrionales > Desulfovibrionaceae > CASQEL01. The sequence continues at coordinate 3,283 of JAVVPD010000074.1, read as the reverse complement.
GGTTTTGACGCGCAAACCCGCGTGCAGGCCAAAGAATTTTTGGATAAAGCCGCCGTGGGCCTGCACAGCCTGCCCGACGGCCCAGAACAAGCCATCCTCATGCAAATGATGGACTATGTACAGAACCGCGAAAAATAAAAATGAGAACTGCTATGCTCTACCGCATTGAAGCCGGCTTGCATCCGCACCTTGACGATACCCTAGGCCGCAAAACGGCATCGCACATTGCCAAAGCCTTAAACATTCCCGTGGGTGCCCTGCGCCAAAACAAAGTTTTTACCGTGTCCGGCCTGACGGAAGCGGAAGTTAAACGGCTGGTCGCTGAAGCTATCTGGCATGATCCTGTCCTCCAGACAGCCTCCCTCCTGCCCCTGCCCCTGCGGGCGGACATGCCCTTTGACTGGGTGCTGGAGGTGGGCTTTCGCCCCGGCGTAACCGACAACGAAGGCCGCACGGCCCGCGATACCGCAGCGCTGGTGCTTGGCAAAGAACGGCGCTCTTTGGCGGTGTATACCGCCATCCAATACCGTATTGCTTCCGCACCCGGAAACCCCCTTGAGCGCGCCACCGTAGAAAAAATTGCCCGCGATCTCCTGTGTAACGAACTTATCCAGCGTTTCCAAATCAAAAGCATTGCGGAATGGCAGCTGCAGCCCGGTTTTAGCCCGCAAGCCGCACACGTTACGGGCACCGTCAATGACAGTGTGAATATTGTTCCCCTGTCCACCATGGACGATGCCGCCCTCATGCAGGTCAGCCGCGACAATACCCTCGCCCTCAATGTGGACGAAATGCACACCATTGCCGCGTACTATCAGCGCCCCGAGGTCAAAGCCCGCCGCGCTGCCCAAACATTGCCCGCTGATCCCACCGATGCGGAGCTGGAAGTGCTGGCTCAAACCTGGTCAGAGCATTGCAAACACAAAATTTTTGCTTCGCGCATCAACTATGTCAATAATGAGACTGGTCAGCACGAACATATCAACAATCTGTATAAAAGCTGCATCCAAAACACCACAAAGACCCTCCGCAAGGCTTTGGGCAAGCACGATTTCTGCAAATCCGTGTTCAAGGACAATGCCGGCGTGGTGTCCTTTATCGGTGCCTTTGACGCCTGCATCAAGGTAGAAACCCACAACAGCCCCTCGGCTCTTGACCCTTACGGCGGCGCGTTGACAGGCATTGTGGGGGTCAACCGTGACCCCATGGGCACTGGCATGGGCGCGGAACTTGTCTGCAATACGGACGTATTCTGCTTTGCCTCGCCCTTCCATCAAGGGGCATTGCCCCCCCGCTTGCTGCACCCCCGCCGGGTGCTTGAAGGCGTGCGCGAAGGTGTAGAACACGGCGGCAACAAGTCGGGCATTCCCACCGTTAACGGTTCCTTAGTCTTTGATTCCCGCTATCTGGGCAAACCGCTGGTCTATTGCGGCACGGTGGGCATTATTCCCACCACCGTCAACGGCAAGCCCGGCTGGCAGAAAAAAGCCCTTGTGGGCGACCATATCATCATGACCGGCGGGCGCATCGGCAAAGACGGCATCCACGGCGCAACCTTCTCATCGGAAGAATTGCACGCAGGCTCCCCCGCCACCGCCGTACAAATTGGCGACCCCATCACCCAACGCAAAATGTACGATTGCATCATGCGGGCCCGCGATTTGGGCCTTTACAATGCCATTACCGATAACGGTGCGGGGGGCTTGTCATCCTCCATCGGCGAAATGGCTGAAGATACAGGCGGTTGCGTTGTTGATCTTTCCCGCGCGCCGCTCAAATACGACGGCCTACGCCCTTGGGAAATTCTCTTATCCGAAGCCCAAGAACGCATGACGCTGGCTGTCCCCCCAGAAAAGCTGGACGAATTCATGGCCTTAGCGCAGGTAATGGACGTGGAAGCCACGGATTTAGGCGTGTTTACCGACTCCGGCCTGTTTGAAGTGCGCTTTGGCGACACCATTGTCACCTCGCTGGATATGGAATTTATGCACGACGGGGTTCCCCAATTGGAACTGGAAGCGGTGTGGGATACGCCCGAAACAACAGCGCTCGACGCCGTGCGGGTGGAAGTGTCCGGCATGGATCAGGGCGCCTTCCTCAAACGTATGCTCGGCACCCTGAATATTTGCTCTAAAGAGTATATCATCCGTCAATACGACCATGAAGTACGCGGGGGCAGCGTTATCAAGCCGCTGGTGGGTGTGCTGCGCGACGGCCCAGCCGATGCCGCCGTTATCCGCCCAGTGCTGGAATCCGACGCAGGCCTTGTGCTCTCGCACGGCATTTGCCCCAAGTTTAGCGATTACGACACCTATTGGATGATGGCAAACGCCATGGACGAGGCCATCCGCAACGCCGTAGCCGTGGGCGGCGACCCAGACCGCATGGCTGGGGTAGATAATTTCTGCTGGTGTGACCCCGTGCTCTCCGAAAAAACGCCGGACGGTCGCTATAAATTGGCCCAACTTGTCCGCGCCTGCAAAGCGCTGGAACATTTTTCCTTCGCCTTCGGCGTGCCCTGCATTTCGGGCAAAGACTCCATGAAAAACGACTACACCGGCGGCGGCGCAAAAATTTCCATTCCGCCCACGGTGCTCTTTTCCGTCATGGGCACCATCGCCAATGTGGCCTGTGCCCAAAGTTCCGACTTCAAAACAGCCGGCGATCCCATTTATCTGCTGGGCGGCACATGGCGTGAAATGGGCGGCTCTGAAGCGGCTACGGAGCTTGGCATTGGCGGAGGCCGCGTCCCCCATGTGGATGCCGGAAGCGCCAAAGAACGCTACCGCGCCGTACACCGTGCCATGTGTGAACGTGCCGTCAGTGCCTGCCATGACCTCTCGGACGGTGGCTTTGCCGTGGCCTTAGCCGAAATGTGCCTTGGCGGTCGCCTCGGCGCCCACATTGACGTGACCCGCATTCCCACCTTTGACGACATGAACTTGACTGAAGTGCTGTACAGCGAGTCCGCCAGCCGCTTATTGCTGACCGTCAAAGCACGGCAAATTCCCCTGTTCGAATCCCTGTGCCGTAAGGGCCTGTGCACCCGCATTGGTGAAGTCAGCGCCGACAGCACCCTCACCCTCACCAGCGGTTCCAGCGTACTGTGCGCCGAACCTGTGGAAGCTTTGGCAAAGGCTTTTAAGGTCACCTTAGATTGGTAATACCGTACCCAAATATGAAACAGGGCTCCAAGGTACGCGCGCAGTTTAGTAAATATTATGTTGCGACATTTCTTTGGAATCCAGACTACACGCATTCCCCTCTTCTATGATATAAAATC
>JAVVPD010000073.1:4060-11273 GCA_036655975.1 Desulfovibrionaceae bacterium | reverse complement strand
CTTTCCCCGCCCCGCCCCTGTGTCCTCTTTGTGGGCCGCGCCGGCGGGCGGCTGATGGACAATGTAAAATACGCTTTTCTCCATGCCGCGACCCATGATTGCGGCTTTGACCCCCTGTTTTTAACCACCTATCGCGACGAATACCACATGCTACGCGACGCGCATTTGCCGGTGGTGCTGGACAGACTGTGCACACCAGCGCTGCTCCAACAAGCGGCCTTGGTCGTCGTAGACGATTTTCCCGATAAAATGGGCGCGCCGCTGCTGCACCTACAGCACACCCCTTTTTTACAATTATGGCACGGTATCCCCCTAAAAAAAATAGGCTTTCCAGAAATTGAATCCCGTGTTAATATGACCCCAGACAAGGCAAAAATGCTTGCAGCCTGTTATTCCGGCTATGCGGCGGTCGCTTCCACTTCACCCTGGGTAACCCAAGAGCTTTTTTCCAAAGTCTTTCACGCCCACGAATTTTGGGATACGGGCTACCCGCGCAATGATGCCCTGCTGCGTCCACCTACCCGCCAAGATATGATTAATGTTGACAGCCAAGTCTACAGCCGTATGCTCCAGCACCAAAAAACCGGTGGGCGGATTTTCATGTATATGCCTACATTCCGCGATACCGGGGGGGATTTCATCACCGACGGTGTTCTAGATATGGAAAGCTTGCTGGCCTTATGCCAGCGCCACAACATACTGGTCGTCGCTAAGTTCCACCCCTACCTCCGCTGTGAGGCGATGCAGGGCCTGAATCATTTTATCATGTGCGACAGCGCCAGTGACGCCTACCCGCTGCTGCGGCTGACAGACGCGCTGATTACAGATTATTCTTCCGTATATTTCGACTACCTCTTGCTGGATAAGCCCATACTGTTCTTTGCCTATGATCAGGATAAATATATCCGTCAAGACCGTGAATTATTTTTTGAATACGCCGACATGGCCCCCGGCCCCATTGCCACCGATCAGACGGCCCTGTTTGCCCACATGCTCAACCTCATCCGCAAAGAAGACAACTATGCGCCGGCGCGCAAAAGTTTACGGGAGCGCCTTTTCGCACGGACAGACGACACGGCTTCCGCACAAGTGTGCGCGCGTATCCGCCAAAGCCTCACCTCTGTGCCACAGCCCCCACACCCATAGGCACATTTTTTGCTTACTGTATCTAGTAAAGCTACACGGACTTTTACTGTCAGGAGTTTGTCATGCAGGCTGTTATCCTTGCCGCCGGAGTCGGCACCCGCTTAGGTCGTCCTTTCCCCAAATCCTTATCTATCCTCCCCACGGGAGAACGTATTTTGGGCCGCCAAATACGCCTGTTGCGCGAAGCCGGAATTCGCAGTGTCACAGTGGTGGTGGGCTTTAAAAAAAGCCTGATTATGGAAGAATATCCCGAAGTGCTCTATTCCTATAATCCCGTCTATTACGTGACCAACACCTCCAAAAGCCTCCTCCATGCCCTACGGCACAAAGACGATGATATCATCTGGATGAATGGCGACGTTATCTTTGACCCCGAAATTTTGCACACTGCCCTCTCCAGTCCCACGGCCAACTTGGTGTGCGTGGATAAAAAACGGTGCGCTGATGAAGAAGTCAAATATCGCGTGAACGAACACGGTATGATTACAGAACTTTCCAAAACCGTGCCGCAACCCCAAGGCGAAGCTGTGGGGATTAATATTGTGCGTAAAGAGCACCTGCCCGCCTTCGTAGCCGCCCTTGAGAGCTGCCATGAGCTTGATTATTTTGAAAAAGCCATTGAAACATGCATTCAACAAGGTATGTTATGGCAGCCCCTAGACATTTCCACCCATCGTTGCATTGAAGTGGACTTTCTGGAAGACTGGGAAGCCGCACAAAAATTGTTTCCTGAACATGAGGAACAAGGAATTTTTTCATGACGCAAACATCGCAGCAAGGCTTTTCAAAAGCGCTGGAGCTGCTCCTCCGCACTCTGGACTGCCACCCGATAAACGTGGAACAAATCAAAAACTTGCTGCCTATTGTACTACAGCAGGGCGAAAGTTTGCAGGCGCGACTCCTCCTTACAGGTTCGCCACGGGCCAAAAGCCTGTTGCCCCTGCTGCCCCCACCCAATTTTTGGGCAGAATGTTGGCCCAACAGCGCCCACACACAAACAGAAACACTGCCCGATTTTACCGGCAAGCCATACTTTTCGGTCATCACCCCCAGCTACAACCAAAAAATATTCATTCAGGATACCGTTCGCAGTGTGCTAGGACAGGACTTCGCCTCCTATGAGCATATCATTATGGATGGTGGATCTACAGACGGCACGTCGGAATATATACGGCAGTACCCACATATTACCTATATTTCTGAACCTGACAGGGGGCAAACCCACGCCCTTAATAAGGCACTCGCTTTGGCTCAAGGCGAAATCATCGCGTGGATCAATTCCGACGATTTTTACATGCCCGCCACTTTTCAATGTGTCCACGACTATTTCACCAACCACCCTGAGGAAAGCATCGTCACCGGAGATTGCCTGTGGGGCTGGGAAAAAAGCGGACGTTTACGCTATGTGCCGGGGGAAGAACGCGACTTTGAATCCCTTATCCGCCAGTGGAACAGCCATGTGCCCGGCCCGCAGCCGAGCATTTTTTTCCGGCGTTCAGTGCTCGAAAAATCAGGTTACCCGGATGAAAGCCTGCACTATGCCATGGATTATGATTTATGGTTACGCATGGCCCACAAGGGTTTTGTACGGCGCTATCTCAATATTCCCGTTGCTTTTTACCGTTTTCATGGCCTGTCCAAAAGCGGCGACCAGCAAGACTGGACGACATTTTATGACGAGTGGTACCAGTGCTTTACAAAATTTAGACCCTATTCCAAAATCCTGCCCGCCGAAACCCTGCTCACGGTAGCCTACCCCCTACGTGCCGCAGCAGATTCCCGCGAACGTGCTTCCCTATGCGCCGCCGTGCATCTGTGTACGGCTTGGAAATTGCGTGATTTGGAAGTGTTGCTGGTGACAGATCATCCCCATGTGTCACCCTGTACCGTGGCCCCCAATCAAACATCGCCGGAACTGACCAAACTATTGCCAGGCCTCACAGCGCACAGCCTGCCCATCCGCATTGCTCCAGTAAATACATTAAATACCGATGCTTTTGTATGCACGGCAGTCAAAGCAAGCCACAGTTTTGCCTTAGCCATGCCGCCACTCAGCCCCAGCATCCCCTACGAGCAATGGTTTGTGAACCCCCTAGGCATGCTGCTGGACACTCCCGCCATGCCACAGGCTCCTTTGTCTCTCCGCATAGGGCGCTTACCCGCACACCCCTTTTTGGCACCCGCAGGGCCGGTGGGCTGTCTGGCTATGCACAGACGCACGGCTTTGGCACAACTTCTCTCTGGGGAGGATGCACAACCATGACACAGACAAATGCACCAGCAATATTTCCAGAAGTATTGCTGTATCACCGTGTGACACATGCCGCCCCTGACAATCAGTATCTTTGCGTCAGTCCCGAAAATTTTGCTGATCACCTTGCCATTTTAAGTAAAGAACGAAAGGTATTGCCTTTATATGATTTGATACAGGCCGGTGCTGCCGGACATCTTGTAGATGGCGGCATAGCCATAACCTTCGACGATGGCTATGCGGATAATCTCATCAACGCACTGCCCTTATTGGCAAAGTATCATTGCCACGCCACAATTTTTGTAACGGCGGGGCTGCTGGGGCATCCTCACGGTTTTTGGTACGATGTACTGGAAGATGTCCTTTTGAATGCAAAGAACCTGCCCTCCACAATCTACATCCCCGCATTAAAAACCACTTTGCCGCTCACAAGTTCCGCAGAAATTTTGACAGCGCACGAACTATTTTTTGATATTTTAAAACAATCCCCTGTGCGGATGGTGCGCTTGCTCTTGCACGAAATTTTACAAAGCCTTGGGCATGACAGCACAAAATATATCAGCCCGCACCCGCTGCTCACCCAAGAACAAGTGGCACACTTAGCCGCTTCGCCATGGATAGAAATCGGCGCGCATACCATGCACCATCTTGTGCTCTCCTCTTTGTCCGCGAGCAACCAACACCAAGAAATTGTTCAATCCCAACACGCACTCGAAAAAATAACAGCTCGTCCCGTACGTATTCTGGCCTATCCCTATGGGAACAGCGTTGCCTACACGGAAGAAACCCAAAATATTACCCGTCAAGCTGGTTTGCTCGGCATTGCCAATATTCAAGGAAGCCTCTCACTTCCCGTAAATACGACGGATGTACCGCGCCGTCTCGTACGCAATTGGACAGCCCGTGAATTTCATCGCTGGCTGCGTGCTGCGGATCGTTCCGCCTTGGAGCGCAAAACCTTGCAAGGCAGGCTGGACAATATCTATCAATATTTAGAACATTCCAGACCCTTAGCCCCCGTCCCCGCCATGCACGGTGTTGGCGCCACCACTCGCCCCATGCACATCACCCACCTTAATACGATGATGGGGCAAGGGGGCACAGCGAAAATTGTTCAACTTTTACTCACCGCCCAAGAAGCTGCAGGACATGATGCCCACATACTTACGGGGAAAAGTTTAGTACAGCATCCGCACATTCATACTTTTGACCCCACTCCCGATGTACCTTTAACCCCGCTTGTGCAACGTGAAGGCCTGTTAGATTATCAATGGCAGGGCAGCCATACTTTATGGAAAAAACCAGAGATGCAACAGGCAGACATTTTGCATGTGCATAATCTGCATGGAGGCTATTTTCATCCCTTTTCATTGGCAGGCCTCGCGCGCCTGCACCCAACGGTGTGGACTTTGCATGACATGCAAGCCCTCACGGGGCATTGCGCGCACGCTTTCAACTGCCCCCGCTGGAAAACAGGATGTGGCCTATGCCCGCACCTTGAGATATACCCCAAGGTAGACGCGGACAATACCCACCGTCTCTGGCGCGACAAGCAGCGCGTCTATGCGTGTGCGCCTGTGCACATTGTATGCCCTTCGCACTGGTTGGCCCACCATGTAGAGCAAAGTATCCTCCGCCAGCATCCCCTGAGCGTTATTCCCAACGGCATTGATACCCACATTTTCTGCCCACAAGACAAAGCGGCGGCGCGAGAAAAATTAGGAATCGACCCGAATATTTTGGTGGTTGGCAGTGCCGCCTACAGCGGCCCTTTGCACAATTTTTGGAAAGGCGGCGACTTCGCCATGGACGCGCTCAAACAATTATGCGCTGTCCACCCTGACGTGCTATTTTTAGGGCGCGGCAATACTGATGCCGTGCAAGATGCCCATATTCGACTGTTACCCTACGCCTATGATGAACGTGATATGGCGACTTTTTACGCCGCACTGGACTTTCTCCTGTATCCTTCGCTCGCAGACAATTGCCCTCTCGTCGTTCAGGAGGCATTGGCCTGTGGGGTTCCTGTCGTTACCTTTGACGTGGGCGGTATTCCCGAACTCGTGGAAAACGGACAGTGTGGTATTGTAGCCCCCGCTCGCGATGGTGCGGCTTTCAATCAAGCGGCCCTCAGCCTTGCGGAAAACCCTCAGGCGCGCAGCCGCATGGGGCACGCAGCCCGCGAACGTGCCGTAAAACTTTTTGACGCTCGCCTGATGGCCCAACGCTATACCGCCTTATATGATGAGGTGCGTGAACAGTGGCAAGCACGCAAGCAAAGTGCAGATCAATTGCGTTGTGCGGAACTCGGTACAGGTATACAATGCCCTGCCTTTATGGAACTTGCCCATCAATCCAATCTTTTTACACAACACACGTCTCCACCGGCTACGACGCGCCTACACACAGAACCTATAAGCCGTACTTTTGGCCTAGATCGTGGTACCCCCATAGATAGAATCTATATTGAACGCTTTTTGACAGACAATGCCTCTTGTGTTAGAGGCAGAGTGCTTGAAGTAGCAGATAATATTTATACAACACAGTTCAACCACGGTGTCACCCACAGTGATATTTTACACGCCACGCCTTCTCCCCATGCCACCCTTGTGGGAGACCTCGCCACGGGGAAAAATATTCCACGAGGGGCATTTGATTGTATTATTCTGACCCAGACACTCCAATTTATTTATAATTTTAAAGACGCCTTCAAGCATTGCTTGCAGGCTTTGGCTCCCGAAGGAACGCTTTTACTAACAGCATCAGGTATTAGTCAAATATCTCGCTATGACATGGACAGATGGGGGGAATATTGGCGTTTCACCGATTTGTCCCTCAAACGTCTTATCGCTGAACTGGCACCACAGTGGACTATACACGTCAGTGTATACGGCAATTGTTCTACAGCAAAAGCCTTTTTAGACGGCCTTGCAGCAGAAGAACTTCCCCCCACTGTCTTTGCGATTCAAGATCCTGACTACCAAGTAACCGTGTGTGCCCGTATCACACGCCCCGCTATGGAAAACACTGATGAACTGGACTGATATTCACCTTCAGAATGATATGCAGGACTTGTACGAATACGCAACAACGCATCGGCATGGTCATTTCCGTGTGCATTTTCGTGGTCTTCTCATTCATTGCATTGATTTACTGTCACTATATATGGCAGGCAAGGATATTTTCCTCCACAGAATTTACGATTTTACAACACATAATCCGAATCCGTGTATTATTGATGGCGGCGCGCACATTGGTTTATTCAGCCTACGGGCAGCCCAAATGCACCCAACAGCCACCATTCTTGCCTTTGAGCCAGATGAAGAAGCCTTGGCCCTATTGCGACTCAATATACAGGCCAATAGCATCAAAAATGTCACTATTATTCCCGCTGGGCTACATAATATTGACGGCACACTTTCTTTCAGCAGTCGCGGCGACGACGGAAATACGCTGTACGGCAATGATGCCAATACCACAGTGCAAGTAACCCGTCTTTCGCGCCACCTGAAACATCCTGTTGATTTTCTCAAATTGAATATTGAAGGTAGCGAATGGCCTGTATTAGAAGAGTGTGGATGCTTATTACGCAATATCCATCAACTTGTACTTGAATATCATGCCTTCCCAGAATTAGGCGACCGCTTGCATTGTATCTTGCAGATACTACATGAACAGGGTTTCCGTTATATGATTCACGACTTTGACGCACAAACCAATGCTGCCACCAAACCCCCCTTTTTACTGGAAGCAGATACCAGATATTTTTTATTGGTTGCAGCCAAGAACATGGGCATAACCCACTAAACAGCATGT
>JAVVPD010000073.1:393-3960 GCA_036655975.1 Desulfovibrionaceae bacterium | reverse complement strand
GCAATACTTTCCCCGTGATGGGGTTATCTTACTAGAAAAAAAGTGATTACACATGAACGCTGCACCTTCTACTCTTGCGATCATTCACAATCGCCCTCTCCGCATTATGCAGGTGCATGCCTTGTATCCTACCTATGTGGACTGGTATTACGAACACTTTCCTAATGTTGCCTTGGCCGACCATGCTACCCAAACCTTGGCCTTAAAGCGGCATGGCCTGCATGCCATGTACATACTCACAGACGAATTACAGGCATTAGGCTGCGAAACAACTCTCGTGTATGCGAATGCAATCCCCTTGCAACGAGCGTGGGCACACGAACATGGCTACCCAATCGACCACCTCAATACCGCACAACTACGGCACAGCGTCCTTGCAGCGCAAATTGAAGCATATAAACCAGACGTACTGTACTTTAGCGACAATCATTATTTTGACGGCTCCTTCGTGCGAAGCTTGGCATTCCGCCCCCCCCTCGTCATCGGATGGCGTCACGCCCCTGTTGCTCTTGACACGGACTGGCACGGGTTTGACATCATTTTAACCCTGCTACACCGTATTGCCATCCTTGCGCCTTATCTGGGGGCAAAGCATGCCGAACTTTTTTGTCACGGCTATCCTCAATGGATAGCCAATAAAATTGATAAAATCGACCACGATACAGACATTGTTTTTTGTGGAACCTATCAAACGCCTTTTGCCCCCGCCTGTCATAACCGACGCCGAGAGTGTCTCAACGCTATCATTCAACAAGCAATCGCTCGCCAACACTCACTCCGCTTAAGTGTTTGTGACGGTAAAGAGTGCGTCCCCCCCTATGCCCGCAAATTTCTTGTGCCTCCCTGTTATGGCGTGGACATGTTGAAGGAAACACGGCGCGGGCGTATCAGCCTTGATATGCAAGGATGGGTAAACGCCAACCTGAGCAATATTCCCATTCTTCGTCTCACAGGGGCAGATACGACGACCATGCGTCTTTTTGAGAGTGTGGGCGGGGGAAGTTTGACCTTTACGGAAGAAAGGGCAGGGCTCCAGCGCTTTTTCACCCCAGGTGTAGAACTTGAAACATACACCACGGTGCAAGAACTTAAAGACAAAATAACCTATTATCTTGAAAACCCACAAGAGCGAGAACGTATTGCCCTGCAAGGCATGCGGCGTTGCCGCGAAGAATATTCGCAAGCAAAAGGAGCCATACGGTTTTTAGAAATAATACACCAATATATGTCTACAAAAACATCATCAACCCCAGCCAGTGCCACGCTATACACAGATTCTCTCCCCGCAAAAAGCATCGAAAAAATGCTAAAAATCTTTTTGTCCTGTCCTGCGGAAGGCAATGTTGACATCGACATCATTGAACAACATTTATTTAAAAGTATTTGCAAGCTTGCAACCTCTGGTGATATAAAAAACGCCATGCTCATAGATCAAGTCATGACAGAGAGTCCGTATATACAAAAACAACTCGGCGGAATACTCTCCCCCCGCTAAACAAGATATAGGAATAAAGAGTATGCTTAAACAATCAGATGTATATTGGCGCGGGTATGCTTTTTTAGACCCTAGCTTCAGGACATTTCGTTATCATGATACCTTTTATAAAGCACAATTACCTACAGCCCACAAATGGACACAAGGATCAGGCTGCACCTTATTATTGCAACAGCTTGCACAGGAAGGATTTATCCCTGAAACCTCCCCCTCTTCCATTCAAGTTGAAGGTTTCAACACCATTTTCCATCAGCATACAGAATTTTTCAATGTCCCTCTTTCTCATTGCGCGGCACCCACAATAAAAGAAGCTGCCCTCCTTTTTTTAAACATGAATAAGTGGTTACACAAAAAAAATATGGGAACCTGTGACGGTCATTCCCTTAATTTTGTGTTGCAAGGCCCCAGTAATCCACGCTGGTGTGACATCGGCTCGTTTGCTGTTTTAGAATCTCCAAATCAAATTAATGGATTTGATGAATTCATACAATTTTTCCTATATCCGCTTTTATTACGCCAAAAAAGTCCTTTTTTAGACGCACTCATGCGTCACAGCCTTCAAAATGGCATATCCCATGAAGTAGCCACAGAATTACATATTTTAGATCAAAATATCTCGCTGCCAGCATCACGTATCGGAATTTTAGATGCCTTACTTGAACTTATTCAGGGCATCTCCTTCCCGTGGAAAGAAAGCCTATGGAGTGACTACCACTCTTCCATGCTGAACGAAAGTGACGTAAACAATACCACAATCTCCCCACACTCACCCAACAGACCACAATTCATTGCCCGCATCTTAAAAATGCTAAAACCCGCGACAGTAGTAGATCTCGGCGCCAATGCGGGTGTATTTTCACGCATGGCAGCGCAGACTGGGGCAGAAGTTTTAGCCATTGAACCCGATGAAACCGCTGTGGCGCGTCACCATCAATATTTACGCGAATATAATGTTGATGCACGCATCAAACTGCAAGTAGGAACGGTGGATACCCCCTTTAAACAACAAGGAGAGCTCGTTCTCGCCTTGGCCCTAACCCACCATCTTTTTTTCACCCATCATCACCCGTGGAAACTTATCGTGCGTTGTTTTGCCGATTTTTCAAGCAAACACCTGTTAACCGAATTTATGCCCAATGGTTTATGCGGACTCAAAAAATTAGAGAATCCACCCCCTACTTACCGCTTAGAATTGTTTGTAGAACAACTTGAACGCTATTGGGAGCATGTGGAAATTTTAGAAAGACCTGTTCCAGAAGGAGCAGCCAATCGTATTCTCCTTTTATGCACCAATAAACGCGCTGTACCTGTGGATGACGGTAAAAACTTATTACCATAGCACATCTTTTTGGATATGAAACTCCCTCCGAGGCTATTATGCTCTATCAATCCATCAAAAATAGAAAAATCAAATTTGCCATTGTTGGCTGCGGGCGCATTGCCGCCAATCATGTGAAAGCCATTGAACAACACGCTGACAATGTAGAACTTTCCGCCATTTGTGACGACAACTTGCCCGTGCTGGAAGAAAAAGCCCATGCGTGGAAGGCAAACCCCTTTGGCAGCTATGACAGGCTACTCCACGAAAGCGATTGCGATATTGTAGTTCTGTGTACACCTTCTGGTCTACACGCGCAGCAAGCCATTCAAGCGGCTCAGCGCGGCAAACATGTTATGACCGAAAAACCCATGGCAACGCGGTGGAAAGACGGGATTGACATGGTTAAGGCCTGCGATACGGCCCAACGCCGTTTATTTGTTGTCAAACAAAACCGACGCAACGTTACCCTGCAATTGCTCAAACGCGCCGTAAACGAAAAACGCTTTGGCAAAATTTATATGGTACACATGAATGTTTTTTGGTCGCGGCCCCAAGCCTATTATGACTCCGCAGCATGGCGCGGCACGTGGGAAATGGACGGCGGCGCCTTTATGAACCAGGCCAGCCACTATGTGGATCTGCTGGAATGGCTCATCGGCCCGGTCGAGAGCGTACAGGCCTATACCGCTACGCTGGCGCGCAATATCGAGGTGGAAGACACCGGCACGGTCAGCGTCAAATGGCGCTCGGG
>JAVVPD010000073.1:0-383 GCA_036655975.1 Desulfovibrionaceae bacterium | reverse complement strand
GCGCGTGACATTGAAGTAGAAGATACAGGAATTATGAATGTACGCTGGCGCAACGGCGCTCTGGGTTCTATGGCGGTGACCATGCTCACCTATCCTAAAAATCTGGAAGGTTCCATCACCATCATTGGCGAAAAAGGCACGGTGCGCGTGGGCGGAGTTGCGGTCAACGACATTCAACTTTGGGACTTTGCCGAACCCAAAGACTACGATTCCACCGTGCGTGATGCCAGTTATGCCACCACCTCTGTGTATGGTTTTGGGCATCCGCTGTATTACAAAAATGTTATTGACGTGATGCGCGGCACAGCAAACCCTGAAACTGACGGGCGCGAAGGCTTAAAATCACTGGAGCTGCTCATTGCGGCGTACAGATCAGCCCGTGA
>JAVVPD010000072.1:0-11390 GCA_036655975.1 Desulfovibrionaceae bacterium | reverse complement strand
GCTAACATTACAGATGTGAAAAGAGAATTTCAGCTGCAGTGGAAAGAGGGCATCAACATAGAGTGGGGACACGATATAGAAAAGGATATTTTTTGTATCGGTTACTTTTGTGCTGACTCACATGCCATAAACTACTTTGAAGACGAGCTGGACAAAGAACTCGGGTACTTTTTTGCCGACTTGTTGTATGCTTATCTGTATGTTTACCAAAGCTACACACAATTGTCGCGGACGTATGCCAAGTTTCACTCAAGTCGAATGGAAGAAGACGCCCCCATAGCAAGTTTTTCCGGTGAAAAAGTTGACACAGCGTAAAGGTGTGCGTATGTATTCCCCTCCTGGGTACATTGACCAAATTTGTGCTCCTAGCTGGATGCAAATGCCCTGCTCAGGCAACATAAGGTTCACGAAATGCTTTCTAAACGAGCAATTATCATGAAAAAAAATACTATTAAAATTACTTACTTGGCTGTTGACTATGGGTTGATTGAGTATGCACGGAATAATCCAACGAGCCCCGAAAGCCTCCAAAAAGCCACCAATGTAATCAACCAGCTCCCTCATTCAAGAAAAAAACAAACTAAAGGATTTTTGATGGGGCTTGCGGTCATGATCAGTTCGTACTGCAACGCCGGATCAAATGTCTAAAAATGCACAACGGCCTTGGGGTATCTAGTGTTGTGTCCTGTAAATAAGTAAGTTATTTTACCTTCTCAGTGAGGAGGCAAAATGGCGGTTTGGATACGAATTCACCTAAGAAAGCCCGATTACACAAAATTCTGGACACTCTCTATACAGCTATCACGGTTTACCCCCTGCCATCGCCACCCTTGACACTATGTGTACCAAAGCATATACATTTCCCCTATGGTGTTCCTCTTAAGGGAATGAAAAGGGAATTCGGTACGCCTGATTGTGCATAAACCGAAACTGCCCCCGCAACTGTGATTGGTGAGTCTTTCGCTCTACGCCACTGGAAAACAGGCTAAACCTGTACTGGGAAGGCGCGAAAGATGATGACCCAAGAGTCAGGAGACCTGCCATAGTATCATGTTCTGGTTGTGAGGGCGGGGTGTCCTTAGCAGAAGCAGTGGTGTACTCTTTTTGTCGTCTCTTGCTGCATTTTCCTCTACCCATCCTCATGCCTCTTTTGTCAGAGGCTTTTTTTGTGCTTCCCTGCCACGGCAAAAGGCAGGTCTGACTTTCGTCTCCCTTGCGCGCCACGGCCCGAGGAACGAATACGGAGATGCGTATGAAGCGTTTATTCCTTATGATTCTCGTTTGTTGTTTATTGCTCCCCCCAAGCACCTCTGCCGCCGGAGAAAAAAAGGCTACCTTACTGGTCGCCTTTGGCACCACGGTGGAATCAGCCATGCCTTCTTTAAACGCCCTTCATGCGGCCTATACTGCACAGGGCGACCCCGTTCTCTGGGCGTATACTTCCGACATTATCCGCCGCAAGCTGGCAAAACAGGGCAAGCCGGTGTTGTCTGTCCATGCCGCATTGAACAAAGCGGCTGCCATGGGCATCACCGAGCTGACCGTACAGTCTCTGCATGTGGCTCCGGCCGAAGAATTTAGCCAGCTGGAGCGCATGATCGTCAAAAATCTCACCCAACACCCTGGGCGCTTCAAAAAAGTATTGCTGGGCTCTCCGCTGCTGGTTTCTTCACAAGACTTGCAGGAAGTTATGACCAGCGTGTTGGCCTCTCTGCCCAAGGAACGCAAGGCTCATGAAGCGCTTGTGCTCATGGGGCATGGGAACAACCGAGGCTCCGGCGACCTTATTTTAGCAGCCACCGCCACCGCCTTTCATGAAAAAGACCCACTGGTGTGGCTAGCCACGGTGGAAGGGGCACTCAGCTTTGACCACGTCTTGCCGCAGCTCAAGGCGGCGGGGGTTAAAAAAGTTTGGCTTCAGCCTTTCATGATTGTGGCGGGCGACCACGCCAATAATGACCTTGCCGGCCCAGAAGACGATTCTTGGGCCAGCCGCATCAAGGCTGCTGGCATGACGCCCGTGCCCCATCTCAAAGGCCTTGGCGAATTACAAGGGATACAAAAGATTTTCTTGCGGCACAGCTCCGCAAGCACCGACGATATGGCGAACAGCAAAAAGAGTGATGAATAGGTGTTTGGTCGCAACGCGCATGCGTTGTGTGTGTTTATTATATTCTGCATCCGGAGTTATTATGCAAAAATGTTTTTTAACCTTGGCCCTGAGTGCCTTCCTCACTTTTGTGGGGAGCGCCGAAGCTGCTGCGGTGGAATTTAAAACCTCTGGCGAATGGCTATGGGCTTGGGGCGGCGTAGAAAGCACCTTGGTGAAAGATTCCAATGGCAACAAAGACGTTTTCGACGCCCGTCAGCGTCTGCGCCTGCAATTGGAAGCCATTGTTTCTGATTCCCTGTCCGGCACTTTACGCTTACAAATTGGGGATATTGCTTGGGGTAAGGCCGAAGACGGCGGCGCGCTGGGGACAGACGGCACCATTGTCAGAGTGCGCGACGCCTATTTAGACTGGAAAATACCTCACACGGAGCTTTCCCTGCGTATGGGGCTACAGGGGCTTGCCCTGCCCAATGCGGCTGGCGGTTCCTCCATTTTGGACGAACAGGTGGCGGGCATTGTAAGCAATTATACCTTCAATGACACCGTGGGCTTAACCGCCTTTTGGGTGCGTCCCTTCAACGACAATTACACGGGCTTTTCCGGCCCGGCCCGCTCGGGCAGTAATGCCCAAGGTTTTTTGGATAATGCCGATTACGTGGGCCTGAGCCTGCCCCTAAAGTTTGAAGGCGTGGAAGTGACCCCGTGGGCCATGCTGGGCTTTGTGGGCCGCAACGCGCTGGACGCCTCTACCAAGGACGGCGAATCCGTAGACGGCCCGAGCCTGTACCACACCATGCCCCTGCCCTTCAGTCAGGGCACCGTACAAGACGGCAGCTTTCGGGCTAAAAATCACGCCTATGCCAGCCAATTCTACGCCGGCTTGCCCATTGTCGTGGCTGCGTTTGATCCTTTCAACATAGAACTGGACATCAACTACGGCTATGCCGCCGGTTTTGGCAACTATTCCCTGACCGACCGCTTGGGCACCACACGGCGGGCCGACAGCATGCGCCAAGGCGGACTGATTAAGGCTTTAGTGGAATATAAACTGGATTGGGGAACCCCGAGTATCTTGGGGTGGTACGCCAGCGGCGACGACGGTAATGTGAAAAACGGTTCCGAACGCATGCCCTCCATTGCGCCTTCTTCCAATTTCACCAGCTTTATGCAGGACGGCCCCAATGGCTGGTCGCTGGACGGCGGCTACGACAAAATGCTCACCTATGCGGGCACATGGGGCGTGGGCCTGCAATTACGCGACCTCAGCTGCATTGAAGACCTCCGCCACACCCTGCGCGTGGTGTATTGGGGGGGCACCAATGCCGCTTCCATGATTCGCCAAACCAGCAACCCCCAAGCTTGGAACAACGAAAGCGGCTTGTACCTGACCACGCTGGACCACTTGGTGGAAATCAACGTCGACAACAATTACCGGATTTACGAAAATCTGGAAGCGGTGGTCGAGCTCGGTTACATCATCAACGGCATGGACCGCGATGCGTGGCGCAAACATTCGGCAGAAAAAAGCTACCAAAATGCCGATGCGTGGAAGGCAGCACTGCTGTTAAAATACACTTTCTAGCCGTCATTCTTAAAGCATTTTTGATTCCAGACGCCCCCTCCGGGAGCTGTACGGCGAAAGTAAATTTCGCCTAGGCCTACGGGGCGGGCGTCTGTATGTCAGAACGACTCCAGATGGCGCAAAGCCCTTAAGCGCTCGAGCAATGTTTCGCTCAACTCCATTTGCGGATCATTTTTACCCACTTCCAAAGTGCTGAGATGGCATTTGCCGATAATATGGCGATAAAATTCTTCCGCCTTGTGGGTACGCAAGCCAAGAATATTATGCAACATGACCGGCTGATCGGCATAGGTGCCCACATACAAGCCCACATGCCCCGGAAAGCCTAACAGAGTCATAAAAGGTTTCGCCTCGTGCAGTACCGTCCTTTTACGGGCTTCTGGGCTGAGGTGGTCGATCTTTTTATACCTTCCACTGTTGACCTGCACCCGAGAATTCCGTGGCAACCAGAGACCAAAAGGCAAAAAAATGTCACGTGTGGTGAGTGAACAGTCTCGAAGCTGGTTACAGCCGCCCCAGCCATAGGGCTGTCCCATCATGGCCGTGCCTATACGCGCCAGATTGGCGGGAGTAAGCGTCAAGGGCTTGGGCACAACGGTGCCCGCAGGGGGGGACAGGCTTTCCACACGGGCGGTGCCGTCAGCCTGACGCACGGGTACAAAAATACGGTCTGGCTCTTGGGCCCGTGGAAATACAGATCCCACATAGCTTGTGCCCACCAGCTCGCCCGAATCTGCCACCAAGGGCACCGCGTCTTGTACGCTCACCGCATAGCTGCCGTGGGCATAGGCCCGACAAAAAGCTTTGGACACCAAGGCCACGTCTTCAGCCCTGACCCACCCCGACACCAGAGGATATTCCACATATAGCCAGCTCGTATCAGCGCTGACGTGGCTCACGTACACAGGGGTTCCCAGCGGCAAAGAAGCGTATTGAAAAAAATCAAAAAAATCCATAGCCGCTTGGGCTGTAGGTTCCAGATACAAGGGCTGGGCGGTGGGCATGGCGCGTAAGTCTGTATGACGGGTAACAATGGCGGGCCCGCAGGGAGACGGATAGCCAGAAACATTCGCCACCTTGAGCAATGTGTTCCACGCTGCTTGGCTCCACGGTGTTTCCCCGTGATAGCCACGGGCCTTTTTTAGCAGGTTTGCCTGAAATTGTTTGGCTTTTACACTGGGCCTGCCCTGCTGCCAAGGGCTGAAAAAAAGCTGATTGGTGCGTGCGTCCCGCTTTGTTTGTTCCTCCAGAGGCAAAAGCACGGTGTCCATGCCCGCCTGCTTGGCAAAATACCACAAGTCTTGCGGCGCCCCCAAAGGGTTTTGCGCCTCGGGCGTTGAATCTGCCCTATCCCCTACAGCCATGACGGGGCTGGATACACAAATAAGTATGAGCGCACACATAAGCCCACAAACACGCAGCACCATGCGGCTCACACAAAAATTCGTCATGCCTACGTTCAATCCTGCTGGGGTTGGGTTGCCAATTGAGCTATGGTCGCAATAAGATCGCTTCTGGCTTCAGCGTCCACAGAATCTTGGGTATAAAATACCGACAGCACCAGCGGATAGCCCACCGGAGGCCACAACACGCCAATGGCATTGGTGGTGCCGTAATCACCCGTGCCGGTTTTTTGTGCCACCGTCCACGCCCGGGGCGTACCCGCTGCCAATCTTTTTTCACCCGTCATGCAATTGATCATCCACCGCGTAAGTTGGGCGCGTGTGGAAGCTGCCAAGACATCACCCAACACAATTTTGTGCAGAAGCTTGGTCATAGCAAGGGGACTTACGGTATCGCGCTCATCACCGGGAGTGGAATCATTCATCTCCATTTCCCATCGATCAAGTCTAAATTCCGTATGGCCCAAGGCATGGGCAAAGGCTGTCACCGCAGCGGGGCCGCCCAGGGCGCGCAACAACATATTGGCAGCAGTGTTGTCACTAACCACAAGACAAGACTCGGCAATTTCCTTCAGGCTGATGCCACTTTTTAGGTATTTTCTGATCGCAAAAGAAAAAGGAAGAATAGCGTTTTCCTGCACGGGAAATCGGGTTTGCAACAAGGCGGGATCACTTTCTGAACGCTTGAGCAAGTCTGCCACCGCCACGACCTTGAACACACTGCACAAGGGAAAACGTTCATCGCCCCGATACGTGTACCAGGTGTCGTCCTTGGTACGGTACAGAGCAACACCAAGGCGCCCCCCATAGTGCTGTTCCAGTGCAGCCACCTTTTCCACAAAGGTGTCGTAAGGCGGTGAAGCAAAGGCGATGTGCAGAGTGGAGAAATACAGCGCTACAGTACAAACACTTCCTATAAACACGCGCAGCATGTATTTCCCCCTTATAAAAACCCACCAGCAGGGGCATAACACCCCTGCTGGACATCTCATTCGCGTATACTGTACTTACATTACTAAAAAAAACTAGCCACCACGAACACGTTCTTCCTGTTTAGGGGCAGGAGCTCTCTTGGTAGACTTTGCGGGCTTTGAACAGTCAGAAGCCTTTTTCGAGGACTTCTGGCTAGAAACACCCGCTTGAGGAGTCTGTTTTTGGTCTTTACTGATGTCGTTCACATCTTTAGCAGATTCAGTCAGGGTTTTTACCCCACCTGCCACTTCACCAAACGAGGCAGCCAAGCCCGCGCCGGCGGTACCTAACACTAAACAAAGGGCGAGTGACAGTATGCTTGTTGCTCTACTCATTCTCATATTCGACTCCATGTTAAAGGTGACCAACCGTATAGGCTAGGTTAAAATTCAGTAAGATAAGAAAGAACAGTTGTCAATAAGCAGTGGGCACCGTCTGGCCCCTTACTTATCTCCGCTATTACTAAAGGAATTAATCAATTCACCGAGGTCATCTTGCTGGCGACGGGAAGGCCTGTTGCCCTTTTCATAATTCTTCGGCGAGTTCTCATCCTGATCATAGCTCTTATCCCCGCCTTTACCGTTACCACCGCAAAAACGGGGAGCCGTGGACCGCTGAATACAAAAAAGTTGGTCCATCGAATCCGTGGGGGTGTTGCCTTGCAATCGGCTCCCCTTCACCCGCCGACCGTTCCCCAATTCCATGGCCCGCCCGGTTTGCACATTGATAAATTGGTAGCATTGCCCCACACGTTTCAATTTCCACCGCTGGCTGTCCCCCTTATGCGGGCGCGTAATGGTTACAGAACCCCCAGTGCGGGCCCCCTGCCCGTCCAACAGGGTGCTGTTGGTTCGGACGGTGTACACATTATTCCCCTCATGGCGAAATGCCCATGTGGCTGTGGGCCGATAGGGCCACAATATCATGGGGGACTGCACCGCCTCAGAGGTGGCGGCAGCGGTCATGTCACTTCCCGCCATTTGAATAATGTAAATCCCGTCACGCAATACCGGCCCTGCGGCCCTACTGTGCTCACTGCTCCCCAGCAATAGAAAAAAGAGCATAAGAGCTGCCCAATGATAGGCATGTCCTTTCAGCATAATTGACTCCTTGTCGTTATTTTCTTCGCGGGCATATTGTTTATAACTATGAAATTATATACAGTTTGTCTACTGCTAAACGGTGCCCCTGTCGCCAGTTTCGCCAGCTTGCTACTTACGCGCTTGTGACATATACTAATATTCATTTTTACTGAATATCAGGCAGGAAGGGACGTATATGCATGTTTTAGTTACCGGCGCGGCAGGCTTTATTGGCTTTCATCTCGCCCAGCGCTTATTGCGTGAAGGGCACAGCGTTGTGGGGCTGGATAACTGTAATGCCTACTACGACGTGCAGTTAAAAGAAGACCGCCTCAAACAGCTCACCCCGCACCCGGCCTTCCGTTTTGTACGCGCCGATATGGCCGACGCCCCCCTTGTGGACGCCCTGTTCGCCGCCGAAGGTTTCACCCATGTGGTTAATCTTGCGGCACAGGCGGGGGTACGCTACAGTTTGGAGAACCCGCGCTCCTACATCCAGTCCAACCTTGTGGGCTTTGGCAATATACTTGAGGGCTGTCGCCACCATAAAGTGCAGCACCTGATTTTTGCCTCGTCCAGCTCGGTGTATGGGCTTAACACCACACAGCCTTTTTCCGTACACCACAATGTGGATCACCCCGTCAGCCTCTATGCCGCCACCAAAAAATCGGGCGAGCTCATGGCCCACACCTACAGTCACCTGTATCATCTGCCCTGCACGGGCCTACGCTTTTTTACCGTATACGGCCCGTGGGGCCGCCCCGATATGGCCCTGCACCTTTTTACCACCGCCATTATGCAGGGTAAGCCCATTAATGTGTTCAATAACGGGCAGATGCGCCGCGACTTCACCTATATTGACGATATCATCGAAGGCGTAGTGCGGGTTATGGCCCGCCCCGCCACGGCTAATCCCCACTGGAATCCCGCCCAGCCCGACCCTGCCACCAGTTCCGCCCCGTGGCATATTTACAACATTGGCAACAACAACACGGTGGCCCTTGGCGATTTCATCAGCACCCTTGAACACGCTTTAGGCCTAAGCGCGCAAAAGAATTTTCTGCCCATGCAGCCCGGTGATGTGGAAGCCACCTACGCCAACATTGACGACCTTAGCCGCGACACCGGCTTCAGCCCTGCAACCCAGCTCGCCGACGGCATCGAAGCCTTTGTGCGCTGGTATAAAGACTATTACACGCTTTAAAGCATTTTTGATTCCAATAGCAAAAGGCTTTAATTCTCTCACATTTTACCCAAAGATACCCATGAATGCCCCACTTTCCACCCCTACGGGGG
The DNA here is from genome assembly GCA_036655975.1 of Desulfovibrionaceae bacterium. Classification (GTDB taxonomy): domain Bacteria; phylum Desulfobacterota; class Desulfovibrionia; order Desulfovibrionales; family Desulfovibrionaceae; genus CASQEL01. The sequence goes on along the minus strand of JAVVPD010000072.1, from coordinate 2,942 downwards.
ACACGCCTCTTGAAACACCGCTGATCCTCCCTGAAATCCTCGCCCCTGCAGGTGACGGCCCCTCCTTTCTGGCGGCCCTTGCTGCGGGTGCGGACGCCGTATATTTAGGACTCAAACACTTTTCCGCCCGCATGCAGGCCGAAAATTTCGGCGCAACCGATCTTTCCCGCTTGGTCGATCTCGCGCACAAGAAAGAACGCCGCGTGTACGTTGCCATGAATACCCTCGTCAAAGCCGACGACCTGACCAGCGCTTATCACCTTGTGGCGCGCCTTGAACGTGACGTGCACCCCGATGCCCTCATCGTGCAGGATCTTGCCATGCTCAGTTTAGCGCAACAGGCAGGCTTTAGTGGCGAATTGCATTTGTCCACGCTGGCAAATATCACGCACCCTTCTGGGCTGGTGGCGGCCCACAATCTGGGCGCGCACCGCGTGATTTTGCCCCGCGAATTGTCCATTGACGAAATCAAAGTCATGTCTGATGCCTGTCCCGAAGGCCTGTGCCTTGAAACCTTTGTGCACGGGGCCTTGTGCTATTGCGTGTCGGGCCGCTGCTACTGGTCCAGCTACATGGGCGGCAAAAGCGGTTTGCGCGGGCGCTGTGTGCAGCCGTGCCGCCGTGTGTACCGCCAAGGCGGCAAAAGTGGCGGGCGCGACAACCCACACACCCTTGCCAAAGCCGCCCAGCAGGCCGCGCAATCTGCGGCTGCCAAAAATACGGGAAGAGGCGGACGCGCCGCCGCCAATGAAAACCGTGAGGCACGCGCCAGCACCCGCCCCTTACGCTCCCCCGGCAAGCCCCGGAGTGGGCGCTATTTCTCTTGTCTGGATCTTTCGCTGGACGTGCTCGCCAAAACCCTTCTCGAAATTCCACACCTGCATTCATGGAAAATCGAAGGCCGCAAAAAAGGCCCCCACTACGTATTCCATGTCGTCACCGCCTACCGCATGTTGCGCGATAATCCCCATGACCCCAAAGTCCGTAAGACCGCCGAGGGTATTTTAGCTATGGCTCTTGGGCGCATTCCCACGCGGGCACGCTTTCTGCCCCAGCACAGTAACGGCCCCACCGCCCCCGACGACCAAACCAGCTCCGGCCTGCTCATCGGCAAAGTGAGCCTTAGCCCCGAAGGGGTGGCGGCCATTAAAACCCGTATTGAGCTGCTGCCGCAAGACTATTTACGTATTGGCGTTGAAGACGAATCGTGGCACACCACCCTGCCCGTTACCAAGGGTATTCCCAAAGCCGGTACGCTGATGCTGCGCCTGCCCAAACACAAAACCCCCAAAGCAGGCACCTCCGTCTATCTCATTGACCGTCGTGAACCGGCACTCATGCAGATTCTCCGCCAGTGGGAAGGCGAATTAAGCCGCTGTAAATCGGTGACAGGCACCGCCATTACCAGCGCGCCCACCCTGCCCACACCCATCAAAGCCCGCAAGCGCCCTGATATTCTGGTGCGCTCCACCGTGCCCATGGGCCGAGAAACCAAGGGCAGCAAAAACACCCTTATGGCCCTCTGGCTAGCCCCCAAAGCCGCTCAGGAACTTTCGCGCACCATCGTACCCAAAGTTTCGTGGTGGCTGCCGCCCGTTATTTGGCCTGAAGAAGAACCAGTTATTGCCCGGCTCGTCCATAATCTTATCCGCAACGGGGCTAAACACTTTGTGTGCAATTCCCCATGGCAGATGGAGTTTTTCCGCAATGTCCCCGGTCTGGACGTGCTTGCCGGCCCCTTTTGCAATGTCGCCAACCCCACCTTTATCGCCGCTTTAGAAAAAATGGGCTTCACGGGGGCCTTTGTTTCCCCAGAACTGCCCCGCGCCGAATTCCTCGCCCTGCCCCGCCAAAGTTCTTTAGCCCTTGGCATGGTTATTTCCGGTTTCTGGCCTGTGGGCATCTCCCGCTTTGGCTTGTCTGGCATTAAGCCCAACGAACCCTTTGCCAGCCCCAAGGGCGAAGTCTTCTGGGCCCGCAACTACGGCCCCAACCTGTGGCTCTACCCCGCTTGGCCCCTTGACCTTACCGAGAAACGCCCAGAACTGGAAAACGCAGGCTACAGCTTTTTCGCGCACCTGCAAGAATCCCCGCCCGCCGCGCTGCCCGAAGTGCGCCGCGCAGGCCTGTTCAATTGGGAAGGGGAATTGTTATAAAGTAAGCACAGTCGGTCACTTACGGCGGGAGTAAATCCCGCCTACTCCCAAATTATCGGGGCCCTTTCAACGTAAAATGACGCTACTGCCTTTTGCACTTTTGCGTCATTACGGGATAGCCTGCCGCTTTCAGGGCTTGCAATTTTCTGAATAGGGTACTCCTGTCCATATGCAGGTGCTCTGCCGCCGTCCGCAAATTGCCACAGCGTTTCAAAGCGCTGGTCAGCAGAAGGTGTTCGTATTCTTCCATAGCCTGCTTGTAGGTTTTGGTGTTTCCCTCAGTTCCCATGCCGCTGTCATGGCTCGGTACCTTGTCTTCCGCATCCCGCCCCCCTGACGGAGGCATGAGCAGGTAGGCCGCATAGTCCTCCGCACACGTATTCTGCACCACAATCGCGTGCACCACATTCTCTAGCTCACGCACATTGCCCGGCCAGTGGTATGCCTCCAACATTTTTTTCAACGTAGCGGAGAAGTTCAATTTTTTATTGTAGCGCTGGCAATAAAAATCCCAAAAATTATGAGCAAGGGGCAAAATATCCTGTTTACGCTCCCGCAAGGGCGGAATTTCCAGCACAACAACCTTGAGTCGATAGTTGAGCAGCATGCAAAAGTGACCCACTTTGGCAAACCCTCCTGAGCGAAGAAACGCAAGGAGGCAGTCAACAAGGTGCTAACAATGGACAGAATACGAGAGGTACGTTTGGAGCTTGCAAGCGGAACGAGTATGCGGACAGTGGATTGTGCAAGCCCCTATCACCATTCCCGCTGCCCTTGAATTGGGGG
>JAVVPD010000071.1:0-11393 GCA_036655975.1 Desulfovibrionaceae bacterium | reverse complement strand
GTGTCGGAAAACTCAAGAAAATGGGCTTTGCCCCCGTCTTTGGTGTAGAGCCCAATATGGTCACAAAATAAAATAAGCGTCACCTGTAAATTACAGATAACGCTTTGATTTAATTGGAGCGGGAAACGAGATTCGAACTCGCAACTTTCAGCTTGGGAAGCTGACGCTCTACCGTTGAACTATTCCCGCAAGTTGTTGAAAGAAAAAGAAAATATGGAGCGGGAGACGAGATTTGAACTCGCGACTTCAACCTTGGCAAGGTTGCACTCTACCACTGAGTTACTCCCGCGCATTTTGGGCTGCATGATCATGGAGCTTATCATGCCGACTAAGAAAGAACCTTTTTACGTAACGAAAAAAATTTGGAGGCGGCATCCAGATTTGAACTGGAGGATGGAGGTTTTGCAGACCTCTGCCTTACCGCTTGGCTATGCCGCCAATTTTTTGGAGCGGGAGACGAGATTTGAACTCGCGACTTCAACCTTGGCAAGGTTGCACTCTACCACTGAGTTACTCCCGCTCAACGAAGAGTGTGTTTACGTTAGAAAGCATGAAACTGTCAAGCAAGAGTTGCAAAAAAACTCTTCCAAACGAGTAAAAAATCAATAGCTATAAAAATAACAATGTAAATTAGCATGTTGAGTTTTATCTTGAAACATGTTTCATGGTGGTGGCACAAGAGGCCAGGGCATTGAGGGCATTATCCCAAGCAAAAGTTGTATATTCTTCATTTTGCAGGGACATTTGTAGATATCCGCTCAAGGGACGCAACAGAGGAGGGGAACTTTGCCAGAAATTTTCTGGCAAAACGAGTTGTTTATGGCGTAAATGGGTGTTGATATGTTTGCTGAGCAGAATAATCTGTTGCTGCATGTGTCTGAATAGGCGTGGATAGAGTGTTGCCAAAGTTTGCCCCACTTGTTCCACTTCGCTCCCCAAGCGACTGCCACTGTGCACTAAAAACCATTCTTGCCAGAAACGCGAAAGTGCGTAGCGCGGCGTCAGTCGATCCCCCGTAATGGATGTTAAACGATATAAACCGCGTGCATCTCGGTCTGTTTTGCACAGTTCTAGCGCGGAATAGTCAAGCCGTTGCAAATGTTGCGGCGCATGGATAAGCGTGTGTGCCGTTAGCACAATGCGGCTGGCTTGAAAGGCCTGATGACACAGGGCTTGCGGGTGCCGACATTGCCAGCAGCCTGCACAACTGGCTTTAGCCCGTAGCACATAGTGCCCGGGGCTTGTGGGGCCTGTTTCCCACGCATTCACCGGCCCCATAGACAAATTGAGCGTGGGGGTACCTGTCCAAACAGCCAGATGCATGGGGCCGGTGTCCGCGCAGATACACAAATCAAGGGTATGCATCAATGCTACCAGCTCTTCCAGCCCAAAGCGCCCGCAGAGATTGCTGCCCGCAATGCCTGAGGCGTTTTGGGCTGCGGCACCGAGCAGTTTATCCTCTGGCCCCCCCAGAAAGAGGGGTTTAAGGCCTTTGCGTTGTAAACCTTTAGCGATTTCTCCGAGTAATTGCGGCGAAGGGCGCTTGTGCGTTTCGCTGGCTCCGGTAAATAAGCCTACGCAGCCATAGCCCGGCGCGGAGGGGAGGGGATGGTGCATGCGGATCAATTCTGACGGTGTTTCCAAACAATCCAAGAGATTCAGGTCAGCCCAATGGAAAAGATTATGCCGATTATTGTGCACGATAGAAGAACGGTAGAGCTGCCAGAAGCCGTTGATATAGCGTATATTCTGTTGTGTATACGCGCCAATACGTTGTTGGCAGGACAAAGAAGCGCTTAAGATCGCCGCGTCGGGTCTATGACTCAGATTGATAATTTGGTGGTAGGTCAGTGTACGCAGTTGATCTACGGCTTCCGGCGGAAAAAAAACCGCCTTGGGGGCAATCTTTAATAATTCTTGAAAAAAATGCGGCTCTGCAACCACCCAAAGGGGACGATTCGGTTCGCGAGCTTGTAAATAGCCCATGAGCGGAAAGGTCATGATCAAATCGCCCATGCGCTGCATCTGCAAAATGAGCGTAGGCGCGTTGTTCATGCTCTTTCCCCCGTAGGGGCTTGCGGGGTGCCATACACCTCACGTAAGCGCTGCAGCAGGGTTTGCAAGCGGTGCTGCCAAGTGTGGGCCGCTAAAATACGTTTACGAGCCGCAGTGGCGATACGCTGGCGTTGTTGCGGGTGGGCCAGAAAATAGCGGATGCGCTCGGGAATTTCTTCCGGTTCTTGATAATAGGCGATTTCGGTGTGTGGTTCGAACAATTCGTCCATTTGTTCACGCCAGTCAGTGAGCACAAAGGCTCCAGTGGCAGGCACGTCAAAAATGCGCTGGTTGACAGCCCCTTTCATTTGTTTGCTGGTGCAATTAAAATTAATATCCGAGCAAGGATAAAAATGGGGTAATTGGTCATAATAGGCCAATTCTGGGTGCAAACGCACCTGTTTTGCTTGCCTGCGAAAGACAATGTGCCAGCCGGGGTCTCCCACGAGTAATGGGGTGAAGGGGAGAAGTTGTGCAACGCAAAGGGTACGGTACTGCCGCGTTGCTTCCCACGTAAGCGCGGTTTCGTAGGTCAGTCGCGTTTCGTTGTTAGGCAGGGCAGCGTAGGCCTGCTGTAAGGCGGGGGTTTCGTGTTGCAGAAAGGCGCGGATAGAACGCTCTGCCGTCTCCCCAAAACGGGCGGCAGTACGCTTGAAGGAGGTGAGCAAAGGGCGTGATAATTGTCCTTTTTTAAGACGTGCCCCCACTTTGTAGAGCATAGAATTACCGACAAATGATACTTGCGCGCGCCAGGCAGCAGGCACAGAACTTTCTTTTATCCCGCGAGTTAGGGAAAAACGGCGCGGATCTGTGGCGAGTGGCAGATAAAATACGTGCTCGAAACCCATTGCTTTAAGGCTGAAAATATTGTCCACATCCCAAGTAAAAATGGTTGTCCACGGGCTTACTAATTTGTGGTACAAGTGCAGGATCAAATGCGGATTATCCACAAACCATGAGGCCAGTGGTAATTGCAATTTTTCCAGCACATCCATGAGCACACCTTCCCGGTCTACGCCAAGATGGTTGAGCGTGAGCACGGCATCCGGTTTAAAATGCACAGCAGCGGAGAGCAATTGCTCCACAAAGGTGCTGCTCGCAATTTCGTTATCGTCAATGGTCAAGAGTTGGAAGGGAATATTAAGCGCTTGGCATGCACCAATGAGCTCACCCATCAAAAAATATTGGCTGGTAATCAGTAAGAGTCGCGGATTTTGCGTGGTAAAGCGAGGTTGTACGGCCTGCTGCCAAAAATTTGTACGGGCACTACGCTGGAGTTTTTCCCGCAGCGGCCCATAAAATTGTGGGTGCACACGGGCATACACAGGATGGATTAACGGAACCAGAGGGGGGAGGGGGGAAAGTATTCCCAAATTCATTTGCCAGTGCGTTAATTGCCGGAGCGCTTCGTGCGGATTTTGACAGAGAATCCAGCAAACGCGCTGTTGCATGTGGGCGGGTAGGGCTTCTTTTACCCGAGATAGGGTCAGCAGGTCAGGATCCGCATCAACCACGGCTACGGGGCCGGCATACCCTTCAAGTAACAGGTGTAAAGCATGCCCAAGGCCCGTGCCTAATAGTACAGGTAATCCACAAGGATGATTTATGAAATTTTCTACAATGGCCTGCTCACGGGCAGGGCCACCGGGGCCGAGCATATGCAAGTTCCGCCCTTGATACTGGATGGCGATATCCGAGAGCTGGCCTGTTTCGGAGAAAATGGCGGAAATTTGGCGGGGTGCAGGCGTCATGCTCAGCTACCAATTGTTGCAAATAAGGTACGGGACATCAGGAAGTTTTTCCGTGCTCAATCACGATTTCATCGTCTATAAGACGGAAGATAACATTGGTATAGGGGCGATCCACAGCAAGGAAGGTTCGGCCTATGGCAACTTCAACGCCGGGGAATACTTTCCCCGGCACGACTAAACAACAGCGCGAGGCAAATTGTTCGTCCAGATGCAACGAGGTCCATAATTCCGTGCGGTGTTTGATCAGGTGCTCCCTCTGTGTCAGGGCCTGTGCCAATTTACGGCTGGCGTCACTGGCATCGGGCGGCAAATGTCCTGCTACGGCGTCCAGATGAGTAATCATTTCCGACAAGCCGCCGATCTGTTTATCTTCACGTTGAAGAATGCGGATACGCATGGGGTCATAGCCCAGATACACTCGGGTGGGAACAGCAGCATTATTGCCTAATTGTTCGGTTATATATACCGAGGCATTGGCATTGATGGTACCTCCAGAAAGCCTTCCCTGTACCACACAGTTGCCTTTGGAATAGATGGTGGAATGCAAACAGTATTTTTTGATTTGAACAGTGTCCTGAGCGCGAATTTCCGCTTTTTCTACAAACATACTGGTGAGCTTGCCCCCAGCAGCGGCGAGACAATGTTTGCCCGCCCCCCCGCGAATACCCCCAGCAACCGCCAAATCACGCCGCGCACGGATAATGCCGCCTTCAACCATACCTTTAACAAGAATATTGTTGGCCTGTATTTCAAAGCCCGCACGTACGGAACCGTGTACCGCGCTGTCACCCACAAAGAAAATATTGCCGGTGTGAAAATTTACATCACCGCGCACGTTCAACAGACGTTTAACGGTGATTAAGCCATCATAATAAAATACATAGCCGTTGGCGGTGGCGAGCAGATACTGGGGACGATCTGGGGCTATGCAGGTGTTTGGCCCCACGGGCAGCACAGCTTTGTCAAGAATATATCGGGGATGAGGATTTTTCACCTGTTCAAGCGGTAAAAGCTGAGCCAGCACTTGTCCCGCAATGGCATTTTGCACATAGCCCAAATCAAAAAGCGCTGAATTTTCTGCAGCGCCTTGCCGAGGCTTGAGATGCAAATGATCCCGTGAAGGGTCAAAATAGTGTTGCAGATAGTATGACAAGTGCTGTTCCTTGGGGCAAAAGTATCTAGTATGATGGCGCGTACTACCCGCTCGCGTGCGCTTTTTTTGAATATGAATTTCCAAGGCGCAATACTAACGGGATAAACGGGCCAATAAATCTTCCTCATCTTCCAATAAAGGGAAAAAACCTAAGATATCTGCCTGTTCAAGACATTGCAGTACAGCCCCTGAGGGACGGTAGAGCATGAGTCTTTTGTCTTTCGTCCGCGCCGTAGCCCCCGCGCCTACCAATGCGCCTAATCCTGAATTGTTGACTCGTTGAACCGAGCATAGATCCAGCGCAATATCTTTAGCATTAGTTGTTTTTATGATCTGTTCCAATTGAGCGCGCAAGTCCACCGCATCGTCAAGAAGCATTTCACCCAGCAGATGAACGAGAGTAATGGTGCTGTAGCGTTCAATTTTTAGTTCGAACATAGCTGTCCTGTACGGTAAAAAAATTAGCGCGTTGTCTGTTGTTCCGTGTGTAAATCTTCTTCTGCACGCAATATACGCCGCAACACTTTGCCCACAACAGTTTTAGGGAGGCTTTCCCTGAATTCAACCTGCCGTGGTAATTTGTACGCAGCCAGTTTTGCGCGACACCATGCCGTAACCTCCGCGCGGGTCATGCTCTCACCTTCATGTAAGACCACAAAAGCTTTTAGGGTTTCCCCGCGCGTAGAATCTGTAATGCCAACAGTGACGGCTTCCTGAATTTTGGGATGTTCAAGGAGCACTTCATCCACTTCACGGGGGTAAACATTATACCCCGCCACGATAACCATGTCTTTTTTGCGATCAACGATATAGAAATAACCATTTTCATCCATAGTGGCAAGATCTCCCGTATACAACCAGCCATTACGTAAGGCGCTGGCACTTTCGTCAGGATGGTTGAGGTAGCCTTGCATAATTTGGGGCCCGCGAATTATCAATTCGCCCAATTTGCCGGGGGCGACATCCAACGATCCACCCTCCATGTCCACAATACGGGCATCAGTGCCGGGTAGGGGGATGCCAATAGACGAAATTTTTTGCAGCGTCGTCTGTAAGGGATTGATATGCGTGATGGGCGAGGCTTCCGTGAGACCATAGCCTTCTACAATGGCGGCACCAGTAATTTCCTGAAATTTGCGAAAATGTTCGACGGAAAGCGGGGCCGAGCCGGACACGCACAATTCAATGCAATCAAGGTGGTAGGAATCCAATTTTTTTTGCTGCATGAGCGAAATATACACGGCGGGGGCCCCTGGGAAAATAGTAGGGCGAAATTTTTTAATCAGTTTTAAAATATCCTGAGGCACATACCGGGGCGTGGGCAGCACCGTTGCCGCCAGAAGAGCGGGAATAATCAGGCCAGTGCTCAAACCATACACATGAAAATAGGGGAGTAAGGCCACAAAGGAATGTTTTTCTTCCGCTGATTTTTTGAGGGCGGTGATAATTTGCAGAGCATTGGTTCCCAAATTTCCGTGGGTGAGCATAACCCCCTTGGGCAGGCCGGTGGTGCCCCCCGTGTATTGGATCAGGGCCAATACATCACCCATTTTTGCATAAGGGCTGGAGAAGCGGGGCACGTTAAACAAATTTTTCCACAATACAATGCCTTCATCATTTTCTGTAAGCTTGGAAAATGTGTGTTCGTGATGATTGTGCAGGTTTTCCCGTTTAGACTTAAAAGTATAGAGCCAATTGAGGGGAAAACGCAGCGCATCGGCAATGTTGGTAACGATATATTTTTGAACATCCAAACGCGCCCGCAGGGGAGCTATCTTAGGCCAGAGCAGATCCAGCAAGATAAGATGTTTTGCCCCCGAATCATTCATATGGTGCAAAATTTCTGTTTCCATATATAGGGGATTGGTCATCACCACCACGCCCCCCGCCTTAAGCACTGCCCAGAAGGCAATGATAGTTTGGGGCAGGTTGGGCAACATGATCGCCACGCGATCTCCTGTGTTAACCCCTAACAGGCGGAGTGCGGCAGCAAGTTTTTCGGCTTGAATCTGTAATTCTGCATAGTTTAAGCGGGTATTTTGAAAAATAAAGGCCGGACGGTGGGGATAGCGGGCCGCAGCTTCATCCAGAAAGCTGAACAAAGGTTTTTCAAAGGGACTGATTGTGGGGGGAACCCCCTCTTGGTAGTGCTTAAGCCAAGGGCGTTCTAGACCCTCGCCGATGTCGGAATTGTTATGCACAGTTTACCTCTGGAGTGTGCAGTGCCGTGACCAGCGCCACGGCCTTAATGCCTTCTTTTGCGCCGGTGAAGCCCAAGCCTTCTTCGGTGGTAGCTTTAATATTTACGCAATGCTGATCTAAACCCATGAGACGGGCAACATTACGGCGAATAGTTTCGCGTTGTGGGCTGACCTTAGGGATTTGGGCAATGATGGTTATGTCCACATGTACGGGGCGCACACCGGCTATGCGGATTTTTTGCAAAACGTCATCTAGCAGAACGGCGGAAGAAATGTTTTCATAGGCTGGCGCAGTATCGGGGAAATGCTGGCCGATATCCCCGAGACAGGCGCAAGCCAGCAGGGCGTCCATTAAGGCGTGTAAGACCACATCGCCATCTGAATGTGCGATTATTTCCGGTGCGTTGGGTATTAGTATACCCCCCAGAAGCATGGGGCGCCCCACGCCATAGCGGTGGACATCATAGCCAAAGCCCGTGCGAGGGCACGAAGGCACGGTGTTTTTGTGCAGCATGGTCAAGTCTTCAGGATGAGTAAGTTTTTGATTTTCCGCATCGCCGGTCACAATGCCTACGGGCAAGTGGCACAATTCCATGAGGCTGGAATCGTCGGTGACGGCCCACGCCTCAGCGCGGGCTTGAGCATGGGCTTGATACAGAGAGGAAAAAAAGAAGGCCTGAGGCGTTTGCACAGCCCGTAAGGTGCTGCGGTCAGGGGTGGAGATAACCCTATCGTCTTGCACAATCTTAACGGTGTCGGTGACGGGCAAGGCGGGAATGATACCGGCATAGGGCCTTTCCGGTTGATTCAAAGCCGCGCACAAGTTTTGAATCAGCCGGGCTGAAACAAAGGGGCGGGCACTGTCATGAACCAATACCGCCTGACATGCGGGCTGTTGCTCCTTCAAAAACGTGAGCGCATTATACACAGAATCCTGACGACGCGGGCCGCCCGCTACGGTGAAATAGGGCACACCCAAGACACGGTGACGATCGAGCTTGCGGAGGCGCTCCTGCTCGCCAGCAAGCCATGCGGCAGGAAAAACAAAAACAAGGCCAGCTATGCGCGGTACCCGCCCCATGGTCAGGGCGGAGTGCCAATACAGAGGGGCATTGTGATACGGAAGAAATTGTTTAGGAGTTGGTGCCGTGTCTGGGGGGAGGCTTGCCGTCAGGCGGGTACCCGATCCGGCAGCCAGAATAATGCCCCAAAAGGTCAGGAGATCGTGAGGATCTTGTGTGTGCATAGTGCCTTCAGTACAAAAAAACGAGAGTCGGAAATAAGCCGGGTTTTGTGCCGCGCAAGCGCGGTAGCCACCATTCCTCTAGGAGTGCGATTACTCACACCCTCAAGCAACCTACCCGAAAGGCTTGACCGGGCCGGCCGCCTTTCCTATTTGGTCTTGCTTCAAACGGGGTTTGCCTAGCTTGCTGCGTCACCGCAACAACTGGTAAGCTCTTACCTTACCGTTTCACCCTTACCACAAAAACAAGTGTTTTGTGGCGGTTTACTTTCTGTGGCGCTATCCAAGGGTCGCCCCTCCTGGGTGTTACCCAGCGTTTTGCCCTGTGAAGCCCGGACTTTCCTCCCCGGAACACTGTCCCGCAGCGGTGGCTTATCCGACTCTCGGTATACGTGTATTAATCTACCAGCGGTACCGGTGCGGCAGCGCTTTCGTCCACTGGGGCGCTGAAGTGCTGACACCAATAAATCAGGCGCTGGCAATTGGGGCAGCTCAAAATCTGCTTACCACGTTGTAATTCAATAAAGGATTGCGGCGGAATAGCAATATGGCAACCGGAGCAGATGCCCGCGTCTACGGGCACGATTACCGGGTGTTCCAAACGGCGGCGGATAAATTCATAGCGGGTGAACACGGGCTGAGGTACGCCTGCGGCGGTTGTGGCACGCACTTTTTCCAAGTTTTCCAACTTAGCTTTGGCGATATCTATGCGTTCTTGCAGACCTTCACGTTTAACTTCAAGCTCTGCTTTAAGCGCGGTATAGGTCAAATCAATTTCCGCCATACTGTCTGTTTGCAATTGCAATTCTTCGAGCAAGGCCAGTTTTTCTTCTTCACGGGTGCGGTTCAGCTTTTCCATGCTGTCCATTTCGCGCATCATGGCGTGATATTCGCGCGTATTGCCCACTTGCATGAGCTTGCTCTTACTTTTTTTGATACGCACGGAATCGTCATCAATTTCGCCATTCAGGCGTTTTTGCTGTTCCTGAATATGCGTGAGTTTGTCCATCACCTTATTGCGTTGTTCTTCACTAGAGCTAAAGCGCTGCTCGAGGTTTTCCAGTTCCAAAGGGGCCTTTTTCAGTTCCGTGTTGACGGCGTGAATAGCATCGTCAACTTTTTGCAGGTCAACGAGTTGTTCAATTTGTTTAAGATAACGGCTCATTATAGAAAACTCCTTCCGCTATGGGCGGGTTATAGCAACTGTTCCAATGGATCAGCATTGTTGAATAAGAACACGCAAGGGTGAAACAGAAGATACAAAAGTTACGGTCAAGTGGGGCAGACTTTGCCTGAGCAAGTCGCTCATGTGGCGCATCATTTCTTCTTCAAGACTGTGATGGCCCACATCAAGAATGCAGGTCGTCGTTTCTAGGGCAGTGTGGTATTTGACATCACCCGTAATATATATATCCGCATGGCTGGCTGTCACCGCCGGCAGCAGGGAAGAGCCCGATCCGGTGCAATAGGCAATCCGGCGAATATGCGCGGGCACAGGGCCGCAGACACTGACATTTTCCATCGGAATATGTTTCCCGAGCCGCCGAGTGAGCGCTTCCAGAGACAATGCTTCGGCCATGTTTCCCACCAGCCCAAAACCGAGAGGCCTGCCATTCTGCGTGCCCGTAGGCTCAATGACTTGGGCCTCCTGTAGCTGTAGGCTACGGCTCAACCAGCCAGCTGGGCCGTCTGGATTGACATCCAGCGAGGTGTGGGCGGCGTAGAGAGCTACGTCATGCTGGAGCAACAGGGACAAAACTTTGTGGTACGCATCTCGGTGAGCGGGCAGCCGAGGATGCAACAATAAAGGATGATGGCTACAAATAAAGTCGGCACCTTGTGCTAATGCACTGCTTACGGAAGCGGGCGTAGGGTCAAGACAGAGAGCAACATGCCGGATCTCGTCGCGGACTGCTGCCACCTGCATGCCCGATGAATCCCAACTTGCCGCAGCATATAATGGAGCGATATTTTCAATAACACCAATTAAATCAGTATCTTTCATGCTATTTTATCCAAAAAAAGAAAACGCCCCCCTGCCAAAGACAGATTGGGGGCACTTTCTAGATGAGCTATACAAGATCTACTAGTTGTACATGCGAAGACTGAGTGACCTGATACCAATGTTTCTCTCAGTGATAAGGTACAAAAAATATATACGGTAATTAGACTGAATGATCCAATATTATCTTTTTGTCAAGTATTTTATGGGTAAAAATATCTTAGCCTTCACGTAAGTAGCGGATGGCATTCACAAATAACATTGTTCCGGGCATATCTACTTCCCCCCGAGTCCATGCAGGGTGGTTGGTAGCGTGGTGGAAGGCTTCTGGGTGGGGCATAAGACCGAGCACACGACCGCTAGGGTCGGTTAAGCCCGCAATACCAAGAGGGGAGCCATTGGGATTGGCGGGGTACTCTTGGGTGGGTTCCCCCGTGGTAGGGTCAAGATATTGCAGGGCGATCAAATGGTTGTCTTGCAATTTTTGCAAACACGCGGCATCGCGGGGCACTATTTTGCCTTCGCCGTGGCGTACAGGAATATACAGCTTGGTAAGGCCCTTGGTAAAAATGCACGGGCTGTGGGGATTGACACCAAGATGCACCCAGCGGTCTTCGTAACGGGCGGAGTCGTTGTGCCCGAGGGAAACCTGGCGTTCAAAACGTTGCCCGTCCAGCGCAGGCAAAACGCCCAGCTTCACCAGTAATTGAAAACCGTTGCAAATACCCAGCACAACCTTGCCCGCGTCTAAAAAAGCGGTCAGGCTTTGGAGTAGGGCGGTTCCTTCACTGTCCTTCATATGGCGCCAGCGCATACTTGCTGCATGGGCTGCGCCCAAGTCGTCGCCGTCAAGGAAGCCTCCGGGAAATACCAGAAAATGATAATCAGCAAGGCGCACCTTTGATGTCACAATATCGGAAAAATGAACCACATCAGCACGGTCAGCCCCCGCAAGCCGCGCAGTATGGGCGGTTTCCATGTGGGAATT
>JAVVPD010000070.1:0-11417 GCA_036655975.1 Desulfovibrionaceae bacterium | reverse complement strand
CGTAAAATTTTCATCGTATATCTCCTTAAAGCATTTTTGATTCCAGACGCTCCCTTCGGTGCTTTACGGCGAAAGTAAATTTCGCCTACGCCTACGGGGCGGATTTTCTTGTATAGGAGACATAGGCATTTTTTGCGGTGACGCACGTCACAACATAAAAAAAATCCCGCACCTTGCAGTGAACGCAAGATGCGGGAGTATAGACGTGGACAGGGGGGCTTATTCCGCGGCCGTGGCGCTTTCGCTCTTTTCTTTTTTGACAGGCTCCGGCAGGGAAATGACTGTTCCGTCAGCTTCCACCATGGATAAAGCCCGAGCTGGGCAGGCTTCCATGCAGGCGGTAATTTTTTTCCCTTCCTTGGTGCGCCACGCCGTACACATATCGCAACGCACCGCAACTTCACGGCGAGTCCGCTGGGCCATAGTTTCCCCTTTAGTATCAGGCATCCCGATGGATTCCATAGAAATCGTACCGTAGGGACAAACGGCTATGCACATTTTGCACCCCGCGCAAAACTGGATACGCATGATAATCTGCCCCTTTTCGTCCTGCTGCAAGGCCCCCGTTGGGCACATGGCAACACAGGGGGCGGGCGAGCACTGGTGACAGCGCACCGTGGTTTTAAACGCGTCCGTTTTCACCACTTGCACACGGGAGACCAGCTCGTCACGCCTTTTCATGGCTTCCTTAAAGGACAAGCCATGGTGCGCGGCGATACACGCCACCTCACAGCGGCGGCAGGCGCGGCATTTATCGGGAACAACCTGAATATGCTCTATCATAACAAGCTCCTATGATTCCACTTCCATGGCAGTGATGGTGCAACCGTGACCGCCTTCAAAAGTTATGTCTGTGCTACCGCAATGGGGACACAAAAAATGCTTCTTGTGCAAGACGAAGGACGAATGACAGCTATCACATTGACATTTCAAAGGAATTTTTTCAATGATCAGTTCCGCCTTTTCCGCCACCGTATTTTCGGCAAATATCTCAAAGCAGCCCCGCAGGGTTTGCTCTTCAATACAAGCCAGCAAGCCCATACCCAAGCTTACGCGCACCACTGCGGGCGAACCGTATTTGGCGGCTTCATCCTGCACAATACGCAGGATGCCCATCACCAGACTTGCTTCATGCACAGGGGCCTCGCTTTAGCGTTCTGTGCATGACACGCAGGGGTCGATGCTGTTGGTAATCAAAGCCACATCGGCAATCTGGCAATCACGCATCATCACGCTCAAGGCTTCCCAATTCATGTAGGAAGGCACCCGCCATTTCAGGCGTGAGGGCATGTCCGTATTGTTCGTGCGGATGTAATAGAACACCTCACCCCGAGGGGCCTCCGAACGGGCACAGGCTTGCCCCACGGGAATCTGGCGCATGGGGGTGACCACAGGCCCGTCGGGTACCCGATCACAACATTGCCTGATCAGAGAAAAAGACTCAAAAAGTTCACGCAGGCGAACCATGGCCCGCGAGTGCACACAGCAGCCTTCTTCGGTAATCACCGTAAAATCAAAGTCAGGATAGGCGGCATAGGGTGAATCTTTACGTACGTCGATACCAATGCCCGACCCACGGGCCACCGGCCCCACCACACCCAGCGTAATGGCATCTGCCTTGGGGAGCAGCCCCAAACCCTTAGTACGGCCTAACACCATGGGATCGGTGGCGTAAATTTCCAGAATTTCCTCACTGGCAATACGCACCTTGTCCACCATCGTTTTAATATAGGCCAAATGTTCGGCGCTCACATCACACTTGACCCCGCCAATGCAATTGGAGGCCAAATTCATGCGGTTACCGTACACGGTTTCCTTCACGTCCTGCATCATTTCGCGCACTTCCATCACGTGCATGAACAGCGACTTAAAGCCGATGATATGCGCCTGAATGGCAAGGTTGAATAAATGTGAGGCCACGCGCTTAATTTCTTCTGCCAGCACGCGCAAATAGCGCGCCCTTTGCGGAATGGTCATTTTAAGCACGTTTTCCACAGCCATGGAATAGGTAAACGAATGGCTGTTGGAACATAAAGAACACACACGTTCACACAAGGTAGTATTTTTGAATAAATTCCTTTGGGTTGCCATGGCCTCCATGCCACGGTGCACATGCCCCGATGTCAACTCCACCTTGCGAATGGTTTCCCCTTCTACGGTTAGGTGAAAGTACACCGGCTCTTCAAGGGCCACATGCACAGGCCCCAAGGGTAAATTATAGGTATTGGTAGTGATGACTTTACTCATTTGCTTTCCTCCGCATCCGTCCCCGCCGTTTTATTGCGGTCGCGCAGAATACGCTCCCACAAATCCACGGTGCATGCGCCGTTCATCATGATGGACAGAGGCACGGCTTCGCCGAGCACTCCTTCTTCAATTTCCTCGTCCAGAAACAGACGCACCGGATTGGGATGGTCGGCAATGTTCACCGCGTACAATTCCATCATTTCACGTTCATTCCAGTCCGCATTGCGGAAAAAAGGCGTGATGGACGGCACGGAGGGCCATTCTTTATCCAAACGCACGGTAATATTGTACACAATACCTTGTAATTCAAAATGATAACATATTTCCTGCACCGGGTCAGACAGAATATGCCGATTATAGGCAGTGGTGGTGGCAAGGCGCGCGCCCGCCGCTGCCATGTGCTGGGCCGCCCGCGTCATGTGGCGGGGCGTATCCAAAAAAAACCAGTGGTATATATTGCCGTAGGCGTCCGTGCTTTCCTGCACCGCGTCTTCGGCTGTCGCCAGCGGCATCAGCGCTGCGACAAGATCAGGATGCTGTATTTTCTGTGTTTTCTGGGTCATGAGCTACTCCACTGTGCTTGGTGGCGTCTTCAATTTGACGGCACTTGGGACAGAGTTTTATGATTTTTTCCACGTCAATATCCGTGTTATTCGCGTAGATTCGGCGGGCAATGTCCAAGGACAAACGCCGCATGGGGGTTCCGCAGCCTTCACAAGGCACATAGGGTATAAAGTGCTGTTCCAACCACGTAAATTTTTCTTCCTGCGGGTGGGCATTGTGCCAATCATTGGTCAAAGTAATGGCCTTGGTAGGGCAGTAATGCCGGCAGGAGGCGCACAAACAGCAGGAATTATGCCAAACGCTGATATCATAGCCCGACTGGTCGCCGCGCGGGGTGATATTAATGGCCCCAGCCGCGCACACGTGCCGGCAAATACCACAACCCATGCACAGCTGAGGATCTATCTTGACTTTACCGCGAAAACGGGCCGGAGTGAAGGTTTCACCCAAGGGGAAGGGATCCGTGCTCGGCCCCTCCAAAACATTGCGAAAGAGAACTTTCAGAAAGCCTGCCATGTTACTCCTCCACGCCCAGACGTTGCAGCCAAATTTTGCGCGCCAGCACTACCCCTTCAAGGATGGACTGCGGACGCGGCGGACAACCGGGTACGTTGACATCAATGGGAATATAACGGTCCAAGGGGCCTTCAATGGAATAGCCCTCACGGAACACCCCGCCGGAAATAGGACAAATGCCCACGGCCACGGTCACCTTGGGATGGGGGATTTCTTCCCACACCCGCAGCACCCGATCTTTTACCCGCGTCGTCAAAGGGCCTGTAATCAGCACCACATCCGCATGGCGCGGGCTGCCGCAATACCGGCACCCCAAGCGTTCCACGTCATAGCGGGGAATGCAGGCCGTTGTTGCCAACTCCACATCGCACCCGTTGCACGAGCCGGCATTAATGCGGAAGAGCCACGGTGAACGAACAGAGAGTTTTTTCAGAAAATTACTCACAAGGCCCTCCTTACAGAATCCACACCAGCACCAAGCTGACCAAAGATAACACGGTAGGATATTTAATATAAAACCAAAAAGCCTGATCCACTCTAAAGCGCCCCGTCGCCGCCTTAACCACGGTGAGCGAAACAATCATGAGCAGGAGGCACTTGGCTAAAAACCACAGTAAATTCACCACCCAAATATCCCCAAGGGTTCCGGGAAAAAACAAGGCCACCCCTAGGCCCAACACCACAAAGGTCTTTAAGGCCGCGCCGATTTGGAACATAGCCAGCGGTGGCCCGCCGTATTCCAAGAGCGGCCCTTCGATAATTTCGGTTTCGGCTTCGGGAATATCAAAGGGGGCTACCCCCATGGTGCCGGGCAAAAACATCAGATAGGCCGCCAAAGCGGGAATCATCATGGGATTGAAGCCCAAAGCTCCGGTCTGTTGTTGATAGGCAATAATCGTCGCCAGCGAAAATTCCGCCCCCGTGCCCATCCCCTTGCCCACAAACATCGCCACTGCCAACAATACCGCCAGCAGGGGAATTTCATACACCAGCATCATCAGCATTTCGCGCGAAAAACCCACGGCCCCAAAGGGCGAACTAGAGGCAGAGCCTGCCAACATCAAGGCAATAGCCGGAATGGGCAGTAGGTAAAAAATAACCAGCAAGTCGCCCATATTGGTCATACCCTGATACACACCCGGAATGGGAATAAAGGCCGCACACACCGCCATGCCCGTAAAGCCGATGACCGGCGCCATCAAAAAAGCCGTACGGTTAGCCGTGCGCGGGATCAGCGTTTCTTTCGTCAGCAATTTGGCAATATCCAAATAGGGCTGTTTAATGGGCGGGCCCACGCGGCGCTGCAAGCGTGCTTCCATGCGCCTGTCCAGACCTTTAAAGAAAAAGCCCACAGCCAGCGCAAACAGTCCGCCGGGGAAAATAATCATATGCAGAAGTGCCAAAAAAGTATCCGTCATGGCTAGTTCTCCCCTGCTTCGTTGCGGGAGGCGTTGCGACGAGTCAATATACCCATAAGACTCGCATAAATACTGGACGGCCCCATGCGGCTAGACGCCACGTCAGGTTCAAGACCGCAGGTATGCACATCGGTAAGGCGCGAATTGGCGTTGACAAAATAGGTCACAAACTTCCAACCACCGTAGGCAGCCAAAGCCACCATAACCGCCATGGCCGTGGCATTCCACGCGCCCGCGCCGGAATTAATGCCCGAAAGCGCCACATCCAGCCCGCGCAGGCCATAATCACCCAAAATACCGTTAATGGGATACAGGGCTAAACCCGGGAATACCCCCGTAACAATACAACCCCCGCTCAACACCGCCATGGGGATGAGCATCACGCGCGGGGCTTCCGTCACATGGTCCAAATCCGCCGCCGGCTGCCCAAGGAAGGCCGCATGCAAAAACTTAGCAATATAGGCGAGGGTAATAACCGAGCCGATGAGCGACATCAACGCCAACATGGGCTGCCCGTCGGCCATTAATGCGTGATAGATAATCCACTTGGAGGTGAAACCGCTGGTCGGCGGAACCCCCACAAGGGACAAACCCGCAATGGCGAACATCGTCAGCGTGATGGGCATTTTGCGCCCGATACCGCCCAGATCCGCCAAATTATCCTTGTGGGTCTGAAACATGAGCGCCCCGCAAAT
The DNA here is from genome assembly GCA_036655975.1 of Desulfovibrionaceae bacterium. Taxonomy (GTDB): domain Bacteria; phylum Desulfobacterota; class Desulfovibrionia; order Desulfovibrionales; family Desulfovibrionaceae; genus CASQEL01. Next base: position 5,977 of record JAVVPD010000070.1, on the reverse strand, counting down.
CAAAAAGAGCAGGTCTTTAAAGAACACATGATTAATCAGGTGCAGCAGCCCGCCCGCATAGCCCAGCGCGGAACCAATGCCCACTGCCAAGACCATGTAGCCGATCTGGCTGACGGTAGAATAGATAAATACCAACTTCAAATTACTCGCCATGAGCGCCTGAATCGACGCCATGATAATGGTGATGCCGCCTATCCACATGACCATAAGCTGAATAACGCGCTGATGATCCACGTTCAGAATATTCGCCATGACCAAGGCCCCCCCCAGCAGCATGAACAGCTTGACCAAACCGAGGATGGCGCTCTTCAGCAATACCGAGGAAATAAAGCCCGAGACCGGTGTAGGCGCAAGGGCCGGATGCATCTGCCAATCAATGCGGAAGGGCAATTGTGCGGCCTTCATTACAAATCCGATAGCCAGCAGGCTTACCCCAAGCGTTGCCGCCCACGAGGGCAAATTGGGCACGGCCCGCCACAGAATTTCGATATTCAGCGGTGTATAGGCCCCAAGCACGGTGACCCCCACAAAGATGAAACCCGCACCGAACACATTAAAAATAAAGTATTTGAAGGCTTCGCGCATGGAAGCTTTGTCCCCTTCGTGGGCCAAAGCCATGTATAAAGCCCATGAGGACATAATTTCCCAAAACAAAAAGAAGCTGAACAAATATTCGCTACTGGCAATGCCGATAAGGCCCGCGCACATACAGCAAAACGCGCCGTAAAAGCGCCACTGCGTATGACTGTGGCTCATGTAGCCCACGGCATAGGCCATGTTCAGCGCGCCCACCAGCGGAACCAACAAGGCAAAAAGATAGGACAGCGTGTCCAAATAGGTACCAAAAAGCAGCACCAGCACCGCCGTCACCAGCAGCACCCACACGGTTGCCCATCCCGCCTTTTGCGGCTCCTTGCGGAAGAACATGGGCACAAAGGCGCCCAGCATGGGCACCGCCACAAACACCGGCCACGGCACATTAACCGAGGCCATAATCAAGGCCGCATTGCCTTGAGGCACAAAACCCGAACTTGCCACGGGAACAATCAGCGCCAAAGACAATTGCGGGGCAAGGCCCAACAAAATGGACAGAGAGGCCAGCATCAACAGCGCAATGCGGATAGACCACGGGGCTTCTTCCACCTTGGGTAAATGCTCGGGACGCTTTTCAAACACGATAATACGCAATATGCGCGTGTAGTACACCGCCCCCACCAAACTGCCCGCCAATATCAGCACGGCCAGCCAAATATAGCCCGCGTCCACGGCGGCTTGAATCATCAAATATTTACTAAAAAAGCCCGCAAAAGGCGGCAAGCCCATGATGGAGATAAGCCCCACCACCATACAGCCCACCGTCCACGGCATATCGCGCCACAGGCCTTTCAGATCCGCCAATTGGCGCGACCCTACCCGCATAATCAGCGCGCCCGCCCCGAGAAAGAGCAAGTCCTTCATAATAGCGTGGTTCACCGTGTGCGCCAGTGCGCCCACCGTTGCCAGCCATGTGCCAAGGCCAAGAATAAGCGTAATTTCGCCCAATTGCCCAAGGGTTGAATAGGCCAACATGCGTTTGATGTCGTCCTGCTTCAGGGCCATGTATTCACCCAAAATCAGGGTCAGCCCCCCCATGAAGGAAATGGCATAGCCAATCCACGACAAGCCCGCCTGACCGGGCATATTCTGCGCGGCATAGCCTGCCTGCCCTAAAATGATGACCACAATGCCAAAAATGCCCATTTTGGTAATCACACCCGACAAAGGGCCGGACACCGATGAAGGCGCGGCAGGGTGCGCGTCGGGCAGCCAGCCGTGCAGGGGCACAAGGCCCGCCTTCACGGCAAAACCTGCCAAAGTCAACACCAGTGCGGCTTTGAGCAGATTACTGTCCATAGCCAGGGCGGCGGCAGGAATGTCGGCCATAGTGGTACTGCCCGCGCCAAGGAGCATCAGCCCCGGCAGCATCAAAAAAGCACCGCCCGCGCACATGATATAATATTTACTCCCCGCAGCGTAGGCCACACGGGTACCTTCATGCACCACCAGGAAATAGGAGGCAAAAGTCATTAATTCCCAATACCCGTAGAACACGCCCAAATCCGGCGTGGTCACAATGCCCACCAACGAGGCAAAGGTCAGCAGCAGGAAAAACTGATAGGCACTCACGCGCGGGGCGTGGGCCATATAACCCATGGAATACACGCTGACCACAAAACCAATACCCGTGACCAGCACCGCGAAAAGGCGCGACACCGCCGCCATTTCCCCCGCGCCCACCGCCAGTAAAAAGGCTAAACCGGTGACGGCAACTGCGGCTTTATCCCGCTGCTGGGGCATTTTCCAGCCGAGCAAAGCCACAACAAAAGCGCCAAGGTAGAGCACATAAAAAGCAGGGTGGCTCAAGCCCGCATGGCTGACAAATTCCCCCGCGCCCGTCATAGCCGCAAACATTTGGGTCAAAGGGGTACGGAACAAACCACACAAGGCCACAAGCGCCCCAAGCACCAGCACCGATCGCGCAGGCATGCCGCTTTTCACCTGCATAGTGTCCGCATCCAACAGGCACACCCGGCACACGGCTTCAACACTCAACCACACAAAAACCGTACTACACAGGGCCGCCAGCACAGGGCCGGCAATGCCGCCCAGCAAACCGCCCGTGACAATGCCTTGCATGATAAACATGCGCCCTTCCGGCACCATGAAGGGCGAACCCCCCAAAGCCGCAAGCAGCCCTAGGCCAAACAGCGCCCCCGCCGTTTTGTGGACGGCTCCAGCACTGCGTAGGTTGTCTGCTGTGGCTTCAGCATGGGCAGGCGTTAAAGCCTGCAAAGCCGTATAGGCCAAAGCGCGGGCAAACAACTGAAAACAGGCCAAGAGCAGCGCGCCCAGAACGCCAACGGCATTTTCCGCGCCAAGCCCCATACACACAAGGCCCGCGTCGGCTACGGCCCCCCAACAAATGAGTTGCCGATAATTGCCCCTTGTCTGAACGGCCTTGAATGTGCCGTAAAGCAGCAGGATAATCCCTAAATATAACACAAGGGAAATATCCGCTGTGACAGGAAGAGATTGCGTCATAGTCGTTGCCCCATGATGACAGGTCAGTGTGGTGTGCTACGCATCTTCACGCGATAGCCTTCGACATTTACCAATGAATAAACCCATAGGAAGCTTGTGAAAAAAAGTTTTACCTTCGTACCATAGCTCAGATGTCATACGACATTTTTTCTTCAAAAGAAATAGGCAATACGCCGTTTCGGACTATTTTTGTTTTTCACGAAAGTTCTAGGGCCGGATAGGCATAAAACAGAGGTCTTGCGCGTCAAAAATCAGCATTTCAGAGCGGCACACCCCTCCGGTCAGCAAAGTATACACGTGCGCGCACTGCACCCCCGCTGCAAGCATAACCGTGGGGACAAGATTGCCGAGCATCTCTTCCGCGCTCTCGCTTCCCCCCAGTTCCCAAGCCTGACGCTGATGTTGTGAAAAATAGTCCATAGGCCCTTTGTCCCCCGCACGGAGGAGCTGCACCCAGCCGGTCAGCCCCGCAATGCCCGCTGTAACCACGGGAATATTCGCCCTTTGGGCGGCTGTGTGCAGGGCCTGCCGGTCTTCCAAACCGCCAAGGGCGTCTACCACCACGTCAAAACCCAAAGCCCGATGCCCCCCCCTGATCAGCTCTGCCCACGCCGCCCCGTGCACCACAGTGGGCACGGGCACCACATCCACCGCACTGTTCACGCGCTGCGCGTGGGCTACCGCCGCCTGAGCTTTGGACTGCCCCATATTTTCCTGCGTGCACAACAATTGACGATTCAAATTCGATTCTTCAAAACTGTCGCCGTCCACCCCCGTGATGTGCCCCACCCCCATACGCAACAAGGCGTCCAGCACATGCCCGCCCAGCCCGCCAAGCCCCACCAACAGCACCCGTGCCCGCAAAAGCGCCGCCTGCTGTGCGGGTGTGGTCATGCGTCCGTTACGGCGATAGCGCGGAGGCATGCAGCCCGCCTCGCAGGCCGCAATTTCTGCCGCCAGTCGAAGTTCCGCCACTGTCGGCATTATTCCAAACGGGCCTCCCATGCCCTGCTTTCAAACCAATAGGCTTTGCGTTCTTTAAGCCAGCCCTCCGCTTCCACCGTGCGAATCCAACTGTCCAGCGTGTTTATGCTGTCGTAATCGCCCTTACGTACAGCAATGGCAATGGGTTGTGGCATCAGCAGCGTGTCCGTGGGGCGGAACACTTTGTCTGGGCTGCGTAAAACCTCAAAAGTGCCCAAAGGAACCGAGGTCAAAAAAAGCTGCGCCCGCCCAGAAAGCACTTCCTGCACGGCGGGGGCCTCGTCGTCAAATTGGCGCAAGGTAGCTTGAGGAAACATTTTTTTTGCCACCAGCACCGGCGTACTGCCCGTACGCACCGCCACCACAACCCCAGGCTCATTAAAATTTTCCAGTGTGCTGCGCTTGCCCGCGCTGGCCTTGTGGGCGATGGCTTCAATGCCCGTGTAATCGTAGGGAATAGAAAAATTCACCTTCAGGCAACGCTCTGGAGTGATGGACAAGCCCCCCACAATCATATCAAACTTCCCCGTCAGCAGTGCCGGAATAATCCCCGACCAGCGCGTGGGCACAAGTTCCAGTTTTAGCCCAAAATCCTTGGCAAGGCGGGTGGCAACATCCACCTCAAAGCCGATATAGGCACCGGTTTTGTCCTGCATGGCCCACGGCACAAAGGACGACATACCCACGCGCAAAACCCCGCGCTCCACAGCCTGAGCCATAACGCTGTGACCGGTTTCAGCCTTGGTCGCCGGCCCAGCATGGGCCACGCTGGCTGTCAATAGCAGCAAACCCAGCAATACACGTATTTTTTTCAACATCATAACCACTTCCAGGCAAAATGTTTTTCCAACCACAAAGCTGGCAAGGAAACCAGTAAGGTGAGTACCAAATATATACCCGCTACCAGCAACCACAATTCCAACGACAAAAAAGTTTCCGCAATGGTGGCTTGGGCCTGCATGGTCAAATCTGGCAAGGCTATGGCGCTTACCAAGGCGGAATCCTTAATTAACGAAACAGTTTGGCTCGTCAAAGGCGGCAATACTCGGCGCACGGCCTGCGGCAAAATGACGGCAAAAAAACTTTGCCTGCGGGGCAAGCCCAAGCTCACGGCAGCGTCTTTTTGCCCCTGCGGTACGCTGTTCAGCCCCGCGCGAAAAATCTCCGCCATGTACGCCCCTTCAAAGGCTGCCAAGGTCAGCACTGCGGCCCAGAAAGGAGAAAGGTGCAACACCGGTGCCAGCACAAAGTACACCGCAAACAGCTGAATCAGCAAAGGAGTATTGCGTACAAGGCCCACATACACCAAGGCCAGCCCGCGCCCCGTATACGAGGGGCCGTGCCGCAACACCGCCGCTACCAGCCCCAAAAACACCGATACCATAAGAGCTGCCCCCACAATCCGCAAGGTCACTCCCAAGCCCAACAGCAGCGGCCCAGCTACAAAGCCCTCTATCCCAAAAAAACCCACATACCGTATAGCCCGCCGCCATTCCCACACATAGGTGCTCGGCTCCTGATTCCAAAGCGATGCGGCAAGCCATAACACAGCCCCAGCAAGCAGCAGGCTTGCTAAAAGGCGCGAAAGTTTCGGTGTATGTGGACGGGGCATAGCTTATGAATAACCGCTATCAGTTCAGGGGACAAGCCCCTAGAGCCTTTAGGCGTAGGCGAAATTTACTTTCGCCGTAAAGCGCCGGAGGGAGCGTCTGGAATCAAAAATGCTTTAGCGGGCATTGTAAACATCACGGGGCTAAAATCATAATCGCGCCGCCAAAAGGTACAAGCTCAGGGTTTGTGCCTTGTGCGCCACGCCCATGCGGGGAGGCAACAGCCGAGCAGGCAAAGCAGTGCCAGCAGCAGGGTGGAGAAAATGGAGGAGATACGTGGACGAAAAGAACGAAAAAAGCGC
>JAVVPD010000069.1:0-11420 GCA_036655975.1 Desulfovibrionaceae bacterium | reverse complement strand
TCATGGCTTTGGTGATCTGCTTGGTCTTGCCGATACCGACAATTTTCATTTTTACGTCTTTTAACGAAGCCATAGTTACCCCCTAGCTTTAGGCTTGGAAGCCAAGCTTGAAAGCTTCAATCGCGGCCTTCAGGCTTCCTTCAACGGCGTCGTCAATGACTTTCTTTTCTTTAATGGCTGTCAACACATCTTTTTTCACGTCGCGCAGATAGGTCAGCAGCTCTTTTTCAAAGCGGCGAATATCTTCGACGGCGACCGAGTCCATATAGCCACGGGTAGCGGCGTACATGGAAGCGATTTGTTCTTCCGAAGGCATGGGCATGTATTGGTCTTGCTTGAGCAATTCCACCAGCCGTGCCCCACGGTCAAGTTTGGCCTTGGTGGCCTTGTCAAGGTCAGAGCCGAACTGGGCAAAAGCGGCCAGTTCGCGGTATTGGGCAAGGTCAAGACGCATGGTGCCTGCAACCTGCTTCATGGCTTTGATCTGCGCCGACCCACCCACGCGGGATACAGAAAGGCCCACGTTGATAGCCGGGCGAATCCCCGCGTTGAACAGGTTCGGTTCAAGGTACACCTGACCGTCGGTGATGGAAATCACGTTGGTGGGGATGTACGCGGACACGTCACCAGCCTGAGTTTCGATGATCGGCAGAGCGGTCAAAGAGCCAGCGCCCAGCGAATCGTTCACCTTAGCGGCACGTTCGAGCAGGCGAGAGTGCAGGTAGAACACGTCGCCGGGATAGGCTTCACGTCCTGGAGGACGACGGAGCAGCAAGGACATCTGGCGATAGGCCACCGCTTGTTTGGAAAGATCGTCGTAAATGATCAGCGCGTGTTTGCCGTTATTCCGGTAATGTTCCGCCATGGTACAGCCCGAATAGGCGGCAATAAATTGCAGCGGGGCAGGCTCGGAAGCGGTGGCGGAAATGATGGTGGTGTATTCCATAGCCCCATATTTGCGTAGGGTATCGGCTACCAGAGCCACAGTGGCTTTTTTCTGACCGATGGCAACATAGAAGCAATGGATGTCTGTTTCTTTCTGCGCCAGAATGGCGTCAATACATACGGCGGTTTTACCGGTTTGACGGTCACCAATGATCAGTTCGCGTTGTCCGCGACCGATAGGTGTCATGGCGTCAATGGCTTTGAGGCCGGTAGGCATGGGCTCGTGCACGGATTTACGTGCGATGATGCCGGGCGCCTTCAGTTCCACCGGACGCATTTCTTTGGCGTCCAGCGGCCCCAGACCGTCGATGGGCTGACCCAAGGGGTTCAGCACTCGGCCCATAACTTCGTCGCCCACAGGCACGGAGAAGATTTTCCCTGTTCTTTTAACAGGGTCGCCTTCTTTTATGCCGGTGTCTTCACCCAAGAGGGCGACACCCACGTTGTCTTCTTCGAGGTTCAGAACCATCCCCATGAGGCCGCCGGGAAATTCCAGCAGTTCCATGGCCATGGCATTTTGAACACCGTAGACACGGGCGATACCGTCACCGACGTACAAGACGGTGCCGGTTTCACTCATTTCTACGCGTTGTTCGTAGTTTTTAATCTGATCTTCGATGATCTTGCTGATTTCTTCCGCTTTTATCTGCATGTGCTATTCACCCCTCTTGATTGTATCCCGAAGGATAGCTAACTGCGCGCGCAGGCTCGCGTCCAAGACCCGATCCCCCACCTTGAGGACAACGCCCCCAAGAATGGATTTATCCACATCAAAGGCAAGTTCAAGGCTTTTGCCGGCTTTTTTCTCCAGCAAAGTTTTGATTTGGGCCTGTCTTTTGGCGTCAAGCTTCACAGCCGTGAGAATATGGCCGCGAATAACGCCTTTTTCCGTATCCAGCAGTGTTCCGTAATAGGTTGCGATTTCGCGCAGGAATGGCAAACGACCTTTGTCCGCAAGCAACATGCAGAAGTTTGACATGATTTGATCTGCGGCAATCTTCGCAAGGAGTTGTTCAAGCACCTTGCGTTTTTCCTTGATTGTCACCACTGGGCTTTTGAATACCTTATCCAGATCTGGTGAGTCTGCAAGCAGATGCTCCATCTGTACAAGGCTTGAGCCGTAAAGCTCAAGTTCCTTACTGCCGGCTTTCTTACCCAAGGTAAAGAGCGCATTGGCGTATCTGCGTGCTACAACGCTGTCGGTCAATTGAGCACCACCTTTGTCAAGGAATTGTTGATGAGCTTGTCGTGTTTTGTTCCGTCAAGCTTGGACTCCAGCACCGTTGTGGCAGCGTCGATGATCTCGTTGGCAATGGTCTCGCGCACTTGTGCAAGCACTGCACGGCCTTCATTTTCAGCGGTGCGGCGGGCTTGCTCGAGAATCTGTTCTGCCTGTTTGTGAGCTTCCTGAATAATGGCTTGTTTGCTTGTTTCGGCCTGCACAAGGCTTTCATCAAGAATAGCCTGGCGTTCGGCTTCAAGGTTGCCAATGCCTTCTTCAATTTCTGCTAAGCGTTTGCGTGCTTCCACGCGTCGGCTTTCAAGATCGTCCAGCTCTTGCCGGATGCCTTCGCGGCGACCTGTCAGGAAATTTACGATAATTTTACCGGCAAATTTCCAGAGGATAGCTACAAAAACAACAAGGTTGAGCACACGCCAGCCAAAGTCGCCCCAGCGTAATTCGCCGTCGGCGGCATACGCTGTGCTGGCTGTTAGCAATACGCATGCGGCCATAAACCAAACACGTGTACATTTTGTCAAAGCCCACCCCCTTGGCTTTTGGTCATAGGTATACGATGCAGACACGGTTAATTCAACACCTGTGTTGCAACTTTGCCAGCCAGAATTTTTACCTGTTTCTGGAGACTGGCAAGGGCTTCATCGGCCTCCTGCTTGATGGCGTCCTGCGCTTTGCTAATATGCGCCTGCGCTTTCAGGCCAGCGTCTGCTACAATAGACTGCTGTTCTGTCAGGCCTTCGGCACGGGCCGCGTCACGGGCCAAGGTGGCTTCGTGGCGGGCTTTGCTCAGTGCGGCCTGATACGTGGACATACGCTCGCGCGCTTCACGGGTAAAGGCGTCGGCCTCCCCCTGCAAATTGTCCATCGTGTTTTTGCGTTCCTGCAAAATGGCGCGGATAGGACGCACAAGGAGGATATTTAATACGTAAACCGCAATCAAAAAGTTCACCAGCTGAAATAGTATGGTGATATTCAGATCAAGCATTCCACCCTCCGTGCTGAGTTGTGAATATTGGAGCAATCCCCCAACTGGTTTAGACTACACGGCACATCCTGTCAAAGGGTATTCCCCACAAATGTGCACAACTTTCGGAATTATTTTTGGGCTTCGGCAAGATTCTGCATGTTTACTTGCCCTTGCAGAATACCGCCGTCTTCCATAATAAGTGACGGGGAGTAGATAGTACCTTCCAGAACGCCGCCACGGTGGATGAGTACACGTTTTTTAGCGTAGACATCTCCCACAAAGCGACCGGAAAGCATAAGCTCGCCCACGCGCAGGGTTCCGTCAATGGCGGCATCTTTGCCCACAATCAGGGAGCCTTCACTGTCCATCTGCCCCGAAAAAATGCCGTCGACGCGAACAGCCCCCTGGAAGGAGAGTTTTCCTTCATACACGGTGCCCGCGCCTAAAAAAGCGTTAATTTCGTCTTTACTCACTGATAGTCCCTCACAGTGGTTGTGTTAAAAAGTCTGTTGTCCAGAGGATAACACGGCTAACTTTTAAACATAAAGCGTCGCATGGAAACATTCAATACGATCCCGATAAGGGTAAAATTCACCAGTGTGGCGCTGCCCCCGTAGCTGAGGAAGGGTAGGGGAATGCCCACCACAGGCATCAGTCCGATAACCATACCCATGTTAATGCAAATCTGCCAGAAGAAATAAAAGAATACCCCAGCTGCGAGGGTACTGCCAAAACGGTCTTTGGCCTCGGCGATGGTGCTAAATATAGATAATAAAAATAAACAATACAATGCAAGTAAAACCACGCAACCCACAAAACCCCATTCTTCGCCGAACACGGCGATAACAAAGTCGGAATGTTTTTCGGGCAAAAAGCGTAATTGGCTTTGGGTACCCTCTAAAAAGCCTTTGCCCCACATTTCTCCCGAGCCGATGGCGATCTGCGATTGCAAGATGTGGTAGCCTGAACCCCGAGGATCAATGGACGGGTCGAGAAAGGTGAGGATTCGCTGTCGTTGATAGTCGTGCATACCCACAAACCACATGAAGGCCCCCAGACAGGGGGCGGCCAGCAGACAGGCCTTGAGCACATAGCCCTTAAGCCCGTGAAAAAGTACCATACCCGCCAAGAGCAGAAGCACCATGAGTGTGGTGCCCAAGTCCGGCTGGATGATGATGAGCGCTCCCGGGACAAGGCCCACCAGCAAAATGCGGAAAAAGTCCATCCAGCCGAGATTTTCACTGTTGCGGGCCAGCAGGCGTGCGGTCAATATGAGCACGGACAATTTTGCCAGTTCACTGGGCTGTAAGCTCATGAATCCAAGAGAAATCCACCGTTTGGCACCGTACACAGTTTTGCCCATTATCGGTACCAGCAAGAGCAATACGATGGTGAGAATAAAAAAGGGCCAAGCCAGATTGTGTAATTGGCGGTAGTCAAAAGTCATAGCCAGCAACATGCCCACAAAGCCTAGCCCCCCCCACAGGAGTTGACGCTGGTAATAGGTGGACATGACAATGCCGCCTTCCATACGCATGCCGCTGGCAGAATACAGGTTGCCCACGCCGAGAAAAAATAACATGAGGGTGCAGGCCACCAGCCCCCAATTGATATACAAAAATAGACGTTGATCAACATTATTCATGAGGTTTGCACTCCGAACAAGGCATCGTAAACCTTGCGGGCTATGGGGCCGGCTATGGAGCTGCCGCCACCGCCGTGTTCGACCATGACGATCACCACATAGCGTTTACCTTCTTTGGCCCCCCACGTGGCTATCCACGCGTGGTCGCGCTGCTCATAGGTCATCTCCGCCGTTTTCATGCGTCGTTCTTTCACCATCTTTAGCTTAACCACTTGTGCGGTACCGGTTTTGCCGCCCATGTCGGCGTCTTTACGGCCCACCACCCGTGCCGTGCCCGTGGCCGCTGTTTTACGCATGGCGTCCACAATAACGGTACGGATTTTTTCGTCCACAAGCAATTGTCCGCGCACTTCAGTTTCCGCCGTGTCCAGCACCTGAGGCTTGAGCAATCTGCCCCCGTTGAGCAGGGACGATACAAAGGTTGCCATTTGTAAAGGGGTTACCAAGGTGTAGCCTTGCCCGATAGAAATGTTCAGGGTTTCGCCGCGTACCCAAGATTCACCGAAGCGGCGGCGCTTCCACGCCTTGGAAGGCACCAGTCCCGCTTTTTCGTGGGGCAGGTCAATGCCCGTGAGCACGCCAAAGCCGGAGGCCTTGGCAAAGCGCTCAATACGGTCAATACCCATTTTTTCAGACATTTGATAATAGTATACGTCGCAGGATTCTACCAGCGCACGGGTCATATCCACTGTGCCGTGCCCGCCTTTTTTCCAACACCCGAACACCCGATTGCCCAAGCGGTATTCTCCGGTGCACACCACGCTTTCGGTGGGGCGCACCCCTTCTTTGAGCAGCATGGCGGTCATCATGAGTTTCCATACTGAGCCGGGCGGGTACACGCTTTGGATAACGCGATTTTGCAGCGGGAAACGGGGATTGGAGCGTAATTCTTCCCACTCACTTCGGGAAATCCCCGCCGCGAAGGCATTATTATCATAGGAGGGGGCGGTCACCAAGGCCACCAGCTTGCCGGTATCCGGATCCATAACCACGATGCACCCTGCCTGCCCCTCAAGCGCGTCCCACGCGGCTTGCTGAATGCGGGTGTCCAAGGCCAGACGTGCGGGTTGCCCGCTCCGTGGTTCTTCCATCAGGCTTTTGCCCAAGGCCCGGCCCAGTACGTCCACTTCAATTTCAAACAGGCCTTTGGAGCCGCGCAGGTGCGGTTCCAGCACCAGTTCCAGCCCTTGCTTGCCCACCAGATCGCCGATAGACAAGCTTTTGTCCTCTGCCATTTCTTTTTCATTGGCTTCAGCCACATAGCCAAGGACGTGGGCGTACAGGTTGCTTTCGGGGTAATTGCGCTTGGACCGAACCACAATTTCCAGCCCCGGCCAGTAGAGCAGTTGGGCTTCAATACGGGCGACGAGGCTGAAATCCATGTCGGTGAGGAGCAGCAAGGGTTCAAAAGATTTGACTTTGAGTCGGTCTTTCTGAAACTTTGCGGTGATGGCCTCCAGCGGTATCCCCGTCCACGCGCTGACTTGGGCCAGCGTAGCGGGAATATCGTTACAGTCTTCACGTACCAGCGACAGGCCGTAGGCCAAGCGGTTGTCGGCCAAGACTACGCCACGGACATCCGTGATGACCCCGCGCGGGGCAATGATGCGTTCTTCACGCAGGCGGTTGTTTTGGGCTTGGCGTGTAAATTCTTGGCCCTTATGTACCTGAAGATACCAAAAACGCACCACAAATACAAAGAACAATACGCCCACCAAACATTGCAGAAAGATCATGCCTCCCCGTGGAGGTTGGTAACTTTCGGGTTCGACTTGGATTTTGAGCCAATGGCGGATGCCCTTGCGGGGTTTTTGCATATTTGGTTTTTTTTCAGGCATTTTCTTCGTCCGCCTGCACGCCTCGGCGTGAGAAATAGGCCAGCCACCAGACCGTGGCGATAAAAATAGCTTGGGTGAGGCTTTCGTCAGTCAAGTTTTGAATATCCACAGGCAGGTTTTGCAGGGGGGCCATAAAATACACAATGGCAAAATGACTGGCACCGAGACAGCCCGCCAGCAGGCAGATGAACAGGATATTTTCTACCTCGAACAGCCAGCGCCCCATATTGAAAACAATAATCACCATCATATACCAAACAATGGCTCCGCCAAATTCGCGTGAGCCCATACCCTCTTGCAAAATAACCAGCAGTGGAAGAACCCATAATAAATCTTTATACCGGCGTTCTTGTAAGACAATAACCAGCCCGATGACCAACGCGTCCAGACCGGGAACATAGATCTGCACCACAAAGGCCAGCGGAATAAAACAGATCCACCAGAGGATATTAGGCCAGTTCATTGCGGGCGGCCCTGTGCCCCCGGCACCGTCTTGGGGGGGGGAGGCGGCAGAACTGGGCCGATCAGTTCGGGATTTACGGCCTGCACAATGGGCATGGTGGGAGATTCGTCAGGGCCAAAGGGGTTGACCTGTGCGTCGACGCTACGTTCGAGCAACAGCACTTCTTCGAGGCGGTCCACGTCCACCAGCGGGCTGGCGAGCACGGACATAAATTGGGAATAGTCCGAAGGGGCCACACTGACCACACGGGCCACGGGAATGCCCTTGGGGTATACCCCGTCCAGCCCAGAAGTGACGAGCAGTTCTCCGGTTTCCACCTCGGAATTGCGGGCCACGAAGCGCATTTCCAAGGGGTGGCGCGCCCCGCGCCCACTGAGCACGCCCGGGGCGCGGGTGTTTTGGCTGAGTACCGCAATGCGGCTGCCGGGGTCGGTCAAAAGTAAGGCTGTGGCCGTGGTGGCGGAGGCGCGCAAAACGCGGCCCACTAGGCCCAGCTCGGTTGCCAAAGGTGTGCCCGGTAGGCCCCCTGCCAGATAGCCACGGTTGATGGTCACGGTTTCCAACACAGAATTAGGGCCCATGCGCCCCGCCAGTACCCGCGCGCCCACCGAGCGCCATTGTTCGTCCGGCGGCATGGACAAAAGCTTGCGTAAGCGTTCCGCTTCGGCGCGGTCTTCACCGGCCTGCACAATTTGGGCATGAATGGCGATGATGTCGGTTTTGAGGCGTTCGTTTTCTTCGCGCACGCTGACAAGATCAAAATATTTATCCCAAAAATTTTCCACAGTGGAGCGGAACAGGGTCACAGGTTTGAGTACCGCCCCGACCGTTTCAAGCCCCAATTGGGTGGCGAGGTTGTCCAAAAAGCCTGTACGCTGATTCCACGTATAGGTGCCCAAGTATATAAAGAGCACAATGACCGGGATGAGGATAAAACGGCGCGGGGTCACAAAAATACGTACCTTTAAAAAACACGTTTATAAACCGCAAGAAGCCATTTCAAAAAAGTTTTGAAACAGCTTCGGCGAAAAGCTCATACTCGCTTGCAGGGATTCCAAATTCGAAATATCCCAAGAATAGACGAAGCAGCTTAATCTATGCAGACTTCCTTCAGAATATCAAGATTATCTAAAGCACGTCCGGTGCCCATAACCACTGTGGAAAGCGGATCGTCCACCACGGTGATGGGCAGGGAGGTTTCTTCGCGCAACAATTGGTCCAGCCCCTTAAGCAGCGCACCGCCGCCCGTCAGCACAATACCCCTATCCACAATATCTGCGGCTAATTCGGGGGGCGTCTGCTCCAGCGCAATGCGTACCGCTTGCACGATGCTGTCTACCTGTTCGGAAATGGCTTTGCGTACTTCTTCGGAGGTAATAATGATATTTTGTGGAATGCCCGTCACCAAATCTCGGCCTTTCACTTCTATTTGCTGTTCTGGATCCATGGGATAGGCCGAAGCGATTTTCATTTTGATTTCTTCTGCCGAAGATTCGCCGATCAGCATGTTATATTTACGCTTAACGTGGGTCATAATGGCTTCGTCCATTTTGTCGCCGCCCACACGCACGGAGCGTGAATACACAATGCCCGAAAGCGAAATAACCGCCACTTCCGTGGTGCCGCCGCCAATGTCTACGACCATATTGGAAGTAGGTTCCTGAATGGGGAGGTTGGCACCAATGGCCGCCGCCATGGGTTCTTCAATCAAATATACTTCGCGGGCCCCCGCCGACTGGGCAGATTCTTTGACCGCGCGTTTTTCTACTTGGGTAATGCCGGTGGGGACGCAAATCATGATTCGCGGTCGCACCAGACGGCGAGAATTGTGCACCTTGGCAATAAAATGGCGAAGCATGGCCTCGGTCACTTCAAAGTCGGCAATCACTCCGTCTTTCATGGGTCTGATGGCCCAGATATTCCCCGGAGTACGTCCTAACATGCGCTTGGCATCGTGTCCGACGGCCAAAACGACATTGTTCCCACGCGCGTCTTTCTTAACCGCAACAACAGAAGGTTCCCGCAGCATGATGCCCTGTCCTTTGACATAGACACAAGTATTTGCGGTTCCAAGATCAATCGCGAGGTCGTTAGAAAACATCCCCAGTACAAAATCCAAAATCTTTGCCATAGTGCTATCGCTTGCCTCTCTGTGGGTGGATCGGTACGAAACGGGTTTGGTCGTATTGCACAAAATCCCGCATTCCGCTACACGGTGTTCATCTAAAATGGATGTAAAGTCAACAACGCACATGGGAAGTTCAAAAATTTTTCCCACCCACGCTCGTGTAAAATACGTATAAAAAAGCTGTAACCATGCTACCTTGGAACACCTTAGCTGCCTATTTACGGCATCGTTATGGGCAACGTGTGCAAAAAATTCCACTCGATGCCGGAGCCTCCTGCCCCAATCGGGACGGAACTTTGTCCCGACACGGTTGCATTTTTTGTAACGGCGCAGGTGCGGGGTCGGGTTTCCACGCTCAAGGAAACGATATTCACTCGCAATGGCGGTTTTGGCAAGCGAAATACGCTGTCAACACTAAGGCTAGAAAATTTCTAGCTTATTTCCAGTCTTTTTCTAATACCTATGGGCCTGTAGAAAAATTGGCTCAAACCCTTGAACAAACAGCCCTCTTGCCCGATATTGTGGGCATCTCTCTGGGCACGCGTCCCGACTGTCTCAACCCCCAAAAACTCCGCCTTGTGGCGGACTGCCCCCTGCCCGAAGTGTGGCTCGAATTGGGGCTACAAAGCTGCCACAACGCGACACTGATACGCATTAATCGCCAACACAGTGCGGAACAGGCGGCCCAGGCCGTCCGCGATGCTGCGGCCCTGAATATTAAAGTTGTCGGTCACCTTATGGCGGGTTTGCCCGGTGAAAGTATTGATGATTTTTTGAACAGCGTCCGCTGGGCTGCGGCTTTGCCCCTGCACGGCATCAAGCTTCACGGGACTTTTGTGCCCCGTCATACCGAGCTTGCCCGGCAATACGCCCAAGGCCTGTACACCCCGCTTACCCAAGAGGCTTACGTGCAGGCTATTGTACGCGCCCTGACGCTTTTACCCGCGCCTATCCTCATCCATCGCCTCACGGGTGACCCCACCCCCGAAGAACTCATCGCCCCCCTATGGACTCGTCAAAAAACGGATACCCTTAACGCGATCAGTCGCCATATGCTCATGTATAATTTGCGGCAAGGCTGTTGCGTGGGGGAATAGCACCCGCGTCTAAAAATTTGCCCTCTCCACGATGCCCATCAGGTGATAGGTGAGGCGAGCTGCGGTGTAGGAGGCAAAGTGCAGGGCAGGGATGGGCGCGAGTTCCACAATATCCATCCCGATGACGGTGCGAGCCTGCGTGCATGTTTCCACCAGGCTGAGGGCATCGTACCATGACAGGCCCCCAGGAACCGGTGTGCCGGTGGCGGGCATAACGGAAGAATCGAGACCGTCCACGTCGAAGCTGATATAAATATGTTCGGGAAAATCAGGGGGGAGCGGCTCTGTGGGGAGGCCGTGGCGGGCAAGGGTGGGGCCGTCGAAGTGGATGACGTTATAGTCAAGGCGAATCTGCGCTTCTTCAAGGCAAAAGTCGCGTACAGCCATTTGTACGAGGGGTAAATGCAGGTCGGCGACGGCGCGGTGCATGACACAGGCGTGGGAATAGATTGAGCCCTCGTAGCTGGGGCGTAGGTCTGCGTGGGCGTCGAATTGGACAATGCCAAAACGCCCGTAGCGGGCCTGTAGGGCGCGAAGCGCGCCGAGGGTAAGGGAATGTTCACCACCCAACAGAACGGGCAAAGCGTGGCACTGGAGGGCCGCTGCCGTGGCCTGCTGAATGCGGGCAAGAACGCTTTCGGGGCTGCCAGAACAATCAAGGGGGGGGTGGGTATAGATGCCATGGCTGCCGGGCTGGGACAGACCGTCAAAAGCTTCCAATTGCTGGGAGGCCTCAAGTATGGCTTGCGGGCCCAGTGCGGTACCGTGCCCGTAGGAAACGGAGGCTTCATAGGGTACGGGAATGATATGGAAACGGGCGGCAGCGGGGGGGCTGGGGGCAAATTCTGAAGCGAGAAAGGCAGAATGCATGGGCTTTCCTCATGGCTGCGGGCTGCCCCATAAAAAACGGCCCGCTTGGGGGGGCAGGCCGTTTTTCGGAGGAGGCAGGTAAGTATATTTTAGAAAGGAAGGTACTCTATACATAGCAATTCTTGTGCCAAAAATGAAGGAAAGATTATTTTACCGTATCCATATGGAAATATAGGAGTTATGTCTAAAAAATGCCGCGTGCGGTGGGGGGGCATTGTTTAATTTTT